>JBAQGL010000335.1:0-1994 GCA_049287785.1 Candidatus Dormiibacterota bacterium | reverse complement strand
TTCGCCATTGCCGTCGCCGTGCTCACCTACATGACCTTCTGGATGCGCCGCCACAGCCGCAACATGGGGCGGGACCTGCGCGCCAAGATCTCCGGGGCTGTCACCGGCGGCTCCGGGATCGCTCTGGGGCTGGTCGCGTTCGTCACCGTCGGGCGCGAGGCGGTCGAGACCGTGATCTTCCTGCTCGCGATCACCTACCAGAGCTCGCCGGCGCTGGTCGTCATCGGCGCGGTCATCGGCCTGGCAATCGCACTGGCGGTGAGCTACGCGATGTTCCGGGCCGGCCTGCGCCTCAACCTCAAGCGATTCTTCGCGATCGTCGGGAGCCTGCTCATGGTGGTTGCGGCCGGACTCCTCGCCGACGGGGTCCAGAACCTCCAGGAGCTGCACGTGCTGCCAGGCGCCTCGGCGACCCTGTGGAACATGAGCGGTGCGCTGCCCGATGACCAGGGAATCGGGGATGTGCTCCACGGGCTCGTCGGTTACAGCGCTTCGCCGACAATCCTCCAGGCGGCGCTCTGGGTCGCCTTCCTCGCGGTCGGGCTCACGCTCTTCCTCCGGCCGTCGCGTCCCCGCGTCGCCGGCCCGCCGTCGGCCCCCGCCGCCGCGGTGTGACAAGCCCCCGATGTGGGGGCGCGGGCTTGCATGGTTGGCACTCAGTTAGGTAGAGTGTTAGCAGTCACCCACCAAGAGTGCTAAGAATCCAGGAGGTTCCATGTCCCTCAAGTTGCGCCCCCTCGCCGATCGCGTCGTCGTCAAACCGGTCGAGCGTGATGAGATGACCAAGAGCGGAATCCTGCTGCCTGACACTGCCAAGGAGAAGCCTCAGGAAGGCATCATCGAGGCAGCCGGCAACGGCCGTTACAACGAGCAGACCGGTGTTCGTGTCCCCCTCGACGTGAAGGTTGGCGACCGCGTCATGTACGCGAAGTACGCCGGCAGCGAGGTCAAGATCGACGATGTCGAGTACCTGATCCTCGGCGAGAAGGACATCCTGGCCGTCGTCGAGAAGAACGGCAAGAAGTAAGTAGCGATGGCAGCAAAGCAGCTTCGCTTCGAGGCGCCCGCACGCGCGGCGCTCGCACGCGGCGCGGCGATCGTCGCCGACACCGTCGCGGTGACACTCGGACCACGTGGTCGCACGGTCGTGCTTGACAAGAAGTTCGGCCCACCCCTGATCAGCAATGACGGGGTGACGATCGCGCGTGAGCTCGAGCTCGAGGATCACTTCGAGAACATGGGCGCGCAGCTGCTCAAGGAAGTGGCGATCAAGACCAACGACATCGCGGGCGACGGCACCACGACGGCCACGGTGCTCGCCCGGGCGATGCTCGACGAGGGCCTGCGGAATCTCGCCGCGGGCGCTCCGCCCAACGACCTGCGCCGCGGCATGATGGCCGCATGCGACGCGGCGGTGGAGTCGATCCGCGCGCGTTCGCACCCGGTCAAGGGCGGTGACGACATCCTCCGCGTTGCCACGATCAGCTCCGGCGATGCCGTCATCGGCGCCATGATCGCAGACGCCTTCGACAAGGTCGGCAAGGAAGGGGTCGTCTCCATCGAGGACGGGACCGGCATCGAGACCGAGGTCGAGGTCGTCGAGGGCATGCAGTTCGACCGCGGCTACATCTCCGCGCACCTGGTCACCGATGTGCAGAACATGGAGTCCGTGCTCAACGACGCCCGAGTTCTGGTCACAGATGCCAAGATCTCGTCGGTCAGCGATCTCCTGCCCAGCCTCGAGCTGGTGATGCGTGCCGGCCGTCCCCTGCTCATCATCGCCGAGGACATCCAGGCCGAGGCGCTGGCGACCCTGGTGGTCAACCGGGCGCGGGGCACCTTCAGCTCGATGGCGGTCAAGGCACCCGCATTCGGCGAGCGCCGGGAGGCGATCCTCCAGGACATCGCGGTCCTCACCGGGGCGACCGTCATCAGCGAGAAGACCGGCCTGCGCCTCGACGCGGTCCGCGACGACCAGCTCGGCGTCGCCGGGC
>JBAQGL010000334.1:0-2220 GCA_049287785.1 Candidatus Dormiibacterota bacterium | reverse complement strand
GCGCAGATCGTCGTGCTCCGTGGGCGCGCAATTGCTCACTTGGCCTGTCCAATCGGTCACGACGTAAATCGCCAGCTCGAAGCTAGGTTCGTGTTTGAGCGGGTGTAGCCGAGCGAGTGGCGGTGCGGCAGGCCGACTGATCAGTACCCCGAGTTCTTCGCACAGTTCGCGAACAAGCGCGTCGAGCGGAGCTTCACCAAGTTCCACATGGCCGCCCGGAAGGCCCCAGACGCCGGGGTACGACGCTCGTGCGGCGCTCCTGTGCCCCAGCAGCAGCCGTTCGTGCTGAATTAAGGCCCCAACTACCACTCGCTCCATTCATGAGAGCTAATCACACGCACCTTGGCCAGCACCCGGCCGACGTGACTTGACCTCGACGCGACGCCGTTCGCCTCGGCCAGCGGGCAACTCCTGCGACCGTGGAGGTGGTAAGAAAACTGCGCCTTCCCAGCCTTTCTTTTTCATGAGCCTCAGCATCGTCGCCATGAGCGTGCAGTCAGGCGTGGAGGATCGCTCGAACGAGATCGACTTCGAACGGCTGGTCGAAGCAGAGGCCAGACGTCTCTATAGGCTTGCGCTCGCAATCGTCGATGACCCTACCGAGGCCGAGGATGCCGTTCAGGAGACCATGGTCATCGCTTGGCGTCGGTGGTCCTCACTGCAGGACATGTCGAACACGTCGGCCTGGCTCACTCGCGTCTGCGTCCGCGAATGCATCCGTCAGCGCCGGCGACTCCGCCGGAGAACCGGCGGTCCGAGCTTCGACGAAGGTCCGTTTCAGCTCTCTGACCTCGGCGAGCGGCTCATGGACCTGCACCGCGCGTACCAGCATCTCTCGGCGAGACAGCGAGCGATGGTCACGCTCCACCACCACGACGGCTTCACCGTCGACGAATGTGCGGCTTTCCTCGGCTGCCGTCCCGGCACCGCGCGCAGCCACCTCGGTCGAGCGATGGCGAAGCTGAGGAAGGAGCTTGCCGATGCCTGACACAAAGATGTCCGATGACGAACTCGTTGGTCTGACCCGGGCATATCTGACCCGGCGCCGCGCCACACCTCCTGCTCGTGACCTCGAAGAAAACATCATCAGGTCCGCCCTTGCCCGACGGGGTACGAGACGTCTCGGCACCGTGCTTGGCGTCGCTGCCGTTGTAACGATCAGCGCGCTCGCCGGCGCGGGGGTGCTCTATCTGCACGCCGGATCCAGCGGGTGGCACGTCGCCGAGGACTCGAGCGGTGCGGGCGTCTATGCCATCAGCTGCGTGAGCTCGGGAGACTGCTGGGCGGTTGGCACGGCGATCGAGCATGAGTCGGATGGTTCCGGCTGGTCGGTTGTGAGCGACCGACTTCCGTCCGGTGGATCTCTCAACGCCGTCGCATGCGTGAGCGGCGACGTGTGCTGGGCTGTGGGTGCGGTGGATGACGGAAACCATTCCCAGCTGCTGATTGAGCACCGCATGGGGGGGAAGTGGGCGATTGTGCGAGCACCCGCCATGAGCACCGCCCCCGGCGCATCCCCTGGGCTCAGCAGCGTGACCTGTGTCTCCGCCAATGATTGCTGGGCAGTGGGCAGCGCGGCGACCGAGGGTGGCCCCGCCGTGCAGCCGCTGATCGCCCATTACGCCGGCTCCGGATGGAGCCTGGTCAACGGCCCGCATATCACTGGATCGGGCGGAGAGTTGAGCGCGGTGACGTGTGTCAACGCCGACGACTGCTGGGCCGTGGGACCGGGCTCACTGATCGAGCACTACCTTGGAGGCAGTTGGGTGGTCGAGACTGGCCAACGAGTCGAGGGCACGCTCAGCGCCGTGACATGTGTCGCCGCGGACAGCTGCTGGGCAGTTGGCTCAACTGGCGCCGGGGACACCGAGCAGCCACTGGTCGAAAGGTATTCCGCAGCAGGCTGGGCGGTCGTGCCCAGCCCCCACATCAGCGTTCCCAACGGCGGAGAGCTTGCGGGCGTTGCGTGTGTGAGTGGCAACGAGTGCTGGGCAGTCGGCGACCTGCCAGGTATCGGAGTCCTGCTCCCCCAAACCCTTCCAAATACGGCTGACAGCTGGCCGTCCACGCAGCCGTTGATCGAGCGGTACTCGGGAGGACGGTGGACGATTGTGGCGGGAATCGCCAGCGCGCAGGGCAGCGGACTTACCGGCATCGCTTGTGACTCGTCCGGGGCCTGTTGGTCTGTGGGCGGGACGTTGCGAGCGAGCACCTCATAGA
>JBAQGL010000333.1:0-6909 GCA_049287785.1 Candidatus Dormiibacterota bacterium | reverse complement strand
CTCGACCTCGTGAAGCAGCACGGTGGCGAACCCGCCGACTTCCTTGACATCGGCGGCGGCGCCAACGCCGAACGCGTGCGCAACGCTCTCGAGATGGTGCTGCTCGACCCCAAGGTGCGCGGCGTGTTCATCAACATCTTCGGCGGCATCACCCGGGGCGACGAGGTCGCCCGCGGGATCATCGCGGCGCGCGACGAGCTCCACATCACCAAGCCGCTGGTGGTGCGTATGACCGGCACCATGGAAGAAGAGGGACGCCGACTGCTCGAGGCGGCGGGCATCGTCCCGGCGCTCACCGCCACCGAGGCGGCCGAGGCCATTGTCGCGCTGACCAGGGCGGGGAGCGAATGAACTGCGCAGGGTGCCGCACACCGGGTGGGGAGGGCATGACCTACGGAGGGCACGGGGTCGGAACGCCTTCGCCGTTCCGCCCCTCGCTCTCGCCTGAGGGGGTAGCCCGGGCTGCGAGACGGCCCTCCTCCGTTCATGCCCTCCCCTCCCTGGGCGCGTTCTCCGTCGCCTTTCCCGCCCTTCGGCGCCGCCCCGTTCATCAGCTCGCCACCCGACGGCCCACGGCAGTTCATGCGCTCCCCATGCCCACCGGAGACGTGTAATGAGCGTCCTTGTCGATCGGTCCAGCCGCGTGCTGATCCAGGGCATCACCGGGCGTGAGGGCAGCTTTCACACCGGGCAGATGCGTGCCTTCGGGACGAACATCGTTGCCGGGGTCTCGCCCGGCAAAGGTGGCAGCGACCAGGACGGAGTACCGATTTTCGATACCGTCGCCGACGCTGTTGCCTCGACCGGCGCGGATGTGTCGGGGATCTTCGTCCCGCCGGCATTCGCAGCGGACGCGATCATGGAGTCGGCGGCGGCGGGGATTGAGTTGACGGTCTGCATCACCGAACTCATCCCGGTGCACGACATGATCCGCGCACGCGAGTTCGTGATCCGCAGTGGCCACCAGTTGCTCGGCGCGAACTGTCCGGGAATCGTGACCCCCGGGCAGTGCAAGGTGGGCATCATCCCCAACCACATCAACACGTCCGGCCCGGTCGGGATCGTCGGCCGGAGCGGCACGCTCACCTATGAGGTGATCCAGGGTCTCGGTCAGGCGGGGATGGGGCAGACGACGTCGGTTGGCATCGGCGGGGACCCGGTGATGGGCCTCAGCTTTCCCGATGTGTTGCAGCTCTTCGCCGACGACAGCGAGACCAGGGCGGTGGTGCTCATCGGGGAGATCGGCGGATCAGACGAGGAGAACGCGGCGGCCTGGATCCGCGAGACCGGCTTCGACAAGCCGGTGGTGGCATTCATCTCCGGGCGCACCGCGCCGCCGGGAAAGCGCATGGGCCATGCCGGCGCGATCATCAGCGGCAACACCGGCAGCGCGCAGAGCAAGCTGGATGCCCTGACCGCCGCGGGCGCGGACATCGCCGACACGATCGAGGACGTGGTCCGGTTGACGGCGGTGAGGCTGAGCACGCACCCACGCTGACTACGTGCCCGCGGGTACGGTCAGCCGCGAAGCCGGAGCACGATGACCGCGGCAATGTAGGCGAGCCCGGCGATGGCGCCGAGCCAGTCGTAGGGTTCCCCGCTGTTGCCGCGGGCGACGTCGACGATGAAAGCCACGATCACGGCGATCATCAGCGCCAGCCCGGCGAGCGCGGTGGCCTGCAGGTCGAGCATGGCAAAGCGTTCGTCGCGTCCGTCACCGCGCAGCCCTCGGATGGTCTCGCTCCGGCCCCCGAGGAGCACCGCAGCGCCGAACAAGACCATGATGCCGCAACTCCAAATGCCCGTCACCAGTTGATGTCCTGCGGCGAGCGCCGCCAGCAGCACGAGTCCGAGCACCAGCGAGAACGCCGGAAGCGTCCACCTCGAGTGCATCACGTCAGGCCTTCTTCCCGTTCTCGTCGACATGGAACATGTCCTCCACCGTTGTGCCGAAGAAACGGGCCAAGGCGATCGCCAGAGGCAGAGAGGGTGTGTAGCGCTCGGTCTCGATGGCGTTGATGGTCTGCCGCGAGACACCGAGTGCATCTGCAAGATCTCCCTGCGAGAGGCCTCGTCCTGACCTGACTTCCCGGACTCCGTTTCGCATGATGTAAAGCTTACTTGACACCTACGGGAATGTCAAGTCAGCTTTACATGGTCGCCTGCCTGGAGGCCATCCCGCCGCGCTACCGTTAGGTTCGAGTGAACTTCGATCTCAGCGACGAGCAGCGCCATATTCGCGACGTGGTTCGCGACTTCGCCCAGGCGGAGATCGCGCCCGCAGCCGCGGGCTACGACGAAAGCGGGGACTTTCCCTACGACCTGGTCGCCGGGATGGCCCGGCTGGGGCTTTTCGCGCTGCCCTTTCCGGAGGAGGTCGGTGGCGCGGGCGGCGACTTCATCTCGTACTGCCTCGCCATGGAGGAGATCGCCCGAGCCGACGCCAGTTGCGCGATCACGCTCGAGGCGGCCGTCTCGCTGGGCATCTCGCCGATCGTGAAATTCGGTTCGCATGAACAGCAGCAGTGCTGGCTCGAGCCGCTGCTCGCCGGGGAACGCCTCTGGGCGTTCGGCCTCACCGAGCCCGACGCCGGGTCGGACGCTGCAGCAACCCAGACGCGCGCAGTCCGCGACCGCGATCACTGGGTCATCAACGGTCGCAAGGCCTTCATCACCAACGCGGGCACCGACATCAGCGCGGGGGTGACCATCACAGCGGTCACGGGTTCGCACAACGGGCACAAGCAGATCAGCACGATCGCCGTGGAGCGCGGAACCCCCGGGTACTCGCAGGCGCCCAAGTACCGCAAGCTTGGATGGCACGCGTCCGACACCCGTGAGTTGATCTTCGAGGATTGCCGTGTTCCGATCGGCAACATCGTCGGCACGCCCGGTGAGGGGTTGACCCAGTTCCTCCAGATCCTCGAGAGCGGTCGCGTCGCGATCGCGGCGCTCTCGGTGGGCGTGGCACAAGCGTGCCTCGATGCGTCGCTCGCCTACTCGGCGGCGCGGCGCCAGTTCGGGGTGCCGATCGCGACCTTCCAGGGCACGCAGTTCAAGCTTGCCGACATGGGAACGCAGATCGAGATGGCGCGGCTCATGACCTGGCGCGCGGCCGCAGCCATCGACGCGGGCAAGAGCCCGGCGCCCTATGCGTCGATGGCCAAGCTGCACGCTTCGGAGGTGGCCACCGCCTGCGCCAACCAGGCCGTGCAGATCCACGGCGGGATGGGCTTCATGGAGGAGTCGCCGGTGGCACGCCTCTATCGCGACGTCAAGATCAACGAGATCGGCGAGGGAACCAGCGAGGTGCAGCGCATCCTCATCGCCCGCCACCTGCTCCGTCCATTCGAGGTTCTGGAGGCCGACCGTGCCAACTGATGCCGTCATCGTCGCAGCGGCGCGAACGCCGTTCGGCAAGCTCGGCGGTGGGCTCGCGTCGGTGCCTGCCGTCGACCTTGGTGCTCGCGTGATCCGCGAGGTCCTCGAGCGCACCGGTACCGATCCGGCTGCGGTCGATCAGCTGATCATGGGCATGGTGCTCGCCGCCGGACAGGGTCAGGTGCCATCGCGCCAGGCGGGACTCCGCGCCGGCCTTCCATCGACCGTCTCGTCGTTCACGATCAACAAGGTCTGCGCAAGCGCGCTGAAGGCGGTCAATCTCGGCGCCCTGCTCATCCGCGCCGGCGAGGCGGACGTTGTGGTTGCGGGTGGCATGGAGTCGATGTCGCGTTCGCCGTACCTGCTCGAGGATCAGCGGTTCGGCAGCCGCTTCGGCGATCGGGTGGCGGTCGACAGCATGATGCGCGACGGACTCTGCTGTCCCGTCGACGGTGTGCTCATGGGCGTTCACGGCAGCGATGTCGCATCCGAGCTCGGGGTCACACGCGAGGAGCAGGACGCGTGGGCGTTCCGCTCGCAGATGCGGTACCAGGAAGCGCTCGCGGCGGGGAAGTTCGCGGACGAGATCGTACCGGTGAGCGTCAACGGCTCGACGGTGGCGCGCGACGAGCAGCCGCGCGCGGACACGACGCTCGCGAAGCTCGCGGCGTTGCGCGGCGCTTTCGGCGATGGAACCACCGTCACCGCCGGGAACGCGCCGGGCATGAACGACGGAGCCACCGCCGTGCTGCTGATGAGCGCGGAACGGGCGCAGGCCGAGGGGCTCACACCGCTCGGCACCTGGCTCACCTATGGGGAGTCCGCCGCCGAGCACCCCTACCTGGCGACCGTCCCCGCGCTCGCGATCGAGGCTGCACTTGCGAGGACTCATGGTGAGCTGGATGCCGGCACGCTCGACGTTGTGGAGATCAACGAGGCGTTTGCCGCAGTGGCGATCACGAGCACCCGCATGCTCGAGGTGGATCCAGAGCGGGTCAACGTCAACGGCGGTGCAATCGCCATCGGCCATCCGATCGGCGCCAGCGGAGCCAGGATTCTCATGACCCTCCTGTATGAGCTGCGCCGTCGCGGCGGTGGGTACGGGGCCGCCGGGATCTGCAGTGGGATCGCGCAGGGCGAGGCCACGCTCGTCCGTGTCGACTGACACCGCCAGCCGCTCCCTGACCGGGCGTATCGCCGGCTTTGTCGCGGACGCGATCGTGCCCATCGCTCCGGCGATGGCGCGCGGTGACGGTCCATCCCCGAAGCGCATCGTCGAAGCCGCAGGCGAGGCGCGGCTGGCCGGGATCCTTACGCCCGAGGCCCACGGCGGCGCCGGCGGCAGCCACGCCGACTTCATCGAGCTCATCGAGAACGTGGCCCGCGCGGATGCGAGCTGTGCGGTGATCCTCGACGTGCATCTGTCGGTCGGCACCGAACCGCTCCTCGTTTTTGGCAACGATGACCAGAAGTCGCGGTACCTGCCCAGGCTCGCGCGCGGCGAGTGGCTGGCGGCGTTCGCATTGACCGAGGCGGCGGGGGGGAGCGACGCGGTTGCGATGCGCACGCGCGCCGTGCGCGACGGCGACACCTACGTGCTCGATGGCGCCAAGGCGTTCATCACCGGCGCCGGCGATGCCGATCTCTACATCGTCATGGCCCGCACCGGCGAGGGCTCGCGTGGAATCAGCGCCTTCCTGGTCGAATCCGCGATGCCGGGGGTCAGCACCGGCGCGCCGCTGGCGAAGCTTGGGCTGCATGGCTCCTGGACCGGGGAGCTCGTCCTCGACGGCGTGCGCGTTCCTGCGGCGAATCGCCTCGGCGACGAGGGGGTTGGATTCACGGTCGCGATGTCCGCGCTGGACAGTGGCCGGGTTGGTATCTCGGCGCAGGCGGTGGGCATCGCGCAAGGGGCGCTCGATGCGTCAGTCGGCGCGTCACGGCGCCGCAGCGACGCGGGTCTCGAGTTCGACGCGACCGCGATCGCCGACATGGAGGTGCGCACCGCCGCGTCCCGGCAGCTGACTCGATACGCCGCGGCGCTGGTCGACGCCGGACGGCGCGTCACCCTCGATGCGGCGATCGCGAAGCTCTATTCCACCGACACGTGCGTCGCGGTCGCGCACGCGGCCGTCGAGCTGTGCGCCCCGGAGTCGGGGGCGGATGATCACCCCGCGGCGATTCGCCTTCGCGACGCCAAGGCGTGCCAGATCTATGAGGGCACCAACCAGATCCAGCGTGTGGTGATCGCGCGTCACCTGCTCAACGGCTGACCTGGCTGCTTGGTAGCATCCATCGCATGGACATCCGCCTCAACGACGAGCAGACCATGATCCGCGACACGGTGCGCGACATCGCTCGCGAGCGCATCGCGCCGCGTGCTGCGGAGATCGACCGCAGCGGCGAATTCCCGTGGGACGTCGTCGATCTGTTCCGCAAGCACGATCTGTTCGCGCTGCCGTTTCCACCCGAGTACGGGGGTCTTTCCGGCAGCGCGCTGACACTCAACGTGGCCATCGAGGAGGTGGCCAAGGTCTGCGCGACCAGCGCGTTGATCCTGACGGTCCAAGGTCTCGGTGGATACCCCTTGATGATCGCGGGGACCGACGAACAGAAGGCGCGACTGCTTCCGGACCTGGCGAGCGGAGCGAAGCTCAGCGCGTATGCACTCAGCGAGCCCGGTGCCGGCAGCGACCCGGCGGGCATGGAGACGCGCGCGGAGCGTCACGGCGATGAGTACGTCATCACCGGCAGCAAGCTGTGGATCACTCAGGGCGGCATCGCCGATACGATCACCGTCTTCGCCAAGACGAATCCGGGTGAGCGAGCCAAGGGCGTGAGCGCGTTCATCCTCGAGGATGCGCAGCACCTCAAGGGATTCGCCGCGAACACCATTCACGGCAAGCTCGGTATCCGTGGCAGCAACACCGCCGAACTCCACTTCGACGAGGTCGTCGTCCCTGCCGTCAACCGTCTCGGCGAGGAAGGGGACGGCTTCCGGATCGCGATGCAGGTGCTCGACCGCTCACGCCCTGGAGTGGCGGCGCAGGCCCTGGGCATTGCGCAGGGAGCGCTCGATTACGCGGTGGGATACGCCAAGGAGCGCAAGCAATTCGGCAAGGCGATCGGCGAGTTCCAGGGCATCCAGTTCATGGTCGCGGACATGGAGGCGCAGACGGCCGCGGCGCGAGCGATGGTGTACTGGGCATCACAGCTCATCGACGACAAGAGCCCGGACGTCGGACACTTCGCAGCGATCGCAAAGTTGCTCGCAGCCGACACGGCGATGAAGGTCACCACCGATGCAGTCCAGATCCTCGGTGGCTACGGGTACGTGAACGAGTATCCGGTCGAGCGCATGATGCGCGACGCGAAGATCACCCAGATCTATGAGGGTACCAGTCAAATCCAGCGGGTCGTGATCGCCCGGGATCTCCTGCGCAACTAGCGCCGTTCAATCACAGCTCCACGCTCCGACGACGCTCAGCGGAAGGTCGGAGAAGTTGCTGCCCAGCGGTTCCAGGACGG
>JBAQGL010000332.1:0-6939 GCA_049287785.1 Candidatus Dormiibacterota bacterium | reverse complement strand
TGGGGGACCTCGCCGGATTCGCGGCCGCCACCTACCTGCGGGGGATTGCGTGGGTGAACGTCCCGACCACCCTGCTCGCCATGGTGGACAGCGCGATCGGCGGCAAGACCGGCGTCAACCTGCCTCGGGGCAAGAACCTCGCCGGGTCCATCTGGCAGCCTCGCGCCGTCATCTGCGACCCCAACCTCCTCGCCACCCAGGACGATCGCTCCTACCGATCGGCCTTCGCCGAGATCGTCAAGTACTCGATGATCGTCGAGACGACGCTTGCGTCCGACCTCGACAGCGGGCTTGACCGGCTGCTCCGGCGCGACCCAGATGCGCTCACCCAGACGATTCGGGAGTCGTGCGCCATCAAGGCGGCGATCGTGTCGGGAGACGAGCGCGAGGCTGGCAATCGCGCCGTGCTCAACTACGGGCACACCGTCGGTCACGCTCTCGAGGCGGCTGCCGGCTTCGGCGACCGGCTCCTCCACGGCGAGGCGGTGGCTGTGGGGCTGCACGCCGCGGGCATGCTCAGCATCCGCGTCCTCGGCTGCCCGGCCCGGGATATCGACTGGCAGGATGAGATGATCGGCCGGTGCGGGCTGGCCACGACCACGGTGTTTGACCCCGAGCGCGTGCTCGGCCATCTTCGCGCGGACAAGAAGACCGTCGGCGATCGCCTCGGCTGGGTGCTCCTCGAATCAAAGGGTCATCCTCGAGTGGGCGTGCACGTGCCGGAGAGCGAGGTGCTCGCGGCGCTCGACATGGTGAGGGCGCGATGACCACGATCCTGTTGCTGAACGGACCCAACCTCGCCAGCCTCGGCGAGCGCGAGCCCGACGTCTACGGAACGGTCACCCTTGCCGCGATCGAATCGGCGGTCCGCGATCGCGCCGCCGCGCTCGGACTCGAGGTGCGTTGCGAGCAGACCAACCACGAGGGCGTGATGGTCGACATCCTCGAGCGAGAGCGGGGGCGCGTAGCCGGGTGCATCGTCAACCCCGGGGGGCTGACCCATACCAGCGTTGTCCTCGCCGACGCGCTCCGTGCCTTCGCCCGGCCGGTCGTCGAGGTCCACATGTCGAACATCCTCGCCCGCGAACCGTTCCGGCGGGTGTCGCTCTCCGCCGAGGCGGCGGTGGCGGTGATCGCAGGGCTCGGCCTGGACAGCTACGTCCTCGCGGTGGAGGGACTGGCTAAGCTGCTCGAGGACCCTTCGACCACTGGGAGCGCCGCATGATCACCGCCTCCGACCTGCGCCCGGGCGCGACCGTCGAACGCGACGGGGACCTCTTCGAGGTCATCGACTTCTCGCATATGAAGCAGGGTCGCGGCACGGCCGTCGTGCGCGCCAAGCTGCGCAATGTGACGACCGGTGCGGTCACCGACGAGACGTTCCGTCCCGAGGAGAAGTTCGGCAAGGTGCGCATCGAACGCACCGAGGCCCAGCTCCTCTACAAGGACGGGGAGAATTACGTCGTCATGGACAACACCACCTACGATCAGATCACGCTGAGCCCCGAGCAACTCGGCACCGGCGTCGACTACCTGAAGGAGAACGACAACCTCTTTCTCCTGCGCTTCGACGATCGCGTGCTCGGCGTCGACCTGCCGACGTCGGTGGTGCTCGAGGTCACCGCGACCGAGCCCGGCTTCAAGGGAGACACTGCCAACGCATCGTTCAAGCCCGCAGTGGTCGAGACCGGTCTCGGCGTGGACGTCCCACTCTTCGTCAACCAGGGCGATCAGATCCGCGTGGATACGCGCACGGGACGCTACGTGGAGCGCGCGTGACCGACATCGAGGAGCCCGCAAGCCTCCAGCTCCGTCCGACCACGAACGGCCGGCGGCAGCTCGGCACCACTCGAGTGGCCAATGAGGTGGTCGCCTCGATCGCAGCCTTCGCCGCGCTCCAGGTTGCGGGGATTCACTCGATGTACCACCCGGGTGGTCAGCAGTTCGACCGCATCGTCCGCCGTTCCCATGCACATCGCGGCGTGCGTGTGGAGATGCGCGATGACGCGCTCCATCTGAGCCTCTATGTGGTGATGGAGTCGGGTGGCAACGTCCCCGTGGTCGGCGCCGAGGTCCAGCGGCGCGTCGCCGATGCCATCGATCGCATGCTCGCCCTGCGCGTCGAGGAGGTCAACGTCTTCGTCAGCGAGGTCGCCTTCGCGTGACCCCGGCCGTCTCAGGCACGGGACGTCGACGGCGTGGTCGTGAGCTCGCTCTCCGCGTGCTCTTCGAGATCGAGGGCACCGCGAAGGATCCCGACTTCGCACTGCGATACCAGGGCGAGGACCTGCGCGCCACGGCGGATGTCCGTGCCTTTGCACGCCTGATCGTGGTCGGATGCGTCGATCATCTCGACAGCATCGACACCGCGCTGGCTGCCGCCATGGAGCACTGGTCGCTGGTCGACCTCGGCAAGGTCGAACGCGCGGTGCTCCGGCTGGGCACATTCGAGTTGCTGTACATGGAGGCCACGCCCGTCGCCGTGGTGATCGACGAGTCGATCGAGCTGGCGCGCGCCTACGCGGGAGACGAGGCTGCGCAGTTCGTCAACGGTGTGCTCGGTCACGTCGCGCGGGAGCGAGTATGAGCGCCGCGGTCTGCTCGGTCAGCGACCTGACGCTGATGGTGCGCGACGCGCTCGCCGCCCGCCCCGAACTGGAGGATGTGCTCGTTGAGGGCGAGGTGAGCAACCTCAAAGCGCACGTGTCAGGTCACCTGTATTTCACGCTCAAGGACGCGCGCGCAGCGGTGTCCTGCGTGTGCTTTCGCACCAATGCCCTGCTGATTCCGTTCCGTCCCGACAACGGGATGACGGTGGTTGCGCACGGGTCGGTCCAGGTCTACGGACAGCAGGGGCGCTACCAGCTGTATGTCGACCGGCTCGAGCCGAGCGGTATCGGCGCGCTCGCCCTGGGCGTCGAGCAGTTGAAGCAGCGGCTCAGCGCCGAGGGACTCTTCGACGAACGCCGCAAGCGGCGCCTGCCGTTGCTGCCGCGACGAGTCGTCGTCGTGACCTCGCGCAGCGGTGCCGCATTGCGAGATGTGTGCACGGTGATCGCGCGCCGCGCACCCTCCATCGGGATTGTGCTCTCGCCGGCAACCGTGCAGGGCGATGGAGCCGTGGAGACGCTGATTCGGGCGTTGCAGCGGGCCGATCAGGTACGCGACGCCGACGTGATCCTGCTGGTGCGCGGTGGCGGTTCGCTCGAAGACCTGATCGCGTTCAACAGCGAGTCGCTGGCGCGAGCGATCAGGGCGACACGACTCCCCGTCGTCACCGGCGTCGGCCATGAGACGGACACAACGGTCGCCGACCTGGCGGCGGACCGCCGCGCAGCGACGCCGTCGGCTGCGGCGGAGCTGGTCGCGCCGAACGTCGCCGTGCTCCGTGAGGATGTCGCCGCGCGCGGCGCCCGCCTCGGGATCGCGTTGGGCGCATTGGTCAAGGTGCATCGCGATCGTGTGCACATCGCGTCGCTGCGTTTGCGCCAGGCGTTGATGCAGGAGACCTCGCTGAAACGCCGCGCGCTCGACCACGAGATCTCGCGCTTTGCGGTCGCGCACCCATCGCGGCGCATGGAGCTCGAGCGGCTCCGGCTCAGCCGAGCGTCCGAGCATCTCGAGGATGCGACTGTACGCATCACCGTGGCGCGCCGAGCGGCGCTGACGACGAGAACAGCACGCCTAGCCGCGCTGTCGCCACGCCGGACCCTGGAGCGAGGCTACTCGATCACGTCCGACGCGGACGGGAAGGTTCTCACCGACGCCGCCGGGGTGGCCGCTGGGGCGCGCCTGCGCACGATCCTTCGCCATGGAACGCTGGAAAGCACCGTGGATCGATCAGAGGCCGATTCCCAACCCGCAAGCGAACAGATGTACGATCTCGAGAAGACATCGGACGACCGATGACACTCGGATTCTCGGAGGACGGCATCACGACGCTCACGTATGAGGCTGCGCTGGCCGAGCTCGACACGCTGATCACCAAGCTCGAGGGCGGGAGCATCGCGCTCGAGGAGGCGATCGGCGCGTACGAGCGGGGTGTTGTGCTCGCTCAGTACTGCACCGAACTGCTCGAGCGAACCGAGGAGCGGGTGAAGCAGTTGGTGGTGAGCGCGAGTGGCGCCATGGGCGAGCGTCCCCTGGAGGCTGCCGGCACTTCAGCTCCGGACACTTTCGGAGCACCTCTCCCCGGAGCCGGCATGCCGTCCGCCCCGGTCCGTTCCGCACCGCCGCGCATCGATCCCGACGACGTCCCTTTTTGACGGCGCCAATACACACGAATGTAGTATAAATGGGAGCCATGACAGCTGTGTCCCAGGCGACGCGGGTGGACCTCGAGCTCGTGGCCCGTGGTCTCGCTCCGAGCCGCGAGCGGGCCCAGGCACTCGTCGCGGCCGGCTTGGTCGAGATTGACGGCTCGCGGGCCACCAGCGCCGATCAGCGCGTCGGACCGGCAACCACCATCAGGCTGCTCGGACGCGATCATCCCTGGGCGAGCAGGGGAGGCCTCAAACTCACTCCCGCATTGGACGCTTTCGGTATCGAGTGCGCCGGTCGTGTGTGCCTCGACGCCGGCGCGTCGACGGGCGGGTTCACGGATGTCCTGCTCAGTCGCGGAGCGTCCTATGTCTACGCGGTGGATGTGGGGCGCGGACAGCTGGATCCGCGACTGGCGACCGATCCCCGGGTCCGCGTGATGGATCGCACCAACCTGCGCTCGCTCTTGTCGCTCCCCGGGCCGGCGCCCGACCTGGTCACGCTTGACCTTTCGTTCATCTCGCTGCGCCTGGTGATGCCGGCGGTGGTTCGTCTCATCGCGCCCGCTGGGGCGGACCTCGTCGCCCTGTTCAAGCCGCAGTTCGAGCTCGGTCGCGAGGCGATCGGGAAGGGCGGCATCGTTCGCGATCCCGACGCGGCGGCGCAAGCCGCAGTTGCGTTTGCCGGGTGGCTCGAGAGCGAGTTCGGCGCCGCGCCCGCGAATCCCATGCCCTCGCCGGTTCGTGGGGCCAAGGGAAATCTCGAGTGGCTGGTGGCAGCGCGTCTCGTCCGCATCGACTCGCCGGATGCGCCTCAGCCATGAGCGCTGAACGCAGCATCGGATTCCTGCTTCATCCGGGCGAGCAGGTCGTGGTGCAGGCGGCGATCGCTCGGGCCCAGTCCTGCGGATTCGCAGCCTGGACGGCGCTCGACGATCCCGAGGGCGCCATGCACGAGCACGGTTCGAACACTGCGCTGCTCGTGACCCTGGGGGGCGACGGCACCTTTCTCTACGGAGCGCGGCTGGCCGCTCCGCGCGGGATCCCGGTCGTTGGGGTGAACCGGGGGCGCCTCGGGTTCCTGAATGACGTGGAGATCGACAAGCTTCCCGAAGCGATCAGCCGGTTTGCCGCTGGTGACTTCACGACTCAACGCCGGGCCCTGCTCGAGATCACACTCGACGGAGCGGACGAGCCCGTCCTGGCGATCAACGAGATCGTCGTCCGCGCCAGAGACGTGAATGTCGTGCGGCTCCGCGTGGACGTCGACGATGACCTGCTCGGGGCATTCGACGCCGACGGCGTCGTGGTCGCCACCGCAACGGGGTCGACCGCCTACGCGCTGAGCGCGGGCGGCCCCCCGGTTGATCCGCGTGTTCGAGCCGTCGTCGTCGTTCCCCTGGCTGCGCATGCGGTGATCAGCCGGCCCGTGGTCATCCCTGAGCAGCTCGACGTTCGCGTGACCGTCGAACGCGGCCGAGTGTTCGTCGCTGCGGACGGCCGATCGGTGGCGTGGCTCACGGACGGGCAGAGCGTCGTGGTCAGGCCGGGTCCAGAGCTCGAAGTGGTGCGTTTCGTTGATTCCCCGTCCTTCAACTCGCGACTCCGCCAGAAATTTCGCTACGGCATCCCGCACAAGGACCTGCTCCTCGAGCCGGTCGAAGACGATGTTCCCGGGGAGAAAGGAGGCGCCGGTGGCCCTTCGTGAGCTCCGGGTCAGCAACCTCGCGGTCATCGAGGAAGCGCGGCTCTCCTTCGACGAGGGCTTCAGCGTCCTGACCGGCGAGACCGGCTCCGGGAAGTCGATGTGTGTCAACGCGCTCCGCGCCGCACTCGGGGGCCGGCTCGAACCGGAGGCCGTCCGGACCGGTGCCGCGGCGGCGCGTGTTGCAGCCGTCTTCGACAATCCAAGCGAGCGCCTGCGCGCGCGCCGAGGCGAGCTTGGTATCCCCGACGACGACCTGATCACCCTGTCCCGCGAGGTGCCGGTGTCGGGACGCGCGACCTGCCGGGTCGACGGTGCTCTGGTGTCGCAGGCTGTGCTCCGCGAGCTGGGCGAGCTGTGCGTCGACGTCACCGCCCAGGGAACCAGCCATCGCATGCTCCGACGGGGCTGGCAACGTGACGTGCTCGACGCCTTCGCCGGACAGGAATGCGCCGCCGCGAGCGCTGCGACGGCCGATGCCGTCAGAGCGTGGCGCCTTGCAACCGAGGCCGTGGCCGCCGCTCAGCGTGCCGCCAGCACCGGCGCCGCCGAGCTGCAGCGCGCCCGCGATCTCATCGAGGACCTTGCCCCAATTGGGATTCGCCCCGGCGAGGAGGCGGAGCTTCAGGCCGAGCGACTCCGCCTCCGGCACGCGGCGCGAATTGCCGGGTGCTCGCTGTCCCTGGCCGAGGCGAGTGGCGGCGACGAGCAGTCCGCCGCGGACCGGCTCGCGGCGGCAGTCGGCGCAGCCGCCGACCTGGCCGCTGTCGACCCGGCGCTCTCCACCTTGCTCGAGGACGCCGATGCGCTCGTCGATCGCCTTCGCGAGCTCGCGCTCGACGCGAGGCGCCACGCCGAGGAGATCACCGTCGACGAGGTTCGGCTGACTGCGATCGAGGAGCGGCTCGACACCCTCACGCGGGTGATCCGGCGCCACGGATCGCTCGAGGCGGCGCTCGGCGAGCTCGACCGAGC
>JBAQGL010000331.1:0-13268 GCA_049287785.1 Candidatus Dormiibacterota bacterium | reverse complement strand
GCCGAATGTTGTGAGCTGGTTGGGTTGTGGTCGTCCATGATCGGGTTCCTCTTGAGTGGCTAAGTTAGAGAGTGGCAGCGGGTGATTTGAAGTTCATCAGTGCGCCCTGTGAGGGTGCTGAGACTGGTGCCGCAGGGTCGTCAACGAAGCCGGCGCTTCGCGGCGCGCACCGGTGGCAGCGCGCAGGGCGGCACGTCAGCCGGCCGGGACGACCTCGACGTCGTACCGTTGGAACACGGTATCGGCGGTCAGAATGGCGAGCGATTCGACCTGCGCTTGCGCGACGAGCATGCGGTCGAACGGGTCTCGGTGATGCGCAGGGAGGCTATTGACTCGAAGCGCGTGCGCGTGCTCGATCGCGAGGCCCACCACCCCGCTCTTTCGCATCTGCTCGGGGATCAGACCCTCCGGCCGCGAAGGCAGGTCCAATCGTCCCATCGCATGTTTGATCGCGATCTCCCATGAGCTCGCCGCGGAGAGGAACACCTCGTTGCGGCGGTCCTGAACCAGCGCGCGTGCGTTGGTATTGAGCCGGCCCTGGGCGGCGATCATCCACAGCCAGGCGTTGGTGTCGAGGAGAAGTCTCACCGGTAGAAGGGATCGATCAGCTCATCTGGCAGGGGCGCGTCGAAATCGTCGGCCACTCGGATCTCGGGGCACGTCCCGAGCTCACGCCTGCCAATCTGGTCGACTGGAACCAGTTTCGCCGCGGGTTGTCCGCCACGAAGGATGAGGATCTCCTCGCCGGCTGCCACTCGTCTGAGGAGTTCCGATAGGTGTGTCTTGGCCTCATGCACGCCGACGTGGGTCATGCGAGGAGTTTACTAGACTTGACTAAGTCCTTGACTAAGTTTCCTATTGCGATGGACAATCGAGCTCTGTGATAGCAGTTCTGCTATCATGCCGACAATGCACGGTGGCACCGTCATTCGTCAATCGAGGCGGCGAGCAGGGATATCGCAACGCGAGCTCGCCGCTCGACTCGGCACCAAGCAAAGTGTTGTGGCTCGCTGGGAATCGAGAGCGACATCGCCGACGGTCGAGTCGGTATCCGCCGTGGCTGCCGCGTGCGGCCTCGCGCTCGAGTTCCGGATGACCCCTCTCGACGCAGACCTAGACCGGGTGCTCACGGAGCAGCTCAGCAGAAGCCCCGCTGAACGCGTTGCGAGCGTCGTGAACCTCGTGAGGCTGCGGCGTGCCTGATGCCGGAGGCCCGTTCAACCCGCTTGAGTTGCTCGGGATGCTTGTTGAGCACGAGGTGGATTTCATCCTCATCGGAGGCCTGGCCGCAACCATCCACGGATCACCCTTCGCAACCGTCGACGTGGACATCGTGCCGAGGCGGGAACGCTCGAACCTGGAACATCTCTCGGAGGCTCTGCGCGCTGTGGCAGCGCGCGTCTACGTCTCCGCCCAGGAGACGCTCCCCTTCGAACACAACGGCGCGTCGCTCTCAGACGCCGCGGTGTGGAACCTCGCCACAACATTTGGCGGCCTCGATATCACCTACGTTCCGGCCGGTACCTCTGGATATACAGATCTGGCCGAGCGCGCGCAAGCAATCGACATCGGCGGAATCATCGTTCGGGTGGCCGCGCTCGAGGACATCATCCGAAGCAAGGAGGCAGCCAATCGGGAGAAGGACCGGGTGGTGCTTCCTGCCCTGCGACGACTCCTCGAGCGGTCAGACGAGAACCGAAACGACACTCCGAAGACGTGAGCACCCGCGCGATCAGGCCAGGATCTTTCCTCGCAGCCGCTCCACTGACTCGGCAAGGTCCCACACGGTCTCGAGCGCCAGGTTGAGCTCGCTCGCCGTCGGTGGCAGCTCATAGACGCGGTGGTGGCACGCGTTGGAGAGCGATCGCCAGGTGAGTGTCGCGCGGCCGCCGAGCTCGCGGTCGTTGAGCATGTCGCCGACACAGAGCAACTGGCAACGCGTTGAGGTTCGCTCCAGGCCAGGGGCCGTCACCTCCCAGAGTCGCTCCATCGCGAGCTCCAGCCCCTGCCGGGCAAGCAAGGCGGCTGCTCGCGGCCAGAGGCCTGCCGTGGCTGCGTCGTCGTCGCGAATGAGGTCGCGCGCGGCCGAAACCAGCGCGTGCGCATCCACGCTCGTGTTCATGCAGCCCTCATCGCTCGAGGATCTTCTTCGTCAGCTGCTCGATGCTGCGAATGAACTCCTTCACATCGCCGAACAGCTTGCCGCTGTGCGTTCCGCGATTGCACTCCCTGACGGCCTCGACTGCCCATGGATACTGCTTCTGCAGGAACCCGGTCACGTCACCGCTGCGCTCGGGATCGTTCAGCAACGCCAGTGCGAGCCACATGTTGAGCGTGGTCGGCTGCGCAAGCACATGCTGAACGTCCGCATACGTCCTGCCCTGGTGGAGCAGGCGCCTCGTCGCGGCGAGTGACGCGGCGGCTTCGAGCGCGAGCCTGCAGAAGCCTGGGATCACGCGCAGCGCCTCCGCCGGCACGTCCCTGCTCATCGCGACCGCAAAGGCATCTTCGATGTAGCGCTGCACCGGATCCTGGATGCGTCGCAACTCCACAATCGACTGCTCGCGTCGCACCACCTCGATCACCGTTGCGTTGATGTCCAGCGCGCTCATGGCGTCCGCGAGGCGGGTGTCGTGCGTGAGCACGATGACCTGGCGATCTTTCGCAGCGCGCGCGAGCACCGTGGCGAGCCCCGCAACCTTGGCAGGATCCATTGCCTGCACCGGGTCGTCGATCACGACGAAACGAAACGGCGACTCGGGCATCGAGGCGCGCGGCAGGAAGAGCGACAGCGCCAGGCAGTTCAACTCCCCCTGGCTCATGACGCCAAGCGCCGAGCCGTCCTCGCCATCGACCTTGACATCGAGCGCGAGCCGCCGCTGATTCGACGCGCCGAGCAGGCGGAGATCGCCAAGCGAGACGTTGCTGTCCTGGCGGAGTGCGGTCCAGTTCTCCTGCACCGCGCCCGCGATCGGACGGAAGCGCTCATCACGCAACTCGTCGTGCGCATCCTTGAGCCAGCGTTCCGACTCCTTGAGGCAGCCGGCCTCGCGCTCTGCCTCCAACGCCCTCCGTCCCATGGGCAGCCAGAGCGCGATCGCTTCCGCCGCGGGCCGCCAGGCCCGCTCCAGTCGCTCGAGCTCTGCCGACGCTGCCCGGCGAAGATCCGCCACTGCGGCGATGAGCGGCGTCCCATGCGTCTCGAGATGGCCGGCCAGTGCGATAGCGTCATCATCGGCAGCAACGTCGGCCCAACGCTCCCAGAGGGCGATCACCGGCGCAACGTCGACGCTCGCGCCAGCACCGTCGCGGAGCGTTTTGAGCGGTGCGGTGACCAGCTGCCGAGCCTGACGTATCGCGTCACCCAGCATGTCACGCGCTTTGCGCACCGCCTCCGCATCCGCTCGCAGCCGCAGCACCTCGTCGCGCGCCTGGACTCGCCACTGGTACGTCAACACCCCCTCAGTGCCGCACACCGGGCAGCGTTCACCCTCCGCGTGTGCGTGCACGTCGAGCGCCTGCTGGAGCAGCGATGCCACCTCGTGCGCCCGTCCCGCGTCGGTGCCACGAAGTCGCTCGGCCGCCGCATGAACCTCACGCAGCTCGGTGGTCACGGCGTTGAGTCGCTCGCGGTCGAGCACCGGCAAACCCGCGAGATCGCGGAGCTTGCGCAACACGCTGCGCTCGTCGCTCTGCGCGTCACCGCCGACGGTGCTCGCGACAACGTCGAGGTCCCACGTCTTCGAGCTCAATGCGGCACGAACCACTGCCGCACGTTCGTCGGAGGTTCGGTCGAGGAGTGCCCGCAGTGCCGGGAGCGCGTCGCGAGCTTCCTTGGCATCGTGCTCGCGGCTGAGCCGAGCCCGCTGCAGCACCTGCTGCGCCGCGGCGAGATCACCGAGCCCGAGGATGCCGGCGAGTGCGTCGTACAGCTTCGACTGCTCACGGTCGAGCGCGTGCTCCAGCTCGTTGTGCGAGAGCAGCGGCGGATACCCCGCGAGCTGTTGCGCCCACCCGAGTGAATCCGGCGATGCCGGCTTGCCATCAACGATCAGCGTCGAGCCGTCGACACCATCGCCTTCCTTCCAGACACGACCGACATCGAGCGGCTGCCGGCGTCCGTCGACGGTGAACTGCGCCGACACCCGCGAATGGCGGTGATGGAGGTTCTGCCATCCGTCACGCCAGACCTTGACGCGTTGCTCCCAACGCTGATTGGTGCCGAGCAGGACCAT
The DNA here is from genome assembly GCA_049287785.1 of Candidatus Dormiibacterota bacterium. Lineage (GTDB taxonomy): Bacteria > Chloroflexota > Dormibacteria > Aeolococcales > Aeolococcaceae > Palsa-851. Next base: position 9,033 of record JBAQGL010000331.1, on the reverse strand, counting down.
CTCGAGCGCTTCCGAGAAGGACGACTTCCCCGATCCGTTTCGTCCGACCACCAGGGTGAGTCCGGGTCCGGGATCGATGTGCAGGGTGGTCGGCGGCCCGATGCCGCGGAAGCCTTCCACCTCGATCGCGGCGAGGTACACCGCCGCAGGCGCTGCGACCACGCTCTGCGCCACCGAGATGAGGGCACCCGGGGCCTCGCCGCGAAGGGCGGCGTCGACAGCATCCGACCCATGAAATGCTGCCAGGATCAGATCAGCTGCCCCGTGTGCCGGGGAGTGGGTCTCGATCCGATCGACCACCAGGCCGAGCAGAGCGGCGTCAGGCATCGGGAGCCGGCGGCGTGCTCGTGACGCGCTTGAGGACGATCTCGTCCGGCGTCCGTCCGTGATCGACGAAATACGTGGCGCGCCTCCCGCTCTTCTCGAGATGGACCAGTGACCCGACCTTGAAGGTGTCGGCGGGCACGGTCAGCGGCGGGGTGCTCGCGGCACGCTGCTCGCGCGGCGGCGAGGCGGGCTCCGGCAGCGGAGGTGCGGCGATGACCGGCCTCGCGGTTGCGACCGGACCCGTTCCCGGCGCGCGATGCAGGTGCTGACGATGCACCGTGATGCCGACCGCGACGGCCGTCAGCACCACCACCGGGACGCTGATGTACCAGTAGGTGATGCTGAGCGCGAGGACGACGACCAGGACGATGAAGCCCACGCAGCCGATGCCGCCCGTCGCGTGGGCAGCCTGACGCGCCCCACGATGAGGACGGCGCGCGTAGGTGGAGACGCCTCCCCAGAATCCGCCGGGAAGTCGATGGCCGAGAGAGAAGCGCACGCGCCATTCTGGCTCCCGCGCCCCCGTGCTTCGTTGGGGGGCAGTGCCCACAATGTGCCTGTGCCCGAACGGACTCAGACCGTGCCACCGCTGACCGGTCGGTTCGCCGCGGCGTTCGGACTCGCGTGGGCGGTCCACGGGACGCAGATGCGCAAGAAGACGGGCGTCCCGTACATGGCCCATGTCATGACGGTCTGCGCGCTGGCCCTCGAAAACGGCGCCGATGAAGACGTGGCCATTGCTGCGCTGCTCCACGACGCGGTGGAGGATTCGGAGGACGGCGAGGCGACCCACAAGGTGATCGAGGAGCAGTTCGGCGAGCGGGTCGCGCGGATCGTGATGGCCTGCAGTGATGCCGTCGCGGTCCCCGGGAAGCCGAAGCCGCCCTGGCGGGAGCGGAAGGAAACGTACCTGCGCCGGCTCGCCGCCGAGGCCGACACCGATGTCCTCCTCGTCTCGGCCTGCGACAAGGTCCACAACGCGCGGTCGATCCTTACCGACCTGCGCACCGACGGCGACGCCGTGTGGCAGCGATTCACCGTGACTGATCCCAACGCGCAGCTCTGGTACTACACGAGCGTGCTCGAGATTCTCGAGCGCCGCCTGCCGGGACCGCTCACCGACGAGCTCGCGGACCTCGTCCGGGAGATCGCCGCTCGCGTCGCCTGATCCGGGGTGCGGTCACCGTGGCGGCGCCTATGATGCGCGCCGATGAGCTCGCCAGATCGTCCGCTTGACGGCCGCGTCGCGGTCGTCACGGGGTCCAGCCGCGGTATCGGGCGCGCCATGGTGCTGCGCCTCGCCCGCGAGGGCGCGTCGGTGGTCGTCACGGGCAAGTCAGAGAGCGGTACCGACAAGCTTCCCGGGAGCATCCACACGGTCGCCGCAGAGGTCGAGGCTGCGGGCGGGTCGGCGCTTGCCGTACGGGTGGACGTGCGCCACGAGGACGAGGTGAAAGCGATGGTCGATGCCACCGTCGAGCGCTTCGGCCGGCTCGACATCCTCATCAACAACGCGGGCGCGCTCTGGTGGCAGCCGGTCCTGGAGACCCCGCCGAAGCGCTACGACCTGATGTGGGAGATCAACGTTCGCGCGGCATTTCTCTGCGCGTACTACGCGCTGCCGCACATGGTGGCGAACCACTGGGGGCACATCATCAACTGCTCCCCGCCGATCACGACCACGCCGAGCCCCGGGCACGTGGCTTATATGACGACCAAGATGGGCATGACCCGGCTGGCAATCGGGATCGCGGCCGAGCACGCTGATGACGGGATCGCGAGCAACTCGCTCTGGCCCGTGACCATCATCGAGAGCCTGGCGAGCATCAACTGGGGCCTCGGAGATCGCAGCCAGTGGCGGTCACCGGAGATCCTCTGCGACGCGATGATGGAGATCGTCACGACCGAGCCACCGGCGCTGACGGGGCAGCAGATCCTCGACGAGCCGTTCCTCCGCGAGCGGGGCTGGACCGACGAGCGCCTCGACGCCTACTGGCTGGAAGGCAAGCCTCCCGAGCACCCGGTCTACATCGACGGGCGGTCGGGGTCCTCGATGTAGATTCCGATCGGCCGGCGGTCCCCCCGTATGATCGATGCATGAGTCCTGCCAGTCGAAGCGACAAGATCCGCCGCACGCTCGCCGTGGGAGCCGTCGGCGCGGGTGCGGTGCTGTCGGCGCGAGCCCTGCTCCGTCCGCAGCTGCAGACGCCGCGCCGCCTGGTCGACTGGGATGACGTGCGCCGGATCGCCGTGTCGCGCAGCGGCGAGCTGCGGGGCGGTGCCGGGATCAACGCAGAGGCGCTGGAGGCGGCCTATACCGAGATGGCCGCGCGCGTCGCGCCCCTCCTGGTCGAGGTCTGCCAGGTGCCGCTCACCGCGTATCCGCGATTCGTCGCTCTCGACCGCAAGGGCTTCATCGACGCCAACCTCGGCATGGTGCAGCGGCTGGTCGCCCCGGTCGAGCGCATCCGGGCCAGCGTTCCCGAGTCGCTGGCGACCGGCATGAGCCGGCACGTGCTCGACCGTTACGTCGGCGAGCTGTTCGGCTTGATGGCTCGCCGGGTGCTCGGCCAGTACGACCCGGTCCTCGCGTTGGAGGAGGTCCCAGGGGCTCCCCGCCAGGCGAGCGCGCTCTACCTCGTCGAGCCCAATATCGCCGGGATCGAGCGCGATCTGCATCTCAGCGGCACCGACCTGCGCCCCTGGCTGATCCTCCACGAGTTGACCCATGCATGGCAGTTCGAGGTCCATCCCTGGCTCGGCGAGCATCTCGAGAGCGTGATGCGTGGATTGATGCTCGACGCGCTCTCGGCAGACGGCCAGACACTCCTTCCCTCAAGTCAGATGGTCCGCCGGCTGCCCGACACGGTGCGAAATCAGGTGCAGACGATTCGCCACATCCAGGCCGTGATGAGCGTTCTCGAGGGCTACAGCAACTTCGTGATGCATCGAGCCGGCCGCGAGGCGATTCGCGGCTCGGACCGGCTCGAAGCGGCCATGCAGCAGCGCCGCCGTCAGCGAGGGCCCATCGAGCGGCTCGTGCTGACCATCACGGGCCTGGAGATGAAGATGCGCCAGTACGAGGTCGGCGAGCACTTCGCGGTCGGCGTCGTCGATCGCGCCGGGCTCAGCACGCTGAACCGGGTCTGGGAGTCCGCCGAGATGATGCCCACCCTCGACGAGCTCCGGCATCCCGAGCGCTGGCTGAGGCGGGCGGCCTAGACCGGTGCCGGCTGCAGCCACGCCCACCGTCAAGGACCGTCTCGCCGCTCAGGGACACCGGCTGACCCTGCAGCGGATGATCGTGGCGAGCGCGCTGGCTCGCGCCCGCAGGACGGTCAGCGCGCAGGAGCTCTACGAGTCGCTGCGTGCTGAGAATCCGCTTCTCGGCCGCGCCACCGTCTTTCGGACCCTCGATTTCCTCGTCGAGAACGGGCTTGCCCAGCGATTCGAGGCGGAGGGCCACGTGCACGTCTACACGTCGTGCGCGGAGAACCATCACCACCACCTGGTCTGCCGCCTGTGCGGATCGACCACCGACATCGACGACACCGCGGTCAACCAGCTGATCGACGCGGTGAGGGGCGGGTACGGGTTCGCCCTGGACCACGACGCCCTCGACTTCTACGGGACCTGCTCTGCCTGCGCGGCCGCGATCGCCCGGTCCTGATCGCCGTCCACCGCAGGACCGCTGGGACTGATCAGTAAATCGGCGTGAGCCAGGCGGCGTACTTCGGATCGCGACCGGTGACGACCTTCAGGTAGGCATCCTGGACGCGGTTGGTGAGCGGGCCGGGCTCACCGTCACCGATACGCCTGCGGTCGATCTCGACCACGGGCGCGACCTGGGCGCCGGTGCCCACCAGGAAGACCTCGTCGGCAACGTAGAGCTCGGAGCGATCGATCGACCGCTCGCGGACCTCGAGACCGAGCTCCTCCTGCGCGAGATGCATCACCTTTGCACGGGTGATGCCCTCCAGGATGTTGTCCGACGGCGGCGGCGTGATGATCTCGCCCCTGCGGACGATGAAGATGTTCTCCGCGCTGCCCTCGCAGACGTGGCCGTCTCCGGACAGCATGATCGCCTCGTCGAACCCGCTTTGCAGGGCCTCACTTTTGGCGAGTGCGGAATTCACGTACAGGCCCGTGCACTTGGTGCGCACGGGGGCCATCGCGTCGTCGATGCGCCGCCAGGACGAGACCATGCACCGGATGCCGCCATTGCCGACGTACAGGCCCATCGGAGCGGTCACGATGGCGAAGCTGTCGGGGACGTCGTGCAACTTCACCCCGATGATCTCCGCCGACTTGAAGGAGAGCGGCCGGATGTAGGCGTCCTCGCGGTACTCGTTGCGGCGCAGGAGGTCGACGGTGACCGCGACCAGCTCCTCGACACTCCACGGAATGGTCATCTGCAGAGCGCGCGTGTTCTGGTGCATGCGCTCGAAGTGCTCCGGGACGCTCAGCGCGAAGAGCTGCTCACGCTCCTCGTTCCAGTAGGCGCGGATGCCCTCGAAAACGCCGGTCCCGTAGTTGAGACCGTGGGTGAGCAGGCCGACCTTGGCGTCGGCGTAGTGAACGACCTCACCGTTGAAGAAGACCCAGGACTTCTCGCGAAGCGACGTTGCCTCAGCGATCGGCTTGGGGACTGTTTGAGTCATCAGCGACAGCCTACAACCATACGCGGCGGGAGCCGTTATCTCGGCCCGCCTCGAGGAACCCTTTGCTATGCTCGCGCTGTCCGGAAAGCCTGCCTGGATCAAGGTCGAGCGGGGGATCGTCCAGGGAAATTGGAGGAGTCATGTCCGCCGTCATCAACACCAATGCGAGCGCCCTCCCGGACGCCCGCACCATCCGCTGGAACCCCTCCCCCGCGGAGCTGCGCGAGTTGACGTCGCGGATGCCCAACGCCCGGTACACCGAGTTCGACAACTACAACGTCCAGACCAAGGTGGTCTCGCGAAGCAAGTCGAGCACCTACGTGGTCACCGACCGGCCCGAGGAGCACTCCGACCAGACGATGAGCCGGGCCGATGGCGCCAAGATTGCGGAGCGCCAGGATGCGTACATCCGCGACCAGGACATGCTCGTCATCGACGGATTCATCGGCAACGATCCCGAGTACCGCGTCGCGGCGCGGCTGTTCATCGAAGCGGCCAATGCGAACATCGCCGGTATGCAGCACTGGCTGTACTTCGAGGCCGAGCAGCCCGGAACCACCTTCGCGCCCGTGCTCACGGTCATCTACACACCCAACCTCGATGCGCCCGGCTACCCCAACGACCGCGTGATCGCGGTCGACCTGGAGGCCGGGGTCACGCGCGTCCTCAACAGCGACTACTTCGGCGAGTCGAAGAAGGGCGGCCTGCGCATGTGGAACAAGCTCACCTACGACCAGGGTGGCCTGTCGCTGCATGCGGGCTGCAAGGTTGTTCCGACCGCGCGCGGTGATCAGGCGCTGCTGATCATCGGCCTGTCCGGCACCGGGAAGACAACCACGACATTCACTCGCCAGAACGACAGCAAGCCCGTGCAGGACGACTTCGTCGCCCTGTATCCCGGCGGACGGATCGTGGCCACCGAGAATGGGTGTTTCGCAAAGACGTTCGCGCTCGATCCACAGTTCGAGCCGAGCATCTATGGCGCCGTCGTCAAGCCGGAGGCGTACCTCGAGAACGTCTCGCAGAATGACGACGGGGTCGTCGACTTCTTCGACACCGGGTACACGCCCAACGGCCGCGCGGTCTTCCGCATGGACGCGCTGGGATGGCACAAAGATGCACGCGAGGTGGCGTCGGTCGACCACTTCCTCATCCTCAATCGCAATGACAATCTCATCCCGGGCGTGGCGCGCCTCAATCGCGAGCAGGCGGCGCTCTACTTCATGCTCGGCGAGACGCGGGGCACCTCGGCGGGTGGCAAGGAGGAGGCCGGCAAGTTCCTGCGCGTTCCCGGCACCAACCCCTTCTTCCCGCTGCGTCATGAGCAGCAGGGAAACCGGTTCCTCGAGCTCATGGACAGCAGCACCTTCCAGGTCTATCTGCTCAACACCGGTCGTGTCGGCGGCACCGATGACGACGAGCGCGGTAAGAAGGTGTCAATCCCGTACTCGAGCGCCATCGTCAAAGCGATCTCGGAGGGAACCATCGAGTGGGAGCCGGATCCCGACTTCGGATACGAGGTCGCGACCGCGCTTCCCGGGCTCGACGACCCGGAGATCCTTCAGCCCCGCAAGCTGTACGAGCGCCAGGGACGCATGGACGAATATCGCGCCCTGGTCGACCGGCTCAAGGCCGAGCGACGCGAGTATCTCGCCACCTTCCCCGGACTGCGCGAGGAGATCGTCAACGCGGTCGCCTGACGCGGCGACCACGGACCTGGTCACGGCCGCCGATGTGGTGGCGACGCGCGACCGGGTGCTCGAGTTTCTGCGGCCGCTGCGCGGTCGCGACTGGCAGGTGCGCGTTCCCGAACTCGAGTGGAACGGCACGGAAACCCTGCGCCACATGATCAACGCACAGCTCTCGTATGCGGCTCACTTCGCCAGCAGGTCGACGCGACGACTCGCGGTCTGGCGAGACGTCGATCCCGGTCTCGACGTCGACGCCCTGCTGGACAACCTCGAAGCGCATATCTCGGTGCTCGCGGCGGTGATTCGCGATGCGTCCCCGGAGGCCCGGTCGTGGCACAACTCCGGCATGACCGATCGGTCCGGGTACGCCGCCATCTCCTGTGACGAGCTGCTGGTTCATACCTGGGATATCGGTCGCGGTCTCGGCGAGACGTTCGAGTTGCCCGGCGAGCTCTGCGGGCGGGTGGTGTCGCGCATCTTTCCCATGTGGGTGCCGATCGACGCCGCGCCCGAGGATGCCTTCCTCTGGTGCAACGGCCGGATGGCGCTCCCCGATCGCCCGCGGCTCGGGCCTGACTGGGGATGGTGGTCGAGGCCGCTCGAGGAGTGGGACGGCTCCGACCCGGACTAGGGGAAGGTCAGCCGTCGTGGCAGAAGTGCACCCGATCGGGGGTGAGGGCTTTCAGGGTGCCGAGCGTGCCGCGCCACGCATCGATGTCGGCCGCCTGTCCGTCGGGCAGCGTGCCGGTGCCAGAGCTGTCCCAGATCCTCCGGGTGTACGCGGCGTCGCCGATGAACAGCTCGGTACCGGCGGCAGTTGTCGCCACCACCGACTGGTGACCCGATGTGTGACCGGGCGTTGTGACGATGCGGAGGTCGGGGGCGATGTCCATGCTGCCGTCGACGAGCTCAAACTGCATCCCTGAGGCTTCGATCCACTCGGTGACCTCGTCCCGCTCCCGAAGTATCCGGTCATGCTCGGAACGCTGAACCATCAGTGGCGCATGCGCGAAGGCAGGGTTCTGCCCGCAGTGGTCGAAGTGCAGATGCGTGTTGATCACCATCGTAACGTCGATGGGAGCGAGGCCGTGGTCGCCGAGCGCGACAGCGATCGTGCGGTTGACCACCCTGTAGTAGCGGAGCACCTCGTCGGGTCCGCCGCATCCGGTGTCGACGAGCACCACGCCGAGTTGCTCGTGGAGGATCACGTACCCGTGCACCGGCCAGGCACGAGCGGTCACGTACAGGTGGCCGAGGTCGAGCCGCTTGATCTCCACGGAGGTGCTCCTTTTCGCTTCCGTCGTTCAGTCCGGGCGCCGTCCCCACAGCAGGATGCGTTTGAACGGGTAGAAGTACGGACGCTGATCGCCGAGCGCTGCGTGCAACCTTTCCCGATATCGAGCGACGAATTCCTGATACAGCGGTTCGGGCAGCCGCGACTCGTAGTCGGTCAACAGCGTGCCGCGAACCCATTCCACGACCGCATCAGGCGACTCGAGCACATGGCCGTACACCTGGAGGCGCACGGACTGCGCGACGAAGCCGAGGTCATGGAGCAGTGCGGCGTACTGCTCGGGCGGGAGCACCGAGAACGTCCTCGTGTATCCGTGCATCGCTGCGGCGAAGGGCTCCTCGCGTGCGATGTCCGCTGCGAGCGTGTGCGAGATGTGATCGAAATTGGCCGGCACCTGAACCGCCAGCTCGCCGCCGGGTGTGAGCATCGCGCTGAGCCGCGCAAACAGGGTTGGATGATCGCCCACCCATTGCAGCGCCGCGTTGGAGAAGACGACGTCGAATGGCGCATCCGGTTGCCAGTCACCGATGTCGCCGCGCGTGAATGTCACCCCGGCGGTCTCGAGGGCGCGGGCTCGTTCGAGCATCGCGTCCGACGAGTCGACCCCGAGCGTTGCCGTCGCCCGCAGCTCGCGATGCAGGACGGCGGTGAGCAACCCCGTTCCGCAGCCGAGATCGACCACCCGGCCGGCCGGCCGTTTCGTGACCAGCGCGACCAGGTCGTGGAAGGGTTGCTCGCGCTCAGCGCGAAAACGTTCGTACCGGCTCGGATTCCACGTGTCGCGCACGGTCACGCTGCTGGAGCGGCGATGGACGCCGGCGTCGTGAACATCGGTCGACAGGATAGCGTTGCCCGGTGCGACCCAGAGTCTGGACAGGGCATGCGTTCCGAACGCTGGCGGTGGACGCGACGTCGCTGCGTGAGTCGCGGCCGTTTCGCCGCCTGTGGATCGGGCAGCTCATCTCCCTGGTGGGACGGCAGATCACCCTGGTCGCGGTCCCGTTCCAGGTGTACTCGCTGACACGCTCGGCCCTCGACGTCGGGCTGCTCGGGATCGTGC
>JBAQGL010000330.1:0-2936 GCA_049287785.1 Candidatus Dormiibacterota bacterium | reverse complement strand
GTACCTAGAGGATTCGTTGCAAGGCACCCCGACTACCAAACCGTCATCGCGGCCGTGGTCCGCTCGGATGTTGGGTTGCCCCTCATCGTCACGAGGACGCCCACTGCCGCAATGATGGCAACGATCGACGAAACGAGGAACAGGTAGAACCCGAAGTCGGTGTAGATGGAAGGAGGAATCCCATGAAGCTGCACGCCCGGGTGACCGAGTTCAACCGGCGGAAGTACCCCGTCCTGACCAATTACTCGACCAACGGCGTCAACCCGCTCAAAAATGCAGAGTGCTAGAGAAGAGGCCGCAAGGGCCACGCAGGCGATCTCGGTGCCACGCTGACGACGGTTCCTAAGAGAGGCCAGGCTGAAGAGCACGAGTGCGACGACAACAAACAGGACGATCCAGCCATCGAGACCCTGAAACACGCTTCGGGCAGGAATGGTGTCCAAAGGGCAGTTAATGCAGCCCTGGGTTACGAACGGCGTGAAGATGGCACCGAACGAGAGCGCCGCGGCAATAAGGAGGGTCGCGCCCAACCGCGCCCCCGTCTTTGGATCGTCTATGACCCCTCTGAATCTGTCGAGCATGTGCTAAGTCTATGCACTCCTTTCCCGATGGATCAGACTCGTCGGATGTACAAGACTCTCTTTGATGTGCTGTCAGGCGAGCTGCTTCCGTCACCTCACCTGGAACGACTGAGGGGAGGGTTGCTGAGGCCAGTAATCCCCAATCACCCTCGAAGCTGCTAGCCGGCGAGCAGAGCTCCATCAAATCAGGAGCGCAGCGTGGACTTACAGGAGAACCCGCCGACCGATGACTCGGCACTCGTGAGGCAGATCACCAAAAATATCGTCGACGCGCGCGCGCCCTGCATCCATGTACTCGTGGGTCTCAAAGCCCACCGTGATTACCATGTCTTCGGGCCTCACGCTCTCCGGTCCTTCTGCGTTCGACCTTAGCCGCGCGAAGGCGGCGGCAGTCAGTCCTATGCCGTTGCTGTTGCATCCAGGGATCTGCCCCAGGAGCGCACGGCGCGGATCGAGGGCGCGACGTAGAGATTCGCTGCGCTCGATGGTCTCGGGTGGGTTTCCCTCGGGGGGGCCCACGGACTGCCTCCATGTCACGAATCCTCATTCTCGCGCCGAGGGAGAGGCAAGCAGGGCAGGCGAGCATTCGCGAATGTACCTCGAGGGGGCCGCGTCGAAACGCACCGCGTCTTGCTCTGGCCCGATGCCTCGCCGTCACACCTCATGGGTGACTGAACTGTAGGCTCGGGTCGATGGCATTTGACCAGCACTCCACAGGCGCAAGGCTGGGTACCCCGGGCAAGGAAGGCAGGCTGGGACCGATGATCACGAGCGTCGGTCTCGTTGGCGCGGGCGCGACCCTGCTTCTGGGTCTGCTCATGCTCGCTGTTCGTCTTCAGCCAGACACAGGGCACGGAGAAGACATTGGGGGCGGGTTCGCGCTCGTCTTCCTGACGATCCTGATCTGCATCTTTGCGTGCCTGGGCTTCGGCGCCGGAACCGCCCGCCTTTCCCTCGCGGTCGGGCGCCGCCAGCGGTTGTGGTCGTTCGCCTGCTTAGCCTTGGCGCTTGCTGGAGTTGCTTCTGCGCTCGCGAGCTGGTTGATCTGAGCGCACCAGATCTCGACACGCGACAAGCATCTCGAGCGAGAGGTAATCGCACGCTGGCTCAGGACCGGGCTGGCTCGCACAGGCGAGGGTCCTCTGCCCTGACCCACGCCACCCCGCACCCTCATGGGGCTTGGATATGCTGGGCCAATACTGGGCCTGTCCAGTCACGGCGTCACGAGGCGCTGCGTGGCCGCTTGCCTCGAGTTCGGACGCCGCTTCGTACGATCGTCTTGAGCGAACTTGGGAGGGTACGCTTCTGTTCATGAAACTTCCGCGACGATAGAGTCCCGCATATCATGGCGCGGGAAGTGGGTTGTTGATGAGCAGCGATGTGAACGGTACCTCCTAGTGTTGCGAGCGCTGTGGTCTCAGCTGCTGCATCGCCGAGGTCGGGCGGCGGCGGTCGCGGCCGGAATTCTGGTGGCGTCAGTGAGCTTCTCTTTGTTGACTGCGGCGACCACGACCAGTACTGCTCAAGTGCAGGGCACCGTGGCGCGGAACCTCCGACCCGCTTACGACATTTTGGTGCGCCCACCTGGCTCGACCACACCACTCGAGGCGAGCAAGGGACTAGTCCGAGACAACTACCTTTCAGGAATCTTCGGCGGCATCACGCTCCAACAATATGCACAAATCCAGAAGACCCCTGGCGTCCAGCTCGCAGCACCGATCGCGATGATCGGGTACGTCTTGCAGGACGTGCAAATCCCTATAGATGTGACCAACGTCCTGACGCATGCCGCGTCAGAGGTGCTCACCCTGACGGAGAACCGGACGACCGACCGTGGCCTGACGCGATTCCCCTCTTCGTCTATTGGGTACGTCTACGTAACCAATGACCCCTTGCAGGACCAGTTAAAGCCAGGCACAAGTTTCGTCGTCACACCGACAACTGTAATCGGGAGCACCGAAGTGCTTCCCAATGGACAAAAGTTCACCGTCTGTCCGCGCTATTTCAATGTGCCGAACCTCACTTCGCCTTTCGCCGACTATCAAGCCCAAGACGGATACTGCTGGTCACGCCAAGACTTGAATGCAAACGTCGGCCCGGTTTCACTGCCACCAGGACATGTAGGGGGCTACATGGATGTCGTGTTTCCGTTCCTGGTCGCAGCGATCGACCCGGTTGCGGAGCAGCAACTCGTTGGGCTGGGCAACACCGTGAAGAGCGGCAGGTATCTACAGACCTCCGACAGTGCGATCACGATAGGACCGCAACCGATATCGGGCGTTACATCCGCGGCGCAGTTACAAGTCCCTGTGCTAGCCACCACCAACTCGTTCGTCGACGACACCGATCAAATAA
>JBAQGL010000329.1:0-3893 GCA_049287785.1 Candidatus Dormiibacterota bacterium | reverse complement strand
CCCGATAGATGCGCACCAGGTCGTCGGGATCCGATCGAAACGAGTCCTCGGTGCTGAAGCGCGCTTCTCGGCCGGCATCGCGAATCTCGCCGACCACCGCGGTTCCGATGTTGATGATCTCGTCGATGCTCATGCCGTGCGACACGGGTCGGAGCCGTGAGGACGTTGCGATCAGGACGTCGACACCGTCCACTCCGGTGTCGACCGCAAGCCTCGCGTCGTCGAGATTGCAGCGAACGTGTGTGAGCAGGCGAAAACGTCGCTCAAGACGCGCCACGCGGCGAAGATCGGATTCCGATTGGGGAGACGCCACCGGCGAGGTGAGCTCCATGTAGTCGACACCGAAGCGATCCAGGGCAGCGGCGATGGCCAGCTTCTGTTCGATCGTGAAATGCGCGAGCGCGAACTGCTCGCCCTCACGGAGCGTGCTGTCGATGATGCGAAATGAGGTGATGCTCATGAACTTCCGTATGTGGTGGTGGGCAAAAAAGAAAGAGCCCCTTCGAGGAAGGGGCTCTTCGCGGAATCTGATCCGGGCTAACTGGTCGCCGTCACCTCATCCGTGCGCAAAGGAACCCACTCCTCGGGAGCGAGACGGCTTTTTTGGCGAGGCGCACGGATGTCTGCACGACGGCTGCAGCGTAACAGCGGTCGATCGCTCGCGTCAACCACCTATGCTTTTGCCAGCTATGCAGCACGCAACGGCATCCTCCTGATCGCGTTGTGTCCAAGTTCTTGCGTGCGGCGCTCGGCGCGGATTTCGGATACACGCCGGGAGAGCAGCCAGCCGATGACGGCGGATGGTTGAAGCTGAACAGCAACGAGTCACCGCTGCCTCCCTCATCGACGGTGGCGGCTGCGGTTGCTGAGGCGGCTGCCGAGCTGGCTCGGTATCCGAGCCCGGTCGCCGAACCGTTGCGAAGCGCGCTCGCGCGTCTGCACGTCGTCGAGCCGGAGCAGGTGTTCGTCGCCAATGGGGCCGACCAGGTCCTCGATTGCTGCTTTCGCGCCTATGCGTCGCCGGGTGACACCGTGGTGCGAACCGAGCCGGGCTATTCGCTGCTCCCGGTTCTGGCCGCGTTGTTCTCGGTGCGAGACGATCCGGTGCCAGTCGAGCCCGACGGTTCCCTGCCGCCGGACTTCGCACTCCGACCGGCGGTGCTGCGGGTCGTGGTCAACCCCAACTCGCCGACCGGGCACTGGACCCCACCTGCCGCCCTCGAGGCGAGGCTCTGGCAGGCAGGCGGCATCGTCGCGATCGACGAGGCCTATTGCGATTTCGCACCCGCCTCCTGCGTCCCGCTCCTCTCGGCGCACCCGAACTGGCTGGTGATCAGGACCCTTTCGAAGTCGCACGCGCTCGCCGGGTTGCGGGTCGGCTACGCGCTCGGTGACCGCTCGCTCATCGCCGACCTCAACGGGGTGCGCGACTCCTACCCGGTCGATCGCTGTGCTATCGCGGGTGCGATGGCCGCGCTGGAGGATCGCGCACACCACCGCCTGATCGTCAGCACCGTGCTCCGGGAGCGAGCGCGCCTGAGCGAGCATCTCAGTGCGCTGGGCTGGCGTGTCGAGCCGTCTGCGGCGAATTTCGTCTTCGCGTCGCCACCTCCCCCGACCACCGCGGCCGCCGTCGCGACCCGGCTCCGTGAGGCACGGATCCTCGTGCGCCACTTCACAGTTCCGGGCCTCGACGAGTTCCTGCGCATCACCGTCGGCGATGCGCGGGCGACCGATCGCGTCCTCGCGGCCATCTCCGCCCTCGACGGGTAAATCCTGAGTGGCACGTAGAATCCCCGCATGACAGGCCTCGACGCGCTGCCTCCCGGCGCATCGGTTCGCGGCCGCGCCGACGGCTTCAACGACTACCTCGTCGGTCCCGCCGCACGCCGCCGCCTCCTCACCGACCGCTTCATCGAAACGTTCGAGGCGTGGGGCTACGGTTTCATGGTGACGCCGCTCATCGAGCCGCTGGAGACGATCGCGGCCGGCGTCGGCGGCGCCCGGCAGTCCGCCCTGTTTCGTTTCATGGACTCTGACGGCGCGCTGCTCGCACTGGTCGGCGAGCGCACCGTGAGCGTTGCGCGCGTGGTCGCAACCCAGTTGCACGACGGGCCGTTTCCCCTGCGGCTCAGCTATGCGGGATCGGTCCTGCGCAACCAGGCGCCCAATGCGGGACGGCGCCGCGAGAGCCTGCAGGCGGGGTGCGAGCTCATCGGTGCGGGAGGACTCGCAGCCGATGCAGAGTGCATCGCGCTGGCCGCGGCGGCACTCGAGCGCGGCGGTGTGGAACACATCCAGGTGGACGTGGGTCATGCCGACTTCATCCCGGGAGTGCTTGATTCGGCGGGTCTCGAGCCGGCCGCTCGCGAGGAAGTGCTCGCCGCGCTCGCGCGTCGCGACCTCGTCGCTGTCGAGTCGGCGCTCGAGGGCACCGATGCCGCGGATGCGGAGCGCCGGCTGCTGCTTGCGTTCCCGACGCTTCGGGGAGGCCGCGAGATCCTCGACACCGCGGCGGGTGGACTCCGCGGCGACCGGCCGCACCGTGCGCTGCAGGAGCTGGCGCAACTCTGGGATCTCCTCGCCGCGCACGCCATCACCGATCGCGTGCATCTCGACCTCGGCGCGGTCCGCGACTGGGATTACTACACCGGTCCGACCTTCGAGGTCTTCAGCGTCGACTCCGGATTCGCGCTCGGTTCCGGGGGACGCTACGACACGCTGCTCGCCCGTTTCGGTACGCCGCTTCCCGCAACCGGTTTCGTGCTCCATGTCGATCGCTGTCACGACAGCCTGGTACGGCGATCGGGCGCGCAAGCGACGCCGGCGATCCTTCAGGTGAGTTGGGACAACGATGCGCATGAAGACGCGCTCGAGCTTGCGCGTGCGCTGCGCCACCAGGGTGTTGCGTGCGCGTGCGACCTGGTCGCCGGTGTTGACGGTGACGTGCATGTGACCGCATCGGGCGCTCGCTGGTCGCACCGCGGACAGGATGAGGAGGGGAGCGTCGACGCGGCGGTGGCCGCGCTCGTCGCCGGCACGTCATGAAAGGGCTGCGGGTCGCCCTCCCCGGTGGAACGCTCTTCGACAGCGCATGCGGGCTTCTCGAGGCTGCCGGCATCGCGCGGCTCGACCCCGCGCGGTTCGACCGTGAGCTGAGCATCCAAAGTGGTGATGACGTGTTCGTGAAGGTTCGACCGACGGATGTCCCCGTCTACGTGGAGATGGGCGGTTGCGAATGTGGCATCGTCGGCAAGGACGTGCTCTGGGAAAGCAGCCGCGAGTGCTACGAGCTTGCCGATCTCGGGTTCGGCCGGTGCCGGCTCGTGCTTGCGGCTCCTCGCGACTCGGCGCTCGCCGCGGGCGTCTGGCCGCAATCGTTGCGCGTCGCGACCAAGTACCCGGTATCAGCGCGCCGGTTCTTCGCCGCGCGTTCGTTGAATGTCGTGGTGATCCGCCTTCATGGGTCGGTGGAACTGGCGCCACTGACCGGCCTTGCCGATTGCGTGCTGGACATCACGGCGACCGGACGGACCCTGGCGGCGAACAACCTCGTCGAGATCGTCGAGGCGGGTGCGTCGACCGCGCGACTCATCGCCAACCATGCCGCGCTCAAGACGCGCAACGAGCAGGTCGGTGCCATGGCGGTCGCGCTCCGGCGCGCGGCAGAGGCACGCCTCACCGCCGGTGCCGCATGACCATCGAGCTCACGCGTCTCGACCCGTTGCAGTTCCGAGCCGTCATCGTCGAGCGTCAACGCGACGGATTCTCCGCCGGCGACATCGATCCGGCCACCTCGGATCGACTCGAGCAACTCTTTCACCGTCCGATCGGCGCGCGCGACGCCGTCCGCGACATCATCGCCGACATTCGAACCGGTGGGGACGCGGCGC
>JBAQGL010000328.1:0-2105 GCA_049287785.1 Candidatus Dormiibacterota bacterium | reverse complement strand
GGCGAGGACGGTGTAGTCGTAGGAGAGCACCGCACAGTGCGCGCGCTCCTCGCCGACCAGCGTGCTGTTCACCCGCGCAGTACCGGCGATGAGCCCGTCGGCCGGGGTGCGGCTGATGAGGTCGTCGACACCGCGGCGTCCGCGCTGCGCCGCGATCGCCAGCCCGCCGTACTCGACGAAGGTCCCCGGGTCACACAGGTCGTCGACATTCTCGCGTGCGGTCCGGCGTCCGGACGCGTGCCGGGCGGCGACGACGTCGCCGCGGCTCTCGTCGCGAAGCAGGTCGCGGCGGCGAAGTGTTTCCGCGAGGTCGGGACGCGTGTTCGGCTGCTCCGGTTCGGGCACCCGATGAGCTTAGGGGCGCCGGCAGGGTGCCGGCAGCGCATCAGCCCGACAGCCCGGTCGACCCGTTGCGTCGCGACGGCCGTTCCTGGCGCGGGAGGAACGTGAAAAGGTGAAGGTCGGGTTCGAACGGGTGAGGCGCCGAGGTGAGCTGGTTGGCGCCGACCCCGGCCGTGGTGTCCGCGATCGCCACGAAGTCGAGCTCGGTGAATCCCGCCTCCATGAACCAGACCCGAACGGTTGGTGTCAAGTCTGGCGCGAACGTCCCGCGTGTCCAGATCACCGTCGCATTCGGTGCGCACAGCGATGGCAGGTGAGCAACCGTGTTGTGGATGTCGTCGTCGGTGATGTTGCCGAAGATGCCGCAGGCCAGCACGATCCCTGCCGGAACGGCACCCGCGAAGCTGCTGGTGCTCGATGCATCTCCGGTGACGACCTCGATCGTCGGTGAGATCTCGGCGGCGCGTTCACGGGCGAGCTGGGCAAGGTCGGGGTCGAGCTCGACGAGTCGCGCGCGTACGTCTGCCCGGCGCGGGTGCTCGGAAAGGACGCCGAGGATGTCACGCCCATCGCCCGCGCACATGCTGATCAGTTGGATCGGACCGGGCGGTGCCGTAGCCAACGCTTCGCCGATAAGGCGCTGGACGACGGCGAGGCGGCGAGCCAGCGGTGACCCAGGCGTGTAGCCCTGGTGCCATGTCGTCCACTCGCTCATGTCGGTTGGCTCACTCCTCTTGGCGACGCATCAGCCGAATGCCATTGTCAAGCGTCAGCCGAAGCCGCTGTCAACCATCAACCGAAGTCGTGTCAAGCATCAACCGAACTTCGTTTGCAGCGATCTGCCTTTGGTGACAGCACAGAGTGCCCGCTCAGGGATTCGAACCCTGGACCTTGGGATTAAGAGTCCCCTGCTCTACCAACTGAGCTAAACGGGCCATGGCCCGATTCTAACCGGGGGTCACCGCCCCTCCGGACGGACCCGCTCCGCCTCCGACCCGTCCCGCGCGTCGCTCGCCGCCGAGCCACACCATCGACCGGTACTGCTGCGCGAGCCGCATCCGGAGGGGCGGACCCGACGGCACAACCGCGCCGGACATGGGCGAAGTGGTCCGTTCCTCGATCGCGCGACGCAGGTCCGCCGCCCCATTTCCCGGGAACACGGTCAGCACGCGCCCGAGGTCGTGCGCTCCGAAGTGGCTGTCGCCGGCGCCGAGTGCCGCCCCGAGCCGGTCCCGGTGCTCGGCGTAGAACGTGTCCAGGAGCCCCCAGGTCCGGGGGAGCACCGGCGCGGTATGGCGCAGCTCGATGCCGTCCACCGCGTGGGTCTCGAGCAGGCTCCGCGCCCTGCTCGGCGTCATCGACGCGAACCACGTCGGCATGAACGGATGCGCGATGACGGCAAGACCGCCTGCGTCGTGGATCGCGTCGACCGTGTCCTCAACCGACATGTGCATGCGTATCTGCCGATCCAGGAACAAACCGACGATGTGGATGCCGGGCGGAAATGCGGCGGTGACCTCCTCGCCACGCACGACGTCGACGCCCAGCGCGGCGCCGGTCTCGATCGCCGGGTCGAGCCCGGAGATCGTGTCGTGATCGGTGATGCAGAGCACGCTCAGGCCGATCGCGGCGGCAGCGCGGACCAGGTCCGCGGCGCTGACCATCCCGTCACTCGCGAGCGTGTGCGCATGAATCTCGGCGGCGGCGAGGCCGCCGGCGATGCGCACGCGCGCAGTCGATCCCTGGCTCATGGATCCAGTGTA
>JBAQGL010000327.1:0-10801 GCA_049287785.1 Candidatus Dormiibacterota bacterium | reverse complement strand
GTACGAGGGTGTCTATCCGCTCGCGACCGCACTCGCGCGCCCGCTCATCGCCAAGCTGCTTGTCGACGTCGCGCGCGAGGAGGGCGCGACCGCCGTCGCCCACGGATGCACCGGCAAGGGCAACGATCAGGTGCGATTCGACGTCGCAGTCGGCGCCCTCGCACCCGAGCTTCGCGTGGTCGCGCCGGTGCGCGACTGGGACATGGGCCGCCCGCAGGAACTCGAGTACGCCGCTCGGCACGGCATCGAGGTGCCGGTCACCAAGGCGTCTCCGTATTCGGTGGATGCAAACCTCTGGGGGCGCAGCATCGAGACGGGCGTGCTCGAGGACCCCTGGGTTGAACCTCCCGACGATGTCTACGAATGGACCGCTCATGACCATGCCCCGGGTGTTGTGGTCGAGATCGGATTCGAGCGCGGTGTCCCAATGTCAATCGACGGGCGGCGGCTCGACGGCGATCGATTGGTGGAGGAGCTCAACACCACCGCGGGCGCACGCGGTATCGGCCGCATCGACCACGTCGAGAACCGCCTCGTCGGCATCAAGTCTCGCGAGATCTACGAGGCACCGGCAGCGGTCACGCTCCACGCCGCACATCGCGCGCTCGAGAGCCTGACCATCACGCGCGACGTCACGCGTTTCCAGCGTATCGTCGGCGACGAATGGGCGCGCCTCGTCTATGACGGTCTCTGGTTCTCGGCCTTGCGCACCGCGCTCGACGCGTTCGTCCAGGAGACGCAGGTGCACGTGACCGGCACCGTCCGGATGCGACTCGAGGAAGGTGTTGCTCAGGTCGTCGGCCGGCGCGCAGACCGATCGCTCTACAGCACCGGCCTCGCGACCTACGACCGCGTGAGCGACACGTTCGACCATGCGGCGGCGCGCGGCTTCATCGAGCTGTTCGGGCTCCCACTGCGGACCCAGACGCGGGTGCAGGGCGCGCTCGAGGACAGCGCGCCTCTTCACGTCGAGCGGCGCACGAAACGGCGTGGCGACGCCTGACCGCCGGGCGCGTGCCGCGCGCGCACCGAAGGTGTGGGCGGGCCGCCTGAGCGCTCCGACCTCGGAACGCGTTGAGGCATACACGGCGAGCCTCGCCGTCGACCGCCGTCTCGGCGCCGATGACGTTGCCGGCTCGCGGGCTCACGCTCGCATGCTGCGCGCCATCGGCGTGCTCACCGTGGCGCAGCATCGTGCCATCGATGCCGGGCTGCGCGCCATCGCGGCGGAGCTCTCGGGCGACACGTTCACGGTGGCTCCCGGCGACGAGGACATTCATACGGCGGTGGAACGCCGGCTCTTCGAGCTGGCAGGACCGGTTGCGGGCATGCTCCACACGGGGCGCAGCCGCAACGACCAGGTCGCGACCGACCTGCGCATGTGGGCGCGCCGTGCATGCACCGATCTGCTGGTCGCGATCGCCGGCGTGCAGGAGGCACTGGTGACGCGTGCGGCCGAGCATCGCACCGCCCCGATGCCCGGCTACACGCACCTGCAGCGCGCCCAGGTCGTTTCGCTCGCACATCACCTGCTCGCCTACGTCGAGATGTTCGCGCGTGACGCGGTGCGCCTCGGCGCGGCACGCACTGCGTGCGACGAGCTTCCTCTCGGCAGCGGCGCGGTCGCCGGCTCGACGCTCCCGCTCGACCGCGACCGCGTGGCCCACGAGCTCGGCTTCGGGCGCATCGCGGCCAACAGCATGGATGCCGTCGCCGACCGGGATTTCGCGGTGGAGATCGCCGCCGCCTGCGCGCTCACGATGGTCCACTGCTCACGCCTCGGCGAGGAGCTGGTGCTCTGGTCGAGCGCGGAGTTCGGCTTTGCGAGCCTCCCCGACAGCCACGCCACCGGCTCGTCCTTGATGCCACAGAAGAAGAATGCGGATGTTGCGGAGCTCGCGCGGGGAAGGAGCGGTCGCGTCATCGGCGACGTCGTCGCCCTGCTCACCACGCTCAAGGGGTTGCCGTTGACGTACAACCGCGACCTCCAGGAGGACAAGGAGCCGCTCTTCGACGCCGTCGACACCACCGCGTCGACGGTCCGCATGCTCACCGAGCTCATCACCGTCGTGCAGTTCGACACCGACGCGATGCGCAGTGCCGCGTCCGACCCTGCGCTCCAGGCCACCGACGCGGCCGAGCACCTGGTCGCCAACGGCGTGCCCTTTCGGGAGGCGCACAGCATCGTCGGTGCGGTGGTGGCGCGAACCGTCGCCATCGGGCGAACGCTTGCCGACCTCGACCTCGGCGAGTGGCAGTCGGCATCGCCTCGATTCGATTCGAGCGTGCTCGACCTCTTCGATCCGGACTCGGCGCTGCGCCGCCGCGATGTCCCGGGCGGCCCCGGGCCCCGCTCGGTCACCCGCCAGCTCACCCGTGCCCGCGCCCTGATCACCCGAACGCGGAGGGCCGCGGCGGGCGGCTGATCTCACGAGCGAACGTATCCTGAAGTCCGTGACCAGAGCCACCCTCATTGTCGGCGATGTCCAGGGTGACGTCGAAAGGCTTCGGCAGGCGCTCGGTCCCTATCCGGAGGACGATGTCGACACCGTCTTCCTCGGCGACTTCTTCCAGGGCGGGGAGCCCGGCGCGGGCGGCGGCGCCGCTGCGGCCAGGCTCGCCATGACCCGTCGAAACTCGTATTCGGTGCTCGGCAACCACGACCTCTTCCTGCTCGTGATGGTCGAGCGATCGCGCGGCGGTGACCAACTCGGCGCCTGGCGCACCCGTGACGGGCTGAGCATCGAGGACCTCTGGTTGAGCCGCCGTGGCGACTGGGCCGACCTTGACGCGGTGGCGTCGGATGCCGGGCTCGAGGCATGGCTACGGGCGCTCCCGTTTCTCGTCGTGCTCGAGGACGGGACGCTGGCCCAGCACACCGACGACGACCGCTACGCGGAGATCGGCGACAGCGTCGACGCGGTCAACTCGGCAGTGCGTGCGTGGCTTGCCACTCGGGGCGGCGCTTTCCAGGCGCTTCGCTACACCATCGGGCGGCACGGCTTCGACGACCCGGTGCGCCTCCGCCGGTATCTCGACCACTTCGGCGTCCGTCGCGTGGTGCACGGGCACACCCCGCACTGGGACGACGTGCCGATCTCCTTCCATGGCGGACTCGCGGTCGGGTACGACGGGAGGTTCTCACGCTTCTGGGGTCGTGCGGAGGGTGAGGAGCCGGGGCCGATCGGAGCTACGGTGGCCATCCTCCCACCCCTCCCGGTCGGCGCCGGCTGACCGCTGCCCGCCTCAGGGGTGGCGGCTGAGCATCTCTCCGAGACGCGCGATCGGCGGTTCCTGCCCGGCGGTCACATAGGCCGTCACCACCAGGGAGAGGAGGAGCACCTTCAGGGCGCGGAACGGGGCGGCGGCTGCCTGCTGCGCCACCAGGCCCGAGAGCGCAATGCCGTCGATCGCGCTGAGGATCGCGCCGGCGAGCTCACGCGGCGACACCAGTGAATACGCCGGCAGCCGCCCGAGCACCTGGCGAAGCTCGATCTCGATCTCGTCCATGAGGTGGGTGCGCAGCTCGGCGCAGCGAACCCGTAGCGCCGGGCTGCTCAGGCTCACCGTGTAGAGGTCGATGAGCATGCGGAAGAACTCTGGCTGATCGGCGCAGCGCGCCTCGGCATGGTCGAGGCCGGTCACGATGCGTTCCAGCGGATCGTCCACCGCTTCGACGACCGCCTTCCAGTTGGCGACCATCTGACGTTCGGTGACCATCACCACCTCGAGGAGCAACTCCTCCTTGGATTCGAAGTAGTAGTGGAGGAGGCCCGGCGCGACCTTCGCCTCACGGGCGACGTCCTTGAGGGAGGTCTCCGCGTACCCCTGGCGGCCCAGGACGGCTGCGGCGGCGCGGACGATCTGACTCCGTCTCCCCGCCTCGCCGGCGTCGAGACCTTGGACGGCCGAGCCGATCTCGGTGGAAAGGATCGCGGCGCTGTCTCTCACGCGTTCAACCTGAGGCGCAATGCTAACCCCGCCGGCGCGATCCGGCTGAACTGCAGGCAGAGGTGGTCACACGCCCGCGGTCACGGCTCTGAGCTCGTCGAGTGACTCCCGGATCAGCTGCGGGAAATCCTGCTGGTTGTTCTCGTCGATCCAGTTCTGGAAGGCGCTCCTGAACACCGCGATCGCGACCTCGGCGACGAGGTCCGCAGTCGTGCTCCCGGCTCCGCGGGTGCGAAGTGTGCGGGCGAGCGCCTCCGAGAGTTTCGCGAGCTTGATCAGCTCACGTTCCTGAAGGTCCGGGTTGGCGACGATGACCGCCTGGCGCTGCTGCGCGAATGCCCGCCGCTGCTGGAGCAGCGCCGCGACAGCCTCGATCCCTGCGGCCGCCGCGTCGATGGGCGCGAGGTTCGCGGGCGCATCGGCGACGGTTTCGACGAGCAGGTGCTCGAGTGACGCCGACCCGGAGAACAACACCTCGCGTTTGTCGGCGAAGTGCCGGAAGAAGGTTCGCTCGGTGAGTCCCGCCCGCCTGGCGATCTCCGCAACGGTTGTCTGTTCGAACCCACGCTCGACGTAGAGCTCCATCGCCGCCTGGGCAAGGCGGCCGGGCGCGTCTGGTTCCCACCGTCCCATGTGCTCATCCTACTTGATGTCAGCTACTGACATTGGATGTGCTATGGTGATGGCAGTAACTGACATCACGCGCTGTCTTTCAAGGAGGTTCTCCCATGCGAGTCTTCGTCACCGGCGCTTCCGGCTGGATCGGTTCCGCTGTTGTTGCCGAGCTCATCGGCGCGGGCCATGAGGTCATCGGGCTGGCTCGGTCAGACGCCTCGGCTGCTGCGATCACGTCCGCGGGGGCAAAGCCGCATCGCGCCACGCTCGACGATCTCGACAGCCTGCGTGGGGCCGCCGCGGCAGCGGACGGCGTGATCCACCTCGCCTTCAAGCACGAGATCGCCTTTTCGGGTGATTTTCAGGGCGCCGCCGATGCGGATCGCCGCGCCGTCGAGGCCTTCGGCGAAGCACTTGCAGGGTCTGACCGGCCGCTGGTCATCGCCTCCGGGACTCTCGGGATTGCACCAGGGCGCGTGGCCACCGAACGGGACGGCCACGGGTCCGCCGATGCTTCGATGGCGGCTCACGGGCCCGGTCCGCTGACCCGGCGGAACACCGCGGAATTCGTCCTCGGCCTCGCTTCGCGTGGCGTTCGCTCGTCAGTGGTGCGCCTGGCTCCGATCAACCACGGCGATGGAGATCACGGGTTCGCCGCCGCACTGGTCGGCATGGCCCGTACCAACGGCGCCGCCGGCTACATCGGCGACGGGTCCAATCGCTGGCCGTCGGTGCACCGGCTCGATTCGGCGCACCTCTTCCGTCTGGCGGTCGAGGGGGCCCCCGCGGGATCGACGCTGCATGCGGTCGCCGACGAGGGCGTGCCGATACGCGACATCGCCGAGGTGATCGGGCGCCATCTGCATCTGCCCGTGGTGTCAGTCGCTCCGGAGGACGCGGCCGAGCACTTCACCTGGCTGGCCGGCTTCATCGGCGCGGACGCCCCGGCGTCGAGCGCGCTCACGCGAGAGCTGCTGGGATGGCAGCCGGAGCAGCCCGGGCTCATCGAGGACCTCGACCAGGGCCACTACTTCCGAACCCAGTGAGCGGCGCCGTCTCAGGCGATCGGCTTGTGGAACCCCACGCCGATCGCACCCGGGCCGCTGTGGCACCCCACGACCGGCCCGACCACGGTGAGGGCAGGCTCGCCCGAGACCAGCGGTCGCATCCGTTCGACGAGCTCGGCGGCGATCTTCGGGCGGTTGGCATGGGCGATCACCAGCTCGGCGCCCCCCCAGGACTCCGCTGCCCGCCTGCATTCCTCGACGACGCGGTCGATCGCGCGCGGATACGTCCGGACCCGTCCCACCGCCTCGATCACCCCGTCGCGGATCTCGAGGATCGGCTTGATGTCGAGCACCGAGCCGAGCAGCGCACGCGCCCCGCCGATCCGCCCGCCGCGCCGCAGGAACTCGAGGGTCTCGACTGTGAAGAGCACCTTGTCGGTGCTTCCGACCTCCGCGATGCCGGCCACCACGCTGTCGGCGTTGCCGCCTGACTCGATCACTCGCACGGCCTCGCGTACGGCGGCATAGTGGCCGACCGCCACGCTGCGGGTGTCGATGACGCGGATGTCCAGATCGGGCAGCGCCGCTCGCGCCTGGGTCGCGGATGCGTAAGTGCCGCTGAGGTCGGCGGAGATGGTGGTGCAGATGATCGGGTCGCCGTCCGCGCCGAGCTCCCGGAAGACGTCCTCGAACTCCGCCGGCGTGGGCTGTGAGGTTCGCGGGAAGGGACCGGGGGCGGCCAGCCGCGCGTAGAAGTCCTCGGCGCTGATGTCGACCCCGTCGGCGAGGGTCTCATCGCCGAAGATCACCTTGAGGGGTACCACCCGCACCGTATGCGCGGCGCGAAACGCCGGGTCGAGGTCGGCCGTGCTGTCGCAGACCAGGTGCACCGAGGGCATGGCGCCGTAGCCTACCGCGCCGTCAGCAGTCTCGCCGGGTCCTCGCCGTTGTCCTCGGCGATGAGGAGGGCGCCGAGCAGGGATCGATCCTCGCCGAGGGTGCCGCGGGCGATCTCAGGCTCGGGCTGGAGACGCAGGTAGCGCTGGACGGTCTCGTGCAGCGAGGGCGCGAACCGGGCCCAGCTGGCGCAGACGCCACCGCCGAAGATCACCACGTCGGGATCGTGCACGGCGGTGACGTTGACAGTCGCGAGCCCGATCCAGCGGCCGACCTCGACCCAGGCGTCGGGATCGCTCAGGTGCTCGGGGGCGACGCCGTACCGGCGCGTGATTGCCCGCCCGCTGGCCAGCGCCTCGAGACAGCCGGCACCACCGCAGTGGCATGGCGGGCCGCCGAGCCACGCCGGCCAGAGCACCATATGGCCGCCTTCGGTGTCATGCCTGCCGACCACGATCCGGCCGTCGCGCACCACGCCGCAGCCGATCCCCGTTGAGACCGTCCAGTACACGACGGTGCGGTGACCCGCTCCGGCCCCCAGGCGGGCCTCGGCGAGCGCGGCGCAGTTGGCATCGTTCTCGACAACGACCGGGCAGTCGAAGCGCTGGCCGAGCAGGTAGACCATCTCGAGCCCGTGCCACGAGGCGGGCATCCCCGGCGGGTTGCGCAGAGCCCCGGTGGCGCGGTCGAACGGGCCCGGCGCGGAGATCGCGATCGCCTCGGGGAGCACGCCGCCCATCACGCCTTCGACCAATCCGCGCAGCGTCGCGAGCGGTGCCTCGACGGGCGTTGGGATCCGGCGCACGGCGCCGATCGCGGCGCCGCGTCCGGCTGAGGCGGCGATCTTGGTGCCGCCGATGTCGAGGAGCGCGATCACTGGGCGATGATGCCTACACTCGCCGCCATGCTGCTCGCGATCGACGTCGGGAACACCAACATCGTGGTCGGGGTGTTCGACGGCGAACGGCTCGTCGCCGACTTCCGGATCCACACCGATGACCGCTTCACCGGCGACGAGCTCGGGCTCGTCCTCGTCGACCTGCTCGGACAGCGCGACCTCGCACCAGCGCAGGTGAACGCCGTGGTGGTCAGCAGCGTGGTACCCACGCTCGCGCGGAGCATCGATGAACTTTCCCACACCTACTTCAACCAGCCGCCCATGGTCGTCGGACCGGGGACACGGACCGGCATCCGCATCCAGTACGACGACCCTCGGCGGGTGGGTGCCGACCGGATCGCGAACGCGATCGCTGCTCATCACCTCTACCAGGGCCCCGCCATCCTCGTCGACTTCGGGACCGCCACGACCTTCGACGCCATCGATGCGCGCGGCGACTACCTCGGCGGCGCCATCGCCCCCGGCATCCAGCTCAGCCACGACGCCCTGGTGAGCCATGCGGCGATGCTCATCCGGGTCGAGCTCACGGCTCCGGTCGAGGCGATCGGCCGCTCGACGACCGGGAGCATGCAGTCGGGGATCGTATTCGGCTACGTCGGGCTGGTCGAAGGGCTGGTCGGGCGCTTCCGGGCGGAGATGGAGGGGCAGCCCAAGGTCATCGCCACCGGAGGCCTCGCGCCGTCGCTGTCGAAGCTCATCCCGGTCATCGACGTCGTCGACGAGCGGCTGACCCTCCACGGGCTCCGGCTCATCCACGACCAGAATCGCTGAGCGAGGCCGGTCCGCCCCGTACCATGGCCTGATGGCAGTCGCGGCGACGGCCGTCGGACCCCTCCGGGTCGGCGGCCTCGAACTCTCCTCACCGGTGCTGGTCGCGCCGATGGTAGGCATCACCGACGCGCCCTGCCGGGCCCTGTGCCGGGAGTTCGGCGCCGGCCTGGTGTCGACCGAGATGGTCGCCGCCGAGGCGGTCGTCCGGAGCACCGACGCCGCGCTGCATCTCCTCGATTTCCCCGGTGACGTGACGCCGGTCGCCGCCCAGCTGGTGGGCTGCGACCCCGCGATGATGGCCGACGCCGCCCAGGTCTGCGTCGAGCGCGGCGCCGTGCTCGTGGACGTCAACCTCGGGTGCCCGGTTCCGAAGGTGGTGAGCCGGGGCAGCGGTGCCGCGCTTGCCCGCGACGTGAGCGCGACCGCCCGCGTGGTGGCGGCAATGGTCGACGCCGTGTCTGTCCCGGTCACCGTGAAGATGCGCCTCGGGTGGGACGCGTCCACTATCAATGCGCCCGAGCTCGCGCGGGCGCTGCAGGACGCCGGCGTGGCGGCGGTCACCGTGCACGGCCGGACCCGGTGCCAGAAGTACGAGGGCACCGCCGACTGGGCCGAGATCGCCCGGGTCAAGGAGGCGGTCAGCGTCCCGGTGTTCGGCAGCGGCGACGTCGAGGACGTCGACATCCTGGCGCTGCGCATCCAGTCGGGGATGGTCGACGGCGTCGTGATCGCCCGGGGGATGCTCGGCAACTTCTGGTTCGTGCGCCAGGCCGTGCATCGCCTGGCGACCGGGGCCCGCCTCCCTGATCTCGACTTCGCGGACCGGATCGCCCTGGCCCGGCGACACCTCGACATGCTCTGCGCGTACCACGGAGAGCCGCGCGCGCTCCGCATCGGCCGCAAATACGTTGCCTGGACGATCCGCGGCTGCGCCGGAGCTGCGCGGCTTCGAGCGGAGGTCCAGACGATGGACACCCGTGAGCGTCTCGATGCATTGCTCGACCGTGCGCTCGCGGCGGGTCCGCACCCGGAGGGATGGTTCAGGCCGGCGTTTGTCAGCGGCGACGGGTGACGGAGGATAAAAAGAAGGGCGCCTCTGGAAAACCAGAGACGCCCCGAGAGGGGGGGCAGTGATAGAGATCCCCACCGTGACCTCGCTGCGGATCATATGAACAAGAGCCAATTCCGTCAAGGAATAACGACAAGTTGTTACGCCCCGTTGGATGTTGCTCCCCTATACTCCGGGCTCCGCAGCGCGGAGGTGGGCAAACACCCGCCAACACATACGTATTACCAGGGAATTGAATGGACAAACCTGTGTTGCTCACGCGAGACGGTCTCGTCAAGCTTGAGCGCGAATTGGAAGAACTGCGCACCGTTCGTCGCTCCGAGGTGGCCGAGCGCATCAAGTACGCCAAGGACTTCGGTGACATCTCGGAGAACGCCGAGTACGACGAGGCGAAGAACGAGCAGGGAATGCTCGAAGGCCGCATCCTCGTGATCGAGAACATGCTCCGCAATGCCGTCATCATCGAAGAGGGGAGCGAGAGCGGCATCGTGAGCGTCGGCACGACTGTTGACGTGAAGGATGACTTCGGCAAACAGACGCTCACGATTGTGGGCCCGGCCGAGGTTGATGTTGCCGAGGGCCGGATCTCCATGGAGTCGCCGGTCGGCAAGGCGTTGCTCGGTCACAGCGTCGGCGACACCGTCGACGTGGTCAGCCCAGGTGGTTCCCGCCAGATCAAGATCGTCAAGATCAACTAGGGCACTGCGCGGCGCGTCAAGCGCACGCGGCGAGCCTCGCCGGGGAAGATAGGCCGCATGCCATCCGACGACCTCTTTGCAGAGCGCCGGCGCAAGGTCGATGAGCTCGCCGCTCGTGGGATTCCGTCCTACGGTGTCGACTTCGCGCCGAGCGCGACAACCGATGAGGCGCGCCGTCTCCTTGACGCGTACGAGGCCGCGCATCCCGGCGCGGACACCGACGCACCCGATCGCCCGGTGGTCGCGGTGGCCGGACGGATCATGCAGTTGCGCGACCTCGGCGGCGCGGCGTTCGCGCACGTCGAGGACGAGTCGGGTCGCCTGCAGGCGTGGTTTCGCGCCGATCGCGCCGGTGAGGCGCACGCGATGGTACCGATGCTCGACCTCGGCGACATCGTCGGCGTCAAGGGTCCGATCACGCGGACGCGTCGCGGTGAGCCGACCGTGCTCGTCGACACCGTGACGCTGCTCGTCAAGGCGCTCCACGCGCCACCCGAGAAGTTCCACGGACTGCAGGACCAGGAGACGCGGTATCGCAAGCGTTATCTCGACCTGCTCAGCAATGCCGCGCAGCGCCGCCACTTCGCCACCCGGACCCGGTTGATTCGCGCGCTCCGGGCAACGCTCGATCAGCGCGGGTTTGTCGAAGTCGAGACACCCATCCTGCAGCCGATCCCGGGTGGTGGTCATGCGCTGCCCTTCGAGACGCACTGGAACGCACTGCATACGGATGTCTACCTGCGCATCGCCATCGAGCTGCACCTCAAGCGGCTCATCGTCGGCGGGTACGCGCGCGTCTACGAGATCGGCCGCGTGTTTCGCAATGAGGGCCTCTCGCCCCGGCACAACCCTGAGTTCACGATGCTCGAGGCGTACCAGGCGTATGCGACGTATG
>JBAQGL010000326.1:0-2467 GCA_049287785.1 Candidatus Dormiibacterota bacterium | reverse complement strand
CTGTTGATGGCCTCTCTCGCGGTCGCCGCGTGTGGCTCGGCGGGCACGTCCAGCACCTCGCCGGGCGCGACACAGGGCAACGACCTGTTCAACCCAAGTGCCTTCAACGTAGCGAATATCTCGTGGCTGTCCGCAAACCAGAACGCGAACGGCAAGCCGGTGTTGGGGGGCACGCTCCAACTCGAGGGGAGCACTGACCTCTCGGCGGCCGCAGACCCTCAGGGGGAATACGAGACCATCGGCTTCACGCTCGAGCGCGCGTATGCCCGCCAGCTGCTGTCCTACCCGGCGTCCACTGATCTCACCAAAGCGGAGAGTGTGGTCCCGGACGCGGCAGCGAGCATGCCCACGGTCAGCTCCGATGGTCTGACGTACACCTTCGCGCTCCGACCGGGATTGATGTGGAACACCACGCCGCCGCGACCGGTGACCGCGCAGGACTTCCAGCGCGGCATCCTGCGCAACTGCGATCCAACGCTGGCGCCGAACGGCAACCCCGGCTATTACATCTCGACGATTGCGGGCTTCAAGGCATTCTGCGCGGCGTTCGAGAATCAGAGCCCGTCGGAGAGCCCCGCCGCTCGCGCGGCGACCATCAACGCCGGCATGACCAGCGTGTCCGGCATCAAGACGCCGGACAGCAACACGCTTGTCTTCACGCTCACACAGCCGGCAACGGACTTCGACAACATCATCGCGTTGCCATTCGCGTCGGCCGCACCGGTTGAGTATTTGAAGTACACGCCGCTCACCCCCGGCAACGTGCTGTACTCGGACGGCCCGTACGCCATCACCACGTACAACGTCGGCCACGCGATCGTCCTCACGCGGAATGCGGCGTGGACACAGGCGTCGGACCCGATCCGGCACCAGTACGTCAACACGATCGACGTGAAACTCGACCTGGCAGGGTCGGCTGCGGCCACCGAAGTGCAGCAGGACCTGGCGGCAGGCACCGCTGACCTCGAGTGGAACACCAACGTGCCTCCGGCCGCTATCCACGGTCTCGAATCCCCGAGCTGGAGCACGCAGCTCGGCGTCTTCCCCGCTCCAGGCACGACCAATCCGTACCTCGTCTTCAATGTCCAGAGCCCGAACAACGCCGGCGCGCTCGGCGACGTCAAGGTTCGGCAAGCGCTCGAGTACGCCGTCGACAAGGTGGCGATCAACAAGATCTACGGTGGCGCGAGCCTCAACGAGCCGCTCAATCAGGTGATTGCCGCCGGCGCTGAGGGCTACGTCCCCTTCAACGATTACCCGACGCCGGGCAACCAGGGCGATCCCGGCAAGTGCAAGTCGCTCCTGAAGGCTGCGGGGTACCCGAACGGGCTCACCCTCAAGGACTACTACCGCAACAGCGGCAATCACCCGGCCGTGTTTCAGGAGGTGCAGGCCGACTTCGCGAGGTGCGGTGTCACGGTGGTGGGCACGCCGATCGCGACCGGTTACTACGGCTCGTCGGGGATCGGCGTCACGTCGCCGAACGGCCTCAAGACGGGAAACTGGGATATCACCGAGCCCGGCTGGGTCCCCGACTGGTTCGGGCCCACCAACGGTCGCGCCACCCTCCCCGACATCCTCGACGGCGCGCTCAGCTTCCCCGGGTCTGACTGGGGTGGCTATGACGATCCGTCAGTGGATTCCCTGGTGACGCAGGCCGAGTCATCGACAACACTCGCAGCGGCCGCAGCGCTCTGGCACCAGGCCGACGAGCAGGTGATGAAGGACGCACCTTTCATCCCCTTCCAGACGTCGCTGACACCACTCTTCCGGTCGGCGCGGGTCCACAACGCGATCTTCATCCCGTTCAGCGAGTACTACGACATCACGCAGGTCTGGCTCTCCTCATGAGCCTGTCCGGACTTCAGGTAGCCTCTCCCGAGGTCTCGCTCGAGGAACCCGCGGCCGGCCGGATCGAGGGGCGTAGCCCGCTGCGACTCGTCCTCGCACGGCTGCGCACCGACCGTGTGGCGCTGGCGTCGGTCGCCGTGATCCTGCTCATCGTGGCGCTCGCGATCGCGGCTCCGCTGATCGCGGGTATCACCGGGCACGGCCCCATCGATACCAACGTCGATGGTGGCACCGATGCGAACGGCCAGCCACTGCCGCCAGGGAGTGCGGGCTATCTGTTGGGCACGGACAACCTCGGACGCGACATCCTCGTGCGGATCGCATACGGGGCGCGCATCTCGCTGCTGGTCGGCGTGCTGGCGACCGCGATCGCGACAGTTGTCGGAGTCGTGATCGGGCTCGTTGCGGGGTATTTCGGCGGCTGGATCGACAGCATCCTCGCCCGCCTCATGGATGTGGTGCTCTCGTTTCCGTATGTGCTGTTTGCCATCGTCCTGGTCTCCGTCTTCGGACCGAGCCTCCCACTGACGATCCTGGTGATTGCCTTCTTCTCGTTCGCTGCCATCGGCAGGATCGTGCGTGGGCAGGCGCTGTCGCAGCGTGAGAAGGAGTACGT
>JBAQGL010000325.1:0-20485 GCA_049287785.1 Candidatus Dormiibacterota bacterium | reverse complement strand
GACCTTAGTACCGCGATGAGCAGCGGCTCGGAGACGCCGAGCCTCGACGCGCTCACCGCGGCGCTCGGCGATCGCCGAGTGCGCTCCCTCGCCATGGGTGGCGAGGAGCGGGTCGCCCAGCAGCACGCCCGGCACAAGCTGACCGCACGCGAGCGGATCGACCTGCTGTTCGACACGGGCACGTTCGTCGAGTTCGGCCTGCTCGCCCATCAACATTCGATGACCGGCGCGGTCACCGAACCGGAACGCACGCCCGCAGACGGTGTGGTCACGGGTGAGGGACTCGTCGACGGCCGCCGCGTCTACTGCGCCGCCTACGACTTCACGGTGATGGCCGGGTCGATGGGGATGGTCGGCGAGCAGAAGGTCGCCCGCCTGCGCAGAAAAGCATTGCTCAACCGCCTGCCGATGATCTGGCTCCTCGACTCAGCGGGAGCGCGCATCCAGGAGGCGGCGGGAAGCACGTTCGCCGGCAGCGGGGCGCTCTTCTTCGAGCAGGTGCAGATGAGCGGGGTCGTCCCGCAGGTGGCGGCGATGCTCGGGCCCTGCGCCGCGGGCACTGCGTACATCCCGGGGTTGGCCGATTTCGTCCCCATGGTCAAGGACACCAGCAGCATGTCGCTCGGAGGCGCACGCCTCGTCAAGGCTGCAACCGGCGAGGAGACCACCGACCACGACATGGGCGGCAGCCAGGTGCATTGCTATATCAGCGGTGTGGGGGATCTCGAGGTCGACGACGACGTGGCGTGTATCGCCGCGGTTCGCGACTTCCTTTCCTTCATGCCATCCAACAACCGCGAGCAGCCGCCGCGGCGTGACAGCGCCGATCGGCGCGACCGGCGCATCGACGACATCGAAAAGATCGTCCCCACCAACCCACGCGCCGCCTACGACATGCGCCACGTCGTCAAGCGCCTTGCCGACGACGGCAACGTCTTCGAGGTCAAGCCGACCTTCGCGCGCAACATCATCACGGCGCTGGTGCGTCTCAACGGCCGGCCCGCCGGGATCGTCGCCAACCAACCGATGATCAAGGGCGGCGCGCTCGACATCGACGCCGCCGACAAGGCTGCGCGGTTCATCTGGCTGTGCGATGCATTCAACGTGCCGCTGGTGTTTCTGCAGGACGTCCCCGGGTTCATCGTCGGCACCGAGGTTGAGAAGCAGGGCATCATCCGGCACGGTGCAAAGATGCTCTACGCGGTGAGCGAGGCCACCGTTCCCAAGGTGACCGTCGTCCTCCGCAAGGCGTACGGCGCGGGGTATTTCGTCATGTGTGGTCGCGGCTACGAACCCGACACGCTGGTCGCCTGGCCGACCGCCGAGATATCGGTGATGGGACCCGAGGGAGCCGTCGACATCCTCTTCACGAAGCAGATCGCAGCGGCCGGCGACCCAGCGGCGGCGCGCGCCGAGTATGCCGCGGCGGTGCGCCAGACGATCGATCCCTTCATCGCCGCGTCATGGGCGATGGTCGACGACATCATCGACCCGGCGGATACTCGGCGCGTGATCATCGATGCACTCGAGGGTGCTGAAACCAAACGGCAGCGGCGCGCGTGGCGAAAGCACGGCGTGCCACCGGTATGAGGAGGGCAACGTGACCGAGGTCAAGGCCGAGCTGGTGGGCAATCTCTGGAAGATCGTGGTCGAGGTGGGACAGGCGGTCGAGGAGGACGACACCCTGATGATCCTCGAGTCGATGAAGATGGAGATCCCGATAACGACTCCGACCTCCGGCACGGTGAAGGAGATCCTGGTCGCCGAGGGAGAGGTGGTCCAGGAGGGTCAAACGGTCGCGATCATCGACTGAAGGGACGCAGGTCACCATCCCGCGACGATGATGGGGCTCGGCGGCGCGCGTGCGACGATGATTCGGTGAATTCGAGCCAGCTCGACTCCATCAGCGTCAAGACGTCGGACAACGTCACCCTCGGGTACAGCGTCGCGGGTCTGGGCAGCCGGCTGGTGGCGCAGATCCTGGACAACCTGATCGCGCTGCCGGTGACGCTGATCGCGATATTGCTCTATGGCGCGGTCGCGAGCGTCTTTGTGACCAGCGCGGAGGGCACGGGATTCGCCGACGCAGGGGCAGGGTTCTTCGCCGGATTCGTCTACTTCGGATACTTCTTCGTGGCCGAGGTGGTGACCGGTGGCAAGACGCCCGGCAAGAGCGCCATGGGACTCCGCGTGATCCGGGTCGACGGTTCCGCAGCCGACTTCGGCGCACTGGCGGTACGTAACGTGCTTCGCATCGTCGACGTGGGAGTCGTCCTGATCGGCATCGTCATCATGTTCTTCCAGCCGCAGACACGACGGCTCGGTGACCTCGGTGCCGGCACGATTGTCGTGCGCGACCGAGCGATGGTCTCGCTCGCCGCGGCTGTGGCGCCGCCGCCGGTGATCCTGCGAACCCCCGACGCAGGACCGGCGATCGATGGCATCGACCGCATCGGCGGCGTGGAGCGCGACGCGCTGCGTGTCTTCCTCTCGCGACCCGGGCTGAGCACGAAGTTGCGAGCCGACCTCGCGGCGGATATCGCGAAGCGTCTCCTCGACCGGCTCGGACTCCCGCCCGGCGCACCGGAGCGGCTCTGGCCGCCGGAGCTCTTCATCGAGCGCGTATACCTCCAACTCGAGCAGCGGCACCCGTGAACTCTTGCATGAACTCTTGCACGAGCTCTTGCCCTGACCTCTTGTCATGAGCCTCGACACCTTTATCGCTGAGCGCCAGGGACGCTGGGGCGCGTTGGAAGCCGCAATCAAGACCGCAAAGCGCGGGCGGCTTCGCAATCAGTCTGCGAGCGATATCGAGCGCTTCGGCACGCTCCTCCGTCAGACGTCGAGCGACCTCGCGATCGCGCGACGCGATCACCCGGACGCGCCGATCACGGAGTACCTCAACACGCTGTGCGCGCGAGCGCATCCACTCCTCTATCGAGGGAAGCCCTGGCGCATCGGGGCGATCGCGCCATTCTTCGCCACGGCCCTGCCGCGTTCCTTTCGCGCGGCGTGGCCGTACATCGTCACGAGCCTCGGCTTGATGGTGATCGGCTTCATCGCGGGCTGGCTCGCCGTGGATCTGCGCCCCGACCTGCGAGCGTCGCTGGTGCCGCCTTCGCTCTTCGATGAGATGGCGCGTGGCCAGATCGGCACCGGTGTGCAGGATGCGCCGTTCGCGGCGGCATTCATCATCCAGAACAACATTCGCGTGGCGCTCATCTGCTTCGCGGGTGGCATGTTGCTCGGGATCCCCACCGCGTTCATCCTGCTCACCAACGGGTGGATGCTCGGCACCGTGGCTGCGGCGGTCCACCTCGGCGGCTACGACTTCCAGTTCTGGTCGCTCATCCTGCCCCACGGCGTGCTTGAGCTCAGCGTGATCGTGATCAGCGGCGGCACCGGGCTCATGCTCGGTGACGCCATCCTTCGCCCGGGGCAGCTTCGCCGAGGTGAGGCGCTGGCGCGCGTGGCGGTGCGAGCGGTGCTGCTCGCCCTCGGTGCGGCGAGCCTGCTCATCATCGCGGGCACCCTCGAGGCCTTCGTATCGCCGAGCTCGCTCCCCGATGGGCTGAAGCTGGCAATCGGAGTCGGGGTCGGTGTCCTCCTCTATTCCTGGCTCATCCTCGCCGGACGCGCTCCGAGGCGGCGACGAGGGTTCACCTTCGATCGTCCAGCGGAAACCCCCGCGTAGACTGGAGTCGATGGACGTCGTCCGGATCACACCGCGGGGCTACTGCCACGGGGTGGTGGAAGCGATACGAATCGCAAAGCGTGAGGGCGCTGCTCGCGCGGGCAGCGAGCCGGTCACCATGCTCGGCTACCTGGTGCACAACGAGCACGTGACCCGCGAGCTGGAGGAGTCGGGGGTCGCGCTGGTGGCCGAGCCCGATCGAATGAAGGCGCTCGAGCAGGTCACGGAGGGAACCGTCATCTTCACGGCCCACGGCATCTCGCCGGCGGTCGTCGATGCGGCCCGAGCCCGAGGTCTCAACCTCGTCGACGCCACGTGCAGTGACGTCACCCGAACCCACGACCTCGTCCGAGAGCTCGTTGCGAGCGGCCACCACGTCATCTATATCGGGAAACGCGGTCACCCTGAACCCGCAGGGGTGCTCGGGATCGCTCCGGAGCACACCACCCTGATCGAGAGCATCGCGGAGGTCGACACGCTCGAGCTGCCCGACGAGCGGCCACTCGCGGTCACGTGTCAGACCACGCTCAGCATGTGGGACACGCAGTCGATCATCGAACGCCTGCAGCAACGCTTTCCGACCATCGAGGTGCACAACGAGATCTGCCGCGCAACCCAGGAGCGGCAGGAGGCGGCCGTGCTCGCGGCCGACGACGTCGATTGCGTCGTCGTGGTCGGCAGCGAACGCAGCAGCAACAGTCAACGCCTCGTGCAGGTGGTGCGCGAGAAGGGTCATCGCCCCGCGTACCTCGTCGACACCGCGGCTGACCTCGACCCGGCCTGGTTCCGCGGCGTTCACCGGGTTGGTGTCACCTCTGGCGCCTCGACGCCGACGCAGATCACGCGCGCCGTCATCGCCGCGGTCGAGGCGATGCCCGACACCGCGTGAGGTGACGTTTCGGCTGCAAGGGTCACAAACCCCGCAAGCCTGCTAGTGTCCGCCTCGATGACCGAAGGAGGGACGCCGCTTCCCCCGCCTCTGGCGCCCGGTCAATGGGATGGAGGGCAGTCGTACCTTCCGCCGCCGCCTCCGATGTATCCGGCCCCCACGTATTACGCCGGGCCGCAGCTGGGTCCGGCGCCGGGCATCGCATATGCCGGTTTCTGGATTCGCTTTCTTGCGGCGGTGATCGACACGATCATCGTCGGCGTTCCGCTGGTGGTCGTCTTCGTCGTCGTCGAGGGATCGGCGCTGAGCGCCTTCTTCACCTGCCTCAACAACGCTGTCAACGCAGGGGTGACGACCAGCATCTGTCAATCGACGTACCCCACCTCCGTCGGGTATTTCGAGCTCATCGCACTCGGTGCCGAGCTCCTGTATTTCGTGATCCTCTGGTCTCAACTCGGCGGAACGCTCGGCCAGCGGATGCTCGGACTGCGCGTGGTCGACGCGGCGACGGGCAGGAACATCGGGATGGGTCGAGCGCTGGGCCGTTTTGCCGGCTACGTGATCAGCTCGATCCCCTTCGACATCGGCCTCATCTGGGCTGCGTTCGACCCGAGGAAGCAAGGCTGGCACGACAAAATCGCCAGCACATTCGTGGTTCGCAAAGCCTAGAATCCGGCCACCGACTCGCGGACGAGACGGTATAACCGAGGAGGAGAGCAATCGTGGCAGCACTGCCGCCCCAGCCACCAGGAAGCCTGCCCCCGGAGCCGCCGGGTTTCAGCCCGGCCGGTGCTCCACCGCCGACAGCACCTCCACCGGGACCCTATTCGCCCGGCAACGCCTACGCCGGACAGATGCCCGCCCAGCCCTACATGTCGCAGCCGATGCCGCAGCCCGTCGTGGTCAAGGTGCACAAGCGAACCTTCTGGCTGACGATCGCGCAGATCATCATCATCCTCAAGGCGATCGTTATCCTTCTGCTCGCGGCGGGATCGATCGCAATCGGCGTGTACATCCTTGCGGCGGGACACGCCGCGCTGCACAACATCCCGGGATACGACAACTACGCGACGCAGTTCGGCAACTCTTTCGTGAACGCTGCCGGTGCATTCTTCTTCGTGATCGCGGTCGTGCCACTGATCATCGGCATCGTCGACCTCATCCTCGGCATCATCGTGGGACGGCCGTCGCAGGTCGCACGCTGGATCATCATTGTGCTCGACGTTCTCAGCATCATCGTCGCGCTCGCCGATTTCGGTCGTGTGAACACGAACACCGGCGATATCGTCCTGATCGTGTATCTCGCCCTGCAGGTCATCGTCCTCTACGCGCTGCTGATCGACCCGCCGACACGAAGGAACTTCGCGGGCACCGCTCGGTAAGTCGAGCGTGGGCGGGCGCGCGCTGCGCTACAGGCGCGCTCGCCGCTTGAGGTCGAGGTAGCGGTTCACGAGCCGCGGCGACAGCGTCCGCGCATCCGCGTCGATGGTCTCGACGCCGGAGCTGCGCAGCATGCGCAGGGTGTCGTC
Organism: Candidatus Dormiibacterota bacterium; assembly: GCA_049287785.1. Lineage (GTDB taxonomy): Bacteria > Chloroflexota > Dormibacteria > Aeolococcales > Aeolococcaceae > Palsa-851. The sequence goes on along the minus strand of JBAQGL010000325.1, from coordinate 14,373 downwards.
GCGGTCGGCGATGAGCCCGCCTGCGACCGCTCTCGCATAGGCATCGTCTCCGGTGCGCGGCACGGTGTTCGCCGCGTCGTCGAGCGCAGGGTCGCGCACGGTGACGACCAGCGGCAGATGACGGCGACGCAGACGAACGCATTGCCGGATCAGCGCTTTCCCCTGGTCGGGGTCGAGGACGTCGGTGAAGATGACCACGAGCGAGCGGCGCGTCTGCCACCGGCTGAAATATGCGAGCGCATCGTCGTAATCCGCCTCGGTCTCGCCGGGCCGGATCGGACGGGTTGCGTCGAGAAAGCGACGCAGCTGCGCGGCGCCGGCACGCGGCGGAAGTGTGCCCGTGACCGTGTCGGAGAAGGCGAGCATCCCGGCGCGATCCCCGGCGCGAAGCGCGACGTGCACGAGCAGCAGCGCCGCATTGATCGCGTGGTCCAGCTTGGTGAGCTCGCCGGCGCCGATCCCCATGAGCCGGCCGTGATCCAGGCAGATCACCAGCGGCTGAGCACGCTCGGGGATGAGCTCCGTGGCCATGAGGCGACCGGTTCGTGCGGTGGCGCGCCAGTTGATGGCCCGCAAAGGGTCATCCGGAAACGCCTCGCGTACGCGGTCGAACTCGCTGCCCTCAGTACGGAGACGCATGGTGCGAAGTCCCAGCTCGGCGAGCTGACCGCGACGTGCCAGTGCCTCGTAGACATCGATCGCAGCGAGGTTTGGATCGACGCGGACTGCGCGGGTCGTCGGGACCGTGGTCTGCCGCCAGCCGATCCCCCAGGGTCCGGTCGCCCGGACAACAGCCGGGCCAAGGACGACATCGCCGCGCGCAACCGGCGTGACCGTGTACTCGACACGCGCCGGGAGATGAAGGTTCCACCGGTTTCGCGATGCGTGCAGTCCCGACGGGACACGCTCATACACGATGACTGATGTGCCCGCGGATCGACCCGTCACGGAAAGGGTCACGCGGTTGGCGACGCCCACCGAAAGCAGGTCGTTGCAATCGCGCTCGACGCGCAGCACGGTCCTCCCCGGTGCGCGGCGCGAGTCGACGCCGATCGCCAGCAGCACGGCGACAAAGAGCGCGAGCCCCACGACCAGCACCGCTGACGCCGCCGCACCGGCTGCAATCACCGCGACCGGCACCAGCAGGAGACCGGCGCCACGCCACGTCATCGCGGCGTCGTCACCTCGGGACCGGGACCCTGCCCACCGCTCGCTGCACCGCCGCGACCTCGGACACGCCCTGGATCTCCGCCTCGGGGCGGCGGATCATGCGGTGCCGGAGCGCCGGGATGCAGACATCCTTCACGTCGTCGGGAACGACGTAGTCGCGCCCCTGAATCGCTGCCATCGCCTTGCCTGCCAGCAGCAGCGCGATCGATCCGCGCGGGCTCGCCCCGAGTGCGAGGTCGGGGCTAGTGCGGGTCGCAGTGACGATCGCCGAGATGTAGCCGAGCACCTCGTCGGACACGCGTACCCTCGCCACCTCCGCGCGAACCCGCGCGAGCGACGTGCTGTCGATGATCGAGGTCACGCCCGCTGCCACAAGGTCGTGCGCGTTGAAGCCGCCGTCGACGCGACGGAGCATGACCATCTCCGTCGCCGGCTCCGGGACATTGACCTCGAGCTTGAAGAAGAATCGATCGAGCTGCGCCTCGGGGAGTGGGTAGGTGCCCTCGTACTCCACGGGGTTCTGGGTGGCCACGACCAGAAAGCGGTCGCCAAGCGAGCGACTCTCGCCGTCGGAGGTCACCTGGCGCTCCTCCATCGCCTCGAGGAGCGCCGACTGGGTCTTGGCTGGCGCGCGGTTGATCTCGTCGGCGAGCAGCGTGTCGGTGAAGATCGGGCCCTCCCGGAACTCGAAGCTTCCCGAGTCGGGGCGATAGACGCTGGTGCCGATGATGTCCGATGGCAGCAGGTCTGGGGTGAATTGGATTCGCGTGAACCGGGCGTCGAGCGCGGCCGCCAGGGTGCGCGCCATCAACGTCTTCGCTGTGCCCGGCACTCCTTCGAGGAGCACGTGGCCGCCACAGAGCACGGCGATGTACAGGCCGTCGATGACCTGGAGCTGGCCGACCACGGCTCGCCCCATGGTCTCGTGCAGAGCGCCGCGCAGCGCGGCAGCTTCGTTGACAGGTGCCACGTCGGGCATTGTGCCCTGCGCGCTCACGCGATCATCCAACTGGCGCACCCGTCCACTGGCGTTCGCACGCGTCCACATCACGGGCGAGGCGCAGCAACTCGCTCTCCTCGGGTCGTCCGGCTGCGAGCGCCCGAGCGTGGGCGAGCAGGGCAGCCAGCCCCGCGCCCGCCTGCGGGTTGGTCATCGACACCGCAGCGCAGAACGTCGCATCGTCGAGATGCCAGTCCACGCCGGTCGCGCTCCCGATCCTGCGTTTGAGCTCATCGGCATAACGTGCGGCGATCGGCCCCCGTTGCCTGCTCCGTGCGAAGAGCTGTCCCATCGCCGTCACATACGCGCCGGCACTGGGCACCACGGCGTCGCCGCCATCCTGCACAGGCTTGCCGAGGCGGCGGCCGTTCAGCGCGATCGCAAGAAGCGCCACTACGCCGATCAGCAACGTCGCCAGTCCGACGGGGCCATCGAAGATCGCCCCTGCGCCGCTGGTCTGGGCTCCCTCGCCGTGGTGGTACTCGTCGAAGCTGATGCGGCCACCGCGAGCGCGCTGCAGCAGGCTGAGCGCGAGGTACGAGGAGTCGGGGTGTCGGAGCCCATCGTTGGATAGCGGTGCTGTGTCTCCGAGCACATACGCACGGCCGCTTCCGACGCGGACGACGCCCGCCACGACGTTGTTCCGCTCGACCAGCATGGGCACCAGCGGTGCCTGGTTGGAAAAGGTCAACCCGCTCGCGACCGGGACCGAACGGACTCGATCGGTGCTGTCGAACGGCTGCGCGACTGTTGCGGTCCCGCTTCCCTGCGTTGCCGAAGGATTGACATCGAGCGTACCGAGCAGTGGAGCTGCGGCCGCAAGGCTGTCGGGTGTGACCACCAGAACCAGGTCGCCGCCGCTGCGCAGAAAGGTCATCAGCACGCCGACGTCCGACGTGGTCAGCGTGATCGTCGGGTCGTAGCAGAAGACCACGTCGGTGGCGGTGAGGTCGAAGCTCCCGCTGATCCGGCCAACATCGAGACCGAGGTCCGAGAACCACGTGTACAGCGCGAGCGTGCCGAGGCTGCCGGCCGATCGCGACGACGGGTTGGTCTGGTCGTTGGGAGGGATTGCGCTGCTGATCGCAATGACCGCGAGGATGCAGAGCGCCGCGATCAACGTGAGCATCGCCGAGAGCGGTGGCCGGCTCACTGGCTCCGCGCTCCTGCGGTGTGGCGGGCCACGCGCCGCACCGCGTCGCATCGGGCGCGTGCGACCTCCCAGTCAGCGGCGCCAACCGCTTCTCCGCTGTACCAGGCCTTGTCGAAGGCCGCCGCGGCTGGTGCGACCACCGCCAGGAGATCGGCGTCGCTCGAGAGTGTGACGAGCATCTCGCGCGTCGTCCATGCGCGGTTCAGCTGCGCTCGCCGGTCGGCGACCTCGAGCAATGCCGAACGAAACGCGCGTCGAATCGCCTCTCGATATTCGCCTCGCCCGGCAGCGGCGAGGGCGAGGTCCCACTCGCGATCCGGGTCATTGCCGGCGGTGGCGGGTTCGTCCGGAGCGCGCGCGCGCCGGCTTCCCGCAACGCCGCGCAGGCGGTAGATGACGAACGCGGCGATTGCAGCGAGCGCGATGAGACCGAGCAGGATCGAGCCGCCCTGGCCGAGGAGCCCGAAGAGGTGCGAGAGGATCCATTGGACGGCCTCGCCGATGCGCGCGAAGATCGAGGGCGGTTGGTTCTGGTCGAGACCGGCAAAAACCGACGATGCGTACACCTGGTGGAGGAGGTTCTGGGCAACCCGGGAGTCCACCTGGCACGCGGAGCCGGCCGGCAGGGCGAGCGTGGTCACGATGAGGTCGATCCGCTGCCTCGCGGCGGCGACGTCGGGTGGTGTCGCGGCGAGACCGGCGATGATCGGAGCGAGCACCTGGCTCGATGATGGTGCTACATCCCCGGCCTCGGTGACCGCCGTGAGCGCTGCCGGCGGCTGCGGAGGGACAGCCGTCAGCGCACTCTCCGCACGGCTCAGCAGCGTCAGGAACTCGATGGTCACGCACGGCCCCGCGGCGCGCGCCGGCGCTGCCGCCGTCCCGGCAACCGCGATGAACGCGGCGCCGATGACCCCGAAGGCGACCAGACGCCTCACAGCGACCGCGCGAGCATCTCGATGTCAAAGCCTTCTTTGCGGATGCGAATGTCGTAGTACAGCAGCGTCACCCCGATGTAGGTGATCGGGCCGACGAACACGGCCGCGATCGCACCCGCCACCTGCTCGAACACGAATGAGTTGTTGGGTGCGATCAGGTTTCCGGGGACCTGGAAGATCGTCGACACCACCCCCGAGATGATCGAGGTGATGAGCACGAGGAGGAGCATGCGTCCGAACGTCGGCCAGAAGCGGCCGCCGATCAACTGCCAGCTCCGCTTGAGGCCACCCCAGCCGGACACCCGCTCGAGAACGATCGCCGGCACGGCGACGACGGTGCGCACGTAGATCATGATCAGCACGGGGACCAGCCCGATGAAAGCGATCACCGCGAGCAGGGCTCCCAGCCCTCCCGCTCCGGCGGCGGCGAGCAGCGCGGTGAACAGGATCACCACCGCGAGCGACCCCGCGTATACAAGGATGAGGATGAGGATCATCGCGATCAGCGCGCCGAGGCGTCCCCATGCCGCGCGGTAAGCGGAAAGCAGCGAGCTCGGACGGTCGAGGTACCGGTCACTGACGGCGCGCGTCGTCGCCGCCTCTCCAAGCGGGACGACGATCAGGAGGCTGAGCAGCAGCAAACCCAGCGTCACGACCAGGACGCCCAGATAGGAGTTGAGGAGCTGCTGCGCCTGCGCCTGGGTGATGCTCTGCGCGCCCAGCGAAGCAAAGGGGGACCGCACGAAGGTGGCGACCCCGGTCAGCTCGAAGAGCAGCCAGGTGAGCAGCGCATAGGGGATCTGCACCACTGCGCTGATCGAGGCGATGAGCGCGAAATTGCGGCGGTAGAGCGTGAAGGTGGCGTCGAGCCACTCTCCAACCGACATCGACCGGAAGCGTCCCGACCCCACCTGCGACGGCATGAAGCCGGGATTCCAACCGGGTTGCGGACCTCCCCAGGCAGGCGGTTGACCCCAGCCCGGCGGCGGCGATCCCCACCCCGGAGGCGGCGATCCCCACCCCGGTGGAGGCGATCCCCAGCCCTGTGGCGGTGAGCCCCATCCGGGTGGAGGCGCCCCGGCATCGACCGGTGGCGGGCTGGGAGGCGGTGGCTGATCCGTCATCACAACCCATTGTCAATGCTGCACCGCAGGGCTGAGCAACGGTATCCTCACAACTTGAGGCGATGAGAGAGTTCACTGCCGCGCTCGTTCGCGGCCATTCCACCGTTTGGCACGCCCGATGCGGGCACTAGTCGTCGACCCGACCCTGGTCGACCCCGGCTCCGGGCGGGGCCGAGGCAGGCGTCGGCGTGCGCAGGCAAGCTCATCGCTGCCCGTCGAGGTCCGCGACGTCCGGACGCCGGTGCCGCCCGGTCCCGGATGGGTGCTCATCCGGCCCGCACTGGCCGGCATCTGCAGCACCGACCTCGCGCTGATGCACCGGGACCCGATCCCCAACGTGCTCACTGCGTATTCGGCTCCCGGCACTTTCATCCCCGGCCATGAGGTCGTCGGCGTGGTGGAACGCGCCTCCTCCACGCGCTGGGCCCACGAGGGAGATCGCGTCCTCGTCGAGCCGACCCTGCGGTGCGCGCACAAGGGACTGGCCGAATGTCGCCGCTGCCGCGCAGGCGACACCCACCTCTGCGAGAACGCGGACCGCGGTGGATCGCTCTGCTCGGGACGCTCGGTGGGATCGAGCGAGAAGGCGGGCGGTGGCTGGAGCGAGGGTTTCCTCGTCCACGAGGACATGCTGGTGCCGGCCGACGGCATCTCCGACCAGCGGGGCGTGCTCGCCGAGCCGGCGGCCACGGCGCTCCACGCCGTCCTGCGCTGGAGCCGCCGGGGTGACACTGCGGTGGTGATCGGGTCAGGTGCGCTGAGCCGGCTCATCGTCGCGACCCTGCGGCGCATGCATCCAGACCTCGACATCATCGTGCTGCACGACGCTCGGAGCACCTCCCGCCCGCGTATGGGCCGGCGTCATCGCGAGAACGAACCGCTCAACGGCGATCCCAATGCGGCGTTCATGGCAATTCGATCGATCGGGGCCAACCGCGTCTGGCACGGGTCCGCGGAGCAGATGCTCCAGAAGACCGCGGAGCACATGGAAGCCCGGGTGATGCGCCCGGCCGGCGGCGGGCTGCCCGTCCTCGACGGCGGCGTCGACGTGGTCTTCGATTGCCGGGCGTCGGCGTCGAGCATCGATCTCGCAGTGCGCCTGCTGCGCGCCGGGGGCACGCTGGTGCTCTGCGGGCGCTCCGACCGGCACGAAATCGAGTGGTCGCTGATCTGGGCGCGCGAGCTCACCGTGCGTGGCGCCGCCTCGTACGGCCGCGAGCCGGACGGGAAGCGAACCTTCGGCACCATCCGGGAGTGGTTGAGCGACTCGAGCTTCCCGGTCGATGGTGTCGTCACCCATCGATTCCCGCTCGACGAGTACCACGCCGCGCTCGCGATCGCCCATGCCGGCACGGCAGCCGGTGCGGTGAAGGTGGTCTTCGAGGGGCCGGCGGCAACCAGCCTCCGTCCAGCGGCGGCGACGATCGTCGCCAACCAGCCCGATGAGCCAGTGCTCCTCCAGTCGACTGCGGCCCGGGTTCGCGGCGGCCGCGTCAAAGTCTCCTAGGGCTCCTCGCATGCTGCCGGGTCCAGGTGGCATGCGCCCGGGTGATCCAGAGGCCGCAGCAGGTGCGTACCAACAGATGCGCAACCCCCGAGCGTGTGTCGGAGCATGAGAGTGCACCTGAGTGACGACGACATTGTCCGCTCGATCTCTGCCCATTCGCCCGAGGGGATCGAAGCTTTGTACGACCGATACGGTGGCCTCGCCCACACTGTCGCCCTGCGCATCCTCAGCGATCGGGGCGCGGCCGAGGACGTCGTGCAGGAATCCTTTCTGGCCGTGTGGCGGCGTGGCTCCACGTTCCAGGCGGGCCGTGGATCGCTGCGCTCGTGGATCTGCACGATCGTCCGCAACCGGGCCATCGACCGCCTCCGCGGCGACCGCCACAGGACGCGGCTCGACACACCGATCGAGGACGAATCGATCGAGCCTGCGATCTCTGATCCGTGGGCGGCCGTCGCGCTCGAGTTGAGCGGCGAGGAGGTTCGCAAGGCGCTCGCCGAGCTTCCCGCCGAGCAGCGACAGACCATTGAGCTCGCCTACTACGGCGGCTACTCGCAGTCCGAGATCGCGACCGCGATGGAGGTGCCGCTCGGCACCGTCAAGGGGCGGGTCCGGATCGCGCTCGACAAGCTTCGCGCCAGCCTCGCCGATCGCGTGGAGACACCATGGCAGACGCAATGAGCCACGACGAGGTCGCCGACCTCCTCGCGCTCGAGGCTGTCGGTGCGCTCGAGCCGTCGGATCGAGATGGCATGGAGCGACACCTTGCCACCTGCGCGGCCTGCCGCCACGCTGCCGACGAGTACGCCGAGCTTGCATCGCTCCTGCCGGCCGCGCTCGAGGTGGTACCGCCACCCGCGCGCCTGCGCCGCAACCTCATGGCCCAGGTCTACGCCGAGGCGACCGCATCTCCCACGGTGCCCTGGTGGCGACGCTTGATCGACGCGATCCCGGCGAACCGGACGTTCACGGTCGTCGGGGCGGTGGCGGTGATCGCGGCCATCGCGTTCGGGATCTGGGGCGCGACCGGGAGGAACAATCCGCAACCCTCGGTCACCCTGTCATACCCGGTGTCGGGCACCACCGCGACCGGCACGCTCGACGTCCCCGCCGGCGGAACGCCGGCCGTGCTGCTGGTGAACGGCCTGCAGCCACTCCCCAGCACCAAGACGTATGAGGTCTGGCTCATCCCCTCCCAGGGATCACCGAAGGCCGTTGCGTTCCTGAGCCCCAGCCCGCAGGTCGGCGGCTGGGTTGCAGCCATCCCGGGCAGCCTTGCCGGATACAAGAGCGTCGCCGCGACCGTGGAGCCGGCCGGGGGCAGCCCGACCCCGTCGAACACCGAGGTCCTGAGCGGTCAGCTCTCCGGGTCCTGACGCGGTGCGGCCGCCTTCCGCCGTTTCTCCGCGACCGCCGGGAGCACCCGCTTGATGCCGGCGTTGTCCACCACCATGCGCCGCTCCCGCTTGCGATCTCGCTGGCGGATGCGCTCACGCTCCGCGTCGGGAACCTCGGGCTCCTGGTCCATCGGGGCGCTCAGGCGCGCAGCGGCGCTGCAGTCTGGCGGCGGCCGCGGGCGATGGCGACCGCGGCAGCTGCCGCGAGGGTGACCACGGTTCCGCCGGCGATCGCCTGCACCCTGCGGTCGAGCCCGAGCGCTCGCATGCGGCCACCGAACCCGGCTGCCTCGGCGATCGCGAGCGCGGCGGCGTAGATCTCGGCCCGACGTGCGGGATCCAGCGTCCAGCCCGCGAAGGCGCCGATGACCTCGTCGCCGGTGTCGACCAGCGGCGAGACGTCCCGCGAAGCCGCGAACGCGATGATGTCGCCCCCGAGGGCCAGATCGAGGCGATCCTCGACGGTCACGACCCCGACCTCGAGAGGCGTTCAGCCGGGAGCGGCGCGCCGAGACGCCGGCGCAGCGCGGTCAACGCGCGGAAGGTGAGCAGCTTCACCGCGCCTTCGCTCCGCCCCATGATCTCGGCGATCTCGCGGTTGCGAAGGTCACCGCCGAACCGCAGCACGATCGCCTGGCGCTGATCGTGGGGCAGACCCGCGACCGCTGCGCGCACCTCATCGGCGCGATCGTTCTCCTCCGCGTGCAGGGCAGGGTCGGCGCCGGCGTCGGGCAGCATGCGCGGCTCGAGCTCGATCCAGCCGGGGCGGCGGCGCTCCCTCGACACCAGGTTGCCCGCGACCCGGTAGAGCCATGCCGAATACGGAACGCCGCGCCACTCGAAGCGTGGGAGTTCCTCCATCGCCTTGGCAAAGGTCGCTGCGGTCACGTCGTCGGCCTGCTCCATGTCGTGGGTGAGTGTGTAGACGTAGGCGTGGATCTGGTCGACGTAGCGCTCGTAGAGCGGTGCGAAGGCCGCTCGGTCACGCTGCGCGGCCAGGATCTCCAGCCGCTCCTCCTCGAGCTCCGCAGCGGTGCGATGAGCCATCGCTAGCGCTGCCCGGCACGCGGAGGACGCAACTCGCAGAAGCGTGTTGGTGCCATCGCGTTACGCCTGACGGCCTTCCCCGATCAGTCCGAGCCGCGTGCCGACCTCTTCGAATGCAAGCAGCGCGCGGTCGAGCTGGTCGTGCGTATGGGTCGCGCAGACGATCGTGCGCACCCGTGCCCTCCCTCGCGCGACGGTGGGAAAGCCGATGCCCTGGGCGAAAACCCCGCGCTCGAGGAGCATGTCCGAGAGCTGCATCGCGACCGGTGCTTCACCACACATCACCGGTGTGATCGGCGTCTCGCTGTCGCCGATGTCGAAGCCGAGCTCGCGCAGCCCGCTCTTGAAATGACGCGTGTTGCTCCAGAGCTGCTCCATCAGCTGCGGCTCCTGCTCGAGCACGTCGACGGCGGCGATGCACGCGGCCACCACAGCGGGCGGATGCGAGGACGAGAACAGGAACGGGCGCGACTTGTGGATCAGGTGATCGCGCACGATCTGGGTTGAGGCCACATACCCGCCGACCACGCCGATGGCCTTGCTCAGGGTGCCGATGTTGAGCGCGACCCTGCCGTGCAGGCCGAAGTGGTCGGTGGTGCCCCGGCCGTTGGTGCCGAGCACGCCGGTCGCGTGCGCGTCATCGACCATCACCGCGGCGTCGTAATGCTCGGCGCGCTCCACCAGCTGCGGCAGCGGAGCGATGTCGCCGTCCATGCTGAACACGCCGTCGGTGACCAGCAGGATGCGCCGGTAGCCCTTGCCGCGTGCTTCGCTGAGCGCGCGCTCGGCATCGTCGGGATCAGCGTGCTCGTAGAGGATCCGGTCCGCCTTGGTCAACCGGATGCCGTCGATGATGCTGGCGTGGTTGAGCTTGTCGCTGACCACGCAGTCACCCTGCTCGAGCATGGATCCGATGACGCCGACATTCACCGCGTAGCCACTCTGGAACGTGAGCGACGCCTCTGTGCGCTTGAACGCGGCCAGGCGACGCTCCAGCTCTTCGTGCAGCGTCTGCGTCCCCGCGATGGTGCGGACGGCGCCTGTGCCGGCGCCCCATTCAAGCGCGGCGCGGGACGCGGCCTCGACCAGCCGGGGGTGCGTGTTGAGGCCCAGATAGTTGTTGCTGGACAGGCTGATCACCGCCTTGCCGGCGATGTCGACCTCCGGGCCCTGGGCCGACTCGAGGACGCGCAACGGACGGAACAACCCATCGCGCCGCAGCGCTTCGAGGTCCTCGTTCAGCGACGCGTCGAGTGCCTGGACGGCCTTCGACGTGCCTGCGCTGGTCACCATGCGTTCAACGATACCCTGCGCGCTACTCGGGGGTCAGCGTGACCTTTCCGCACTGACCGGACTTCATCAGCTCGATCGCCCCGCCGATGTCGTGCATCGGAAAGTGATGCGTGATCAGGGTGCGCACGTCGATCACACCGTCTCGCACGTAGGCGGTGACCTGCTCCCAGGTGGCCGGGATGCGCCGGCCGGCGATGCCGTAGAGGCTCAGACCCTTCATGACCACGTCGCTGGAGAGATCGACGACATCGGGCCCGTCGCCGATGCCGAGCAGGCTGATCCAGCCGCCCGGACGGACCAGGCGGGTGGCCGAGGCGACCGCAACCGGCGAGCCGCTCATCTCGAGGACGCAGTCGATCGCGGTGCCCGCGGCTCGCCGTACGGCGTCGTCGACCGCGTCGTCGGTGGCCCGGACGATGGCGTGCGCGCCCATGCGTTCCGCGAGGTCCAGCCGGTACGCGTTGCGGTCGACACCGACGACGCGGGCCGCTCCCTGGACCCGCGCCACGGCGATGGCGGCACAGCCGATCGGACCGCAGCCGAACACCACCACGGTCCGTCCTTCGAGGTCGCCGTACGAGCAGGCGTGCACCGCGTTGCCGAAGGGCTCCATCGCGGCGGCGATGTCAGCAGCGACTGCGTCGCCGACCGGCCAGACGTTGGCAGCCGGCACGACAAGGTGGGTCGCAAATGCCCCGTCGACATCGACGCCGAGAATGCGCGTGTTCTCGCAGACATGAAAGTCACCGCGACGGCATTCGTCGCAGTGGCCGCAGACGATGTGCGACTCGACGGCGACGCGGGTGCCGATGGCCGGAGCGTCGACGCCCTCACCCCAGGCGACGACCTCACCGCAAACCTCGTGACCGACCACACGTGGCGGATGCACCCGCACCGCGGCCCAGGGATTCCAGTCGTAAAGATGCACGTCGGTACCGCACACCGACGTCGCGGCTACGCGAAGGAGGATCTGGCCGGCGGCGGGTGAGGGCATCGGCACGTCGCCGATCACGAACCCGGGCGCAGGCGTCGGCTTGAGGACTGCGAGCACTGCGCGGTGATTATGCCCGGCCGTCCCACCCGTCAATCTCACCGTCTGCGTGGTGTCCCTTGAGCCCGGAGAGACTGCGGCGCATCGCGGCACCACCTGCCGCTCAGCGACAGATGCAGGAGGACACACATGCTCGATGGCATCGACCGGCCGGTCCCCGGGCCGCGGCCTCGCCGGATCCCGGTGGAGGACCTCAGCGTCTATGAGGGGCGCGGCGGTCACACGCTTCGCCGCCACGTCGACACACGACCGGGCGACGAGATGCGCCGGATCCTTCGTGAGGGCGTTGCCGCAGCCGGTCGCTTCCTCAGCCGAGCCACCGCGCAGCGGTGCGTCGACATCGCGGTGACGCGCCGCAGCGCCGACATCAGCGCCTGGCTCGGTGGCAGGGACAAGGGTGCGCCGTTCAGCTTCGTCGAGGACATGGGCGAGGTCATCGGTCACGTGCTCACCTACGCCGAGGTCAGCCGCGGCGTCGTGGTTCCCACGCAGGTGACCTCGGTTCGACTGGTGCTGCGGCGCAACGACGAGCTGCCTGGCGGGTTCACGCTGGTTACCGCCTACCCGACCCGATCCCCGCACCGGCACAAGAGACATCAGGAGCGATGACAATGAACGGCACCATCGATATCGATATCGCGATCGACAACGCCGCGACCGACTACCCCGCGCTGGCCCAGCTGCTTGCCGGCTACTACCACCAGGACTGGCAGGAGGATCACGCCACGCCCGATGCGGCCCTGCACGCGTTCGCGCGCGACGCGTCGACGGACACGGTCGCGTCCGCCGCGGCCGACATCGACCGCCTCACCGGCGTGGGGTTCGACGACGACGGGCTGACACGCGTTCTCGCCGATGGGCTCGACTGCAACTACGTTCCGGTCGCCAACGGCCTCACCCCCACGGGGTGGCTGCTCCACCTCCGCGACCTGCTCCGCCCCTCGGGATCCTGATCGAGGTCCTCACCGTGCCCGCGGCGACGCGGCGACCCGCTGGTAGAGCGCCACGAAGTGGAGAAGCGCCGTGGGCACGAGTGTCGGGAGCGCGATGATCAGCGCGATGACGTCGGTCGGGCCGCCGAGGAGCCGGACCCAATAGAGGATGAAGAGCACGATGCCGATCAGCAGCGTGTTGCGACGGCCCCAGACGGTGTGCACGAGCTCGGGGCGCCGTCCGGTGAGCAGGACGATCGGCGTGAGCAGAACCGGCCCGGAGTAGCGGACGACGATCAGCAGGGTCAGCCACAGGGGAACGATCCCGAGCGCCCAGGATCCGATCGCCCCGACGACGAAGTAGATGGCGTCGCCGAAGGGGTCCATCGCCTTGCCGAGCACGGTCACCGGTCCATAGCGGCGGGCGATGAATCCGTCGACGGCGTCGAGGAGGCCGACCGACCCGCCGATCGAGCCCCACAAGGCCAGCCCCAAGCGCCCCGGCAGCGACAGCGTGCCGATGAACAGCACGGGGACGCAGAAATAGCCGCGGAGTGCGGTGAGCCCGTTCGGGATCCCGTAACGATCGACGGGAGTCCCATCGGGCGTGAGGAGCAGGGCGGCGCCGCCGATCACCCCGATGGTCACCACCACCCACCACACGGCGGTCGCGACCACCGCGAGCGTGATCGTGCCGTGGCCGTGCACCAGCGCCACGTCGGCGGTCACCGCCTCGCCGAGCACCAGTCCGACGACCGTCCAGAACCACAGCGAGCGCCGTAAACGCGCGCTGCCGCGAAGGCGCGCCAGCGCCGCCCCGTAGAGGCCGGCTAGACCACCCAGCCCCGCACTCCTGACGGCTGTGGAGACGCCCGGATCAGACCGCGAGGCACGTGATCGTCTTGACCACGCCGTCCGCGGACTGGATCCGATCGAGGATGAGACGCCCGATACCTGGAACGTCGCTTGCCTCGACCTGGGCGATGACGTCGTACTCGCCGGTGATCGCGTCGACCATGACGATGCCGTCACTGCCTCTCAGGGCATCAGCCACGTGTTGCGCCCTGCCTGCGCTCGCTGTCACGAGCACGTATGCACGAATCATCTCGCTGCTCCCACGGTTCAAACGCCCGGCGACTGTAGCATGGGGAGATGCCGTGGGCCATCGTCATCCGGCTCCTCGCCCGGCTCGCGGCGAGCCTGTTTTTCTGGCGCATCGCGACCAACCGCAGGCGGGCCTACGCCGGCGGCCAACCGGTGCCCGGCGCCACGCCCAAAGCTCGTATCGACGCGCAAGCAGCGGTCATCGCAGTCAGGAATTCCATCCTCTTCACGTGGCGCGCCTTCCTGACCGTCGCGTTCCTCGGAGCCACCACACTCCTGCTCGTCGCCGGCCTGACCATCGTGGTCCTGACCCCCCGCTGGCTCGGCGCGATCCTCCTCGCCGCCGCACTCGCGACCGGTTGGGCCACCTGGTTCGAAGGCCGCGTCCTCGTCGTCGCTGTGCGGATGCGGAACCGACGCCGCCGCGACGAGCGTTTGCGGAAGACGGCCACATCCTAAGCTGCGCTCTGCGTGGCGGTCGGCGAACTCATGCTGGACGCAACCGAGTCAGGAGACGGGGTCGCCGGTACCTAAGCTGAGCGCGACCTCGGGGCGGGAGGGGGGAGCCGCGACGCAGCGAATTTGGCAGCGCCCGAGTGAGTGCGACAATCTGCTTGCGCGAGGGAGGGCGCTGACAAGCTGAGCAGCGGCGTGGCT
>JBAQGL010000324.1:0-4547 GCA_049287785.1 Candidatus Dormiibacterota bacterium | reverse complement strand
GGGACCGTGGGGTTATGAGCCCCCTGCTCTAACCGGCTGAGCTACCCGCCCTGGCGCGACTCTATCCCGCCGGCCGCTGACTGCACGGCCTCGGCGATCTCGGCCACCATAGAAGGTATGAGTGAGTTCCCCGCCGTTGTCGCCGATTGCGACCGCACCTTCGCGGCCGTTCAGCTCCTGGTCGACGCGGTGCAACCCGATCAATGGACGGCGCCGACCCCCTGCACCGACTGGGACGTGCGTCAGCTGCTGAACCATGTCGCCAACGGCAATGTGGTCTTTGCCGGTGTTGCGGATCGCACACGCCCGTCGGGTCCCGTCTCAACGGAAGAGCGCGCCGTGGATCGCCTCGGAGACGACCCCGCAGCCGGATTCCGAGCGACCGGCGCACGGATGCACGAGGCCTTCCTCACCCCAGGGTTCCTTGACGGCACCGTTGAAACACCGATGTTGGGTCAGCAGCCTGGAACCACGGTCGTGCACATGCGCATCAACGAGTTGCTCATCCACGGGTGGGATCTCGCGCGCGCGATCGGGCGTCCGCCCGACCTCCCCGAGGGGCTTGCCGAGGGTGCGCTCATCCTGTGGCAGACGCGGCTCGCGGACAGACCCCGTGAGGGCATGCCGTTCGGGGTCCCCGAACCGGTCGCCGCCGACGCGCCCGCAATCGACCGGCTCGCAGCCTTTCTCGGACGGAAACCCTGACCACTCCAGCGCCGCAACGGCCGAGCAAGGATCAGTACTTCCTGCTGATCGCCCTCGCAGCCCGCACGCGGGCGGACTGCCTGGGTCGACGGGTAGGGGCGGTGATCACCCGCGATGCCCGCGTCCTCAGCACGGGATACAACGGCACCCCGTTCGGCATGCCGAACTGCTCCGAAGGTGGCTGCCACCGCTGCTCACGGCGCGACGATGACGGACTGCGCGGAGGAGCGTACGACGTCTGCATCTGCGTGCACGCCGAGCAGAACGCGCTCCTCACCGCCGCGCGCTTCGGTCAGCAGACGCTCGGGGCCTCGATGACATCGACGATGCAACCCTGCTTCGGCTGCCTCAAGGAGATGCTGCAGGCCGGCATCAGCGAGGTCCACTACCTCCATCCGTGGGACCCCATGGAGGCATATGACGACCGCGCCCTGGTACAGCAATACGCGGCCCTGCGCGCGCGTTTCGACGCCTTCTCCCAGGTTGGCGATCCGGCGATGGACACATCGGAACTCTTCGGAGCGTTTCTCGAGCGAAGCTGATCAGGCGCCGGTCTGGTCGACCAGCTGGACGCGCTCGTGCTCGATCGCGGTGGCAAGGGCACGAACCCGTGAGAGCGTGTCGATATCGGCGGGCGCCTTGTCGTGTCGCCACCGAGCGATGCGAGGAAACCGCAGCGCAAAGCCGGACTTGTGCCGCGCTGAGAACTGCACCGCGTCGAAGGCAATCTCCAAAACGATGCGCGGCTCGACGGTGCGGTAGTGACCGTGATCGGCGATGGTGATGTCGAGCAGCAGTGCGGTCATCTCGGCGATCTCGACGTCGGTGAGCCCGGTGTAGGCCTTGCCGATGGTCGCGAGCTCATCGGTGTCGTCGACGCGCACCGCGAAGGTCACGTCGCTGAGCACCCCACGCCGCTTGCCATGGCCCCACTCCGCGCCGACCACCACGACATCGAGCGTGTCGAGAGGACGCTTGAGCTTGAGCCAGTTCAAGCCGCGCCGGCCTGGCGTGTAGGGGGATTCGGGTTGCTTCAACAGGAGTCCTTCGTTCAATCGAGCGCGGGCATCGTCGAAGCGTCGATCAATCTCGGCCTCGCCGTAGACCCGCTCGAGGTGAGCGAGCGCGAGCGGGTGAGGGACCGTGAGGGCCTCGAGGCGTGCGCGCCGCTCGCGGAGCGGGTGGTCGATCAACACCTCGTCGTCCACTCGGAGCACGTCCCAGGCAACGTAGATCACCGGCACCGCCGCCATCACCTCAGCATCCGGTGAGACACGTCCGAGCCGTGTCTGGAGCGCATGGAACGGCATCACCCGCCCGTCGTGGAACGCGAGGATCTCGCCATCGAGCATCACGTCGGCACGGAGGTGCACCGCGGCATCAGTGATCTCGGGGAACTGGGCTGAGATGTTCTTCAGGTCGCGGCTGTAGAGCGCGGCGTCCCTGCCGTGCCGGTGAAGCTGGCACCTGATTCCGTCATATTTGTCTTCAACCCAGACGTCATCGCCGAGTCGTGCAACCGCCTCCGCGGCGTCGGCAACCGGGGTTGCGAGCATTGACCGGAGCGGCACGAACCAGTGCGGCGCTGCGTCATCAAGCCGTCCGGCGCGGGCCAGGAGCGCCGCCTCACCGAGATCACCGGTCAGCATCACCGCGCGGCTCACCGCATCGGGTGCCGCGCCGAACGCGATGGCGATCGCCTCCTCCACGAGCCCTTCGCGCAACCCGATGCGCAGCTCGCCGGTGATCAGCTTGGCGATGTAGCGCGCCTCATCCGGTGTCACACGCCCGAGGAGCGCGCTGAGCCGCGCGTTCCGCTCTTTGGCAACGCGCGCACCGGCGATCTCCGCAAACTCCTCGCCGAGGTCGCTGATCGAGATCGGCGCCGTCGCACGGCCGTCGACGCCGGACAGCAGCTCTCCGGTGACGTCACCCGTATCCGAGTGCCGCCGCCACGCTGCACGGATGGTCGCGTCGTCGGCGCCACTGACCGCGCGCAGCACCGCCGAGAACGCCGCCCCGCCAACCTGGAGGGTGCGCTGGTCCCCGGCGGGAAAGACGCCGCCGCCGAAGTAGCGCGCGGCCTGCGCGAGCTCGGCCTCGTGGGTCGCGGCGAGGAACTGCGCCAGGATCCGCACCTTCTCCGACTTCGAGGAGGTTCCTGCGATCGCGTCGCCGGCGCTCGCCAGCTCGGACAGCGTGGTCACGCGCCGATCATCGCCCGCGGCGACGATGCCGCGTCACCCGTGTCCGCCTTGCCGAAGCTAGCCGGTCGGGTTGTACACCGGGGGCGGATGCGCCGCGCACCCATCGCATGCCGCCGACCACCAGAGGCTGCCCCCACTCCCCTGCCAGAAGGCGGCGACCGCGTTGCTGTACCAACTCACTGCCGAGAGCTGCGAGCTGGCCGCGACCTGGTTGAGAGTTTCGGGGCCGACCCACCCGTTGTGCGGGTCGTAGACCGCGGCAGCGAGGCTGCCGTTGGGGCGCTGCATCACGACGGTCACCGCACTCGCAGCGGTTCCAGCCGCAGCCGGCCGGCCCATGCTCACGGTCGAGTCCACCTCGACCTGCCCGGGGCCACCGTTCGGGGTCACGCTCGCAGCCCACACCGACCCGGTACGGGTCCGCCAGATCGCGTCGACGTTGCTGACGCCGGCCGTCACGACGGTCGGATCGCTGGCCAGGCCACCGGTGCCGATCTCATGAGCGCCGTACCAGCCATAGGCTGCTGAGAGATCGCTCCAAAGATTGCCGGCCGCGTCTCTCCACACGATCCCCACCGTCCCATCGGCGGTCGCCACCGCGTACGGGTTGCCCTGGACCACGCCGGAGTTGAGCGGCGTCGCGCCTGACCAGGTCCCGGTGAAGGTGTTGAGCCAGAGCTGGCCGTCCACGCTCTTCCAGATGACCTCCATCTCGCCAGGACCCTGGCTCACGGCAGTCGGAGCGGAGCCGGGAGCGAGTGTGCCCGTCGGCAGCTGCTGCGCCGGAAGCCAGGACTCGGTGCCGAAATAGCCGCTCTGGGACTGAACCTGCCAGAGGGCACCAGCGGTGTCCTCCCAGAAGACATCAACCTGCCCCGCGGACGGTGAGACGACGGCAGGGTCGGAGGCGACGTTGCCTGGGGTGATGGCCGCAACCGCAGCCGGCTGCCAGGCCTCGCTGCGGTAGTAAAGGTCGTGGAGCTTGGCGTCGGTGCCACGCCAGATCACGTCCATGTCGCCGGGCTGGTCCGACACGCTCTGCGGGGTCCCCGCAACGCTCGACGCAGTCAGCTCAACCGGTGTCTGCTCAGTCTGGCGGAGCCAGCCGATGATCGGCGTGTAGCCGTTGGCGGTGACCAGGGATCCACTGAGCGGAAAGCGATCTGTCCCCGACGAGGTGGCGTTCTGCTCGACAAGGTCGACGTATCCGGGCCCGACATCACGAACAACCGCTACGTGGCCCGAGCCGTCCCAGTAGCGACCGAGCCAGCCGGGCGCGAAGATCATGAGGTCGCCCTGCATCGGCGCCACGCCGGCTCCGTTGGCGAATTGCTGCAATGGAATCGGGAGGGTCGGACCCGCGCTCCACATCGAATACGCCTGACCGCCCCAGGTCGCCGGCTCTCCCCACGCGTAATACGCATAGCGAAGTGCGAGCTGCGTGCACTGGAACTCCGGCCCGAACTCGCACCCGAAGGGCGTGCCGCACCCCACGTCGTTGAACGAGGAGCCATTGCCGTAAGCAGTGAGGTTCTGGCAGTTCGTGACCCAGGTGGCCCAGGTGCAGCCGCTGATGAGGGGCTGTCCGTAGTTGCCCGTGCCCGCGGTCTCGGCGGCGAGCATGCCGTGCGTGAC
>JBAQGL010000323.1:0-10636 GCA_049287785.1 Candidatus Dormiibacterota bacterium | reverse complement strand
TCAACCAATTACCAGCCTCGGCAGTAGGTCTGCTTCACCAAGGGCTGCTCCCGGACCAGCTTGCCGCGGCGTTGGCCAAAGAAACGCCCACCTCGGTTGAGCACGTCACCATCACGGCGCAGGAGGCGTATCAGCAGCTTCTGCAGAAACTGGCGCATTCGTCACTCATCGACGCATATTGGACAAGCGGGCCAACTACGTACGAACAGCTACCCGGTGCAGAGCTGGCGCCCCTCCCAGCGACCAATCCCAGCAGTGTGTGGACTACAAGCCTGTTTGCGGGTACTGGCTTTGAAGCGGCCCCGATTGACTCAAGCGACCTGGGCTTTCGCCAACTCAACGAACAGTTGAGGACCAATACGAGCCAGCAGCTTTTGACTCTGCACACTGTAGGCGAATTCGATCCGAGTAGATTACCCGGGTTCAGTTCCCTCTCGCAGGTACCGCTGGAAACGTACTATCCGCCCCAGGTCACTGGTGCCGACGCAGCGAGCCAAAAGGCATTACGCAACCAGCCGCTACTTCCGAACGCGAATATGGCCGGCTACCTGCAACAACCGCCGCTCATCCTGACCACGCTCAAGTCATTGCCGGCATTCGAACAGGACTTCCCAACTGCCAATACGACGGCGCCGATCAGTGTCGTTCGTGTTCGTGTCGGTGGGCTGCATGGCAGCGTCCGCCAGCAGCTCGCGCAGATTGGGCAAGTCGCGGCTGCCATCCGTCAAGCGACCGGGCTGGATGTCGACATCACGGCAGGATCTTCGCCGACCACCGAGACCGTTGCGCTCCCGGCGGGGAGTTACGGGCGGCCTGCCTTGATCCTGAACGAATCCTGGGTTCGCAAGGCGGTCGCCCTGGTCATCCTCAACGCCGTAGACGGCAAGAGCTTGGCGTTGTTCGTTCTGATCTTGATTGTATGCGGATTTTTCCTTGCCAATGCAGCCTTCGCCGCGGTCCGAGCTCGTCGGACGGAGATCGGTGTGCTGCGATGTTTGGGTTGGCCGCGACGGATGATTTTCATGCTCACTCTCGGTGAGGTCATGCTCACCGGCCTGGTGGCCGGAGTGGTGGGCACGGGGCTCTCCGCCCTCTTGATTGCCCTGGTTCGTTTAGAGGTCCCTTGGTGGCGAGTCGGCCTGGTCATTCCCGTGGCGATGCTCCTTGCGGGACTGTCCGGGCTCGTTCCGGCATTGCTAGCTGCGCGTGCGCAGCCGCTCGACGCAGTGGCACCCGCGGTACGTGCCCCGCGGAGGCCTCATCCGGTTCGGCACATCGCCGGGCTGGCGCTCGTCAATCTGCGCCGTGCGCCAGCCCGAGCCGCGCTCGCCGCGGCGGCGCTCGCGGTGGGAATCGCCGCGCTCACCGTGCTGCTCGCGCTCAATCTGGCGTTCCATCAGGGGGTCGTTGGCAGCGAGCTCGGAGGGTTCGTAGCCAACCAGGTTCGAGCAGTCGACTACCTGTCCGCGTCCCTCGCCGTCATCTTGGGCGCCGCTTCGGTTGCGGACGTGCTCTACATCAACCTGCGCGAGCGCGCCTCCGAGTTCGCGGTCCTCAGCGCCGTGGGCTGGCGACGGGGGCATGTGGCTCGAGTCGCCATCGGTGAAGGTGTGGGGATCGGCATCGCGGGCAGCTTCTTCGGCGCTGTCCTTGGACTGGCTGTCGCCGCCCTGATACTCGGTCCTGACCTTTCCCTGCTCGCCGCGCCTGCGGTCGCAGCTCTTGCCGCCGGGATTGTCGTGACGGTTGTCGCGGCCAGCATCGTGGCGGCAACGATCCAGCGTCTGCCGTTGGCGGCGACCCTTGCCGAGGACTAGCGCCGACATGGCGGCAGGCGACAACACGTCATCCCATCCAGGTGGCGACGATCACCAAGGTTTGGGTGTGTCTCTCACGTCCGTGAGCAAGACCTATCGAAGTGGAGCTGGAGAATCGGTCAACGCTGTCGAGGCGGTGACGCTTGCCATCCCGCCAGGACAGAGCCTCGCGATCACAGGACGGTCCGGCTCTGGAAAATCGACCCTCCTTCACCTGATCGGCGCGATGGATGTTCCCGACGAGGGACGAATCACGATCGACGGCACCGACATAGCGCGCTTGCGCGACTCAGAAAGGGCTGCGCTCCGCCGGTGCATCGGATTCGTGTTCCAACGCTTCCACCTGCTTCCCGCCCTCACCGCACTCGACAACGTCCTCGCCCCAGTCCTGCCGTATCGGACTGACTTCGACAAGGTCAGCCGCGCGCGCGAGTTGCTCGGCTCTGTGGGGCTGGCCGGCCGAGCGAAACACTTGCCCTCCCAACTGTCCGGAGGCGAACAACAACGTGTCGCCATCGCCCGTGCACTCATCAATCGCCCTGGCATTGTTTTGGCTGACGAGCCGACGGGGAACCTCGATACACACACGGGCGCCGAGATCGTTGCTCTGCTCGCCCAAATGCGAGCCGACTATGGGCTCACGCTTCTCGTCGCCACCCACGACCCAAACGTCGCAGCGCACTGCGACCGCACTCTTGTCCTCACCGACGGTAGGATCGTGAGCGACAGCGACGGATTAGTGCCGTGAGCGACACCCGGGGTTTAGAGAACCCCTGGTTCAGCCTGGTTGCTCAGTTCGAGTGCCCGATACCCCGGCCGGATCAGCCACAGCTCGGCGTGGTCCTGGGAAAAATCGGCGCCGGGATTCGGCACCGTTGTCAATGCGATGGCATCGGCGTTCGGCTCGTCTTGTGCTTGAACCTCAGGCACGAGGCCATTCCGCTCGGCAGCGGATTGATTGCGCCATAGGACGGCCCCCGTCTGCCAGTCGATGGCCTCCAAGGAGAAGGAGTTGGGCGGCGTGGAGAGCATCTCGATCACCACGTGACCGTTCCAGGAGATGGCCAGGGGCTGCCCGCGTAGACGAGCCACTACCCTGCCTGTGGCGACATCGCAGACGACGCCCTGATTCGTACTTCCTGAAGCCTCGTACGTGTCACCTTGGGAGACCACCTGCGGGGGAAAGCAGGCAGTGTTAGAAGCACCCGCTTTCTGCTCGGAGACCGTGGTGCCGTCACTGAGGCGGACCTTGATCAGCGCCTGCATCCCTCCCATGAAGCTGGTCGCCAGGAGGGCGTAGTTATCGGCGACGTTGCAGGTGAGCACCCCCGTTCCTTCATGGGGTCCGAAGCCGCTCACGGTAGCGACCTTTCTGCTCTGGCTCCCGGGACCGACCAGGTACAGGGTCCCCTGAGCGCTGTCGCGCCCGTCCTGCTGGACGACGCAACTGTGAACATCATCCTGAGCCCAGACACCCCCAACCAGCGGCCCCGTCAGATTTTGGACCAGGTTTCCGAAGCGACCCAGGACCACTGCCCTCGTCGTCGTGACGGCCTCCAGCACAGACCCATCAGGCGACTGCGCGACGGTGCAGCACTCGAGCGGCACCGCGGCAGTGCCGTGACCGATCAAATCGCCGTCCCATTCGTAAACCGACAGCGCCGATAACGAGCCGGTGCCTACGGAGAAGAAGGTCGCGGGCCCACCCGCTGGCGTCGCGATTGCCGATGGCGTTCCGCGAGGGCTCGGCGTCAATGTTCTCGGCACCTGACTCGCGGCGGGAGCCGACCTCGAGGACGCGCGTGGGCCGCAACTGCTCGCGGCCACCAGGGCCAGGGCGACCACAAGACCTGTAAGTCCCGCGCGCATTACAACAGCTTAACTCGCCGACGGATTCGGAGTTCCATCCCGCCCCCAGGTCGCTCAGCGCATGCAACCAGCGGGTACCCTGTCATCGATGCTGCACAGCATTCAGCGCTTGATCATGATTGCGGCCATGGGAACCGCAGTTGCCTGCGGGCACGCAACCGCGCCGGTGGTCGTGGCCATCGTGACGCCCTCAATCACCCCGAGCAGCGTGCCATCGCCCGACGCAACACCGGGCGGCGCCGAGCCGACGCCGTTCACGATCCCCGGGGTGCTTGCCTGCCGCGCGGCCGATCTCGAGGTCGTGGTCAAGGTCGCGAACCCGTCCTACATCGGAGACGGACCCCTGGACACGAGCAGCTGGGGTCTCACCATGACCGACGTCGGCTCACGGCCGTGTTTCGTCGGGCCCACACCTGATGTTGCCTTCTTCACGTCAAGCGGCCAGATCGGTATCCCAAAGAGCCCTCCGTGGGCGGGAGAGATCGTGTATCTGACCCCCACGAACCCAGCGCCGCCGTACTTCGGCTCGGCGATCGGAGAGATTGACGTGGATCCATGTCACCTGGCGCAGCCCGTCGACTACATGCTCGTCAATCTCGGTGAGACGCTCGGAAGCGTCCGAGTGACGCCGGGGCCGGCAGGAGGGTGGGGCACCGCGTGTCCGGTGGGAGGCGAGAAGTACTTCACAGAACTGTACGGCCTCCCCAACGACGGATCGACCGGCGGGTATGCCCCTCGCACGGAAACGAAGATCACCGCACCTCCAGCTGCGCGGCCGGGAGAGCGCGTCGACTTCACAGTCACGCTAGTGAACCAAGCGGTGGCTGGCACCGGCATTGGGAGCCCCCCGATAAATCCGACCTGGACCTTTGCTCGGTGTCCTATGTTTTACCAAGAGGTCGAGGGCGTGATCGAGACCTTCCAAACCTCGCTGCTGGACTGCGCGCACGCCAAGCCAATCCCCGCCGGAGGGAGCGAAACTTTCGACATGCACATCGATATTCCCGCCAATGCGAAGCCTGGCCCGGCAACGCTGATCTGGAGCATCGTCGGGAGCCCCGCGTCGTACCAGGAAGGGACGAGCTACCTGCCGATTGCCTGAGCCTGACTCAGGCTCGTCGCCAGCCCCGTGACGATCTCACTCGCCCGCGCAGTCGATCGTTGTCTCGAGCGCACATGCCCTATGCTGCTGACACAGGCAGCCGCGACAGGATGGGAGGGATATATCCATGGACAACGTAGGCCCACCGCTATCTGCTGGTCCGCCGACGATATCAGCGGATGGGCGATGGCTATGGAATGGAACGCAGTGGACCGCGCGCGCCGGCCCGACGGGATTCCGCAGTCTCAACGCGCACAGAACCTGGGCGGTCGCCGCACTGGCAGCTTGGATCGCCTCCGCCGCCCTACAACTCATTGCCGACGCCACGAGGATCAGCATCGCCAGCGCTGTCATCAATGGCACCGGTGTATCGCTGACCGATGCGCAGAACAGCGACAGGTTGGTCAGCCTTGCTGCACTGATCCATCTAGGGGTGTTCGTGCTGGCAGCCGTCGCGTTCCTCATGTGGCTGTATCGCGCCGTTGCCAACAACCACGCATTGGGAGCCTACGAGCTGCGATTCACGCCGGGCTGGGCAGTCGGGTGGTGGTTCGTCCCCGTTGCGAACCTTGTACGCCCTCTCCAGATCACCGCCGAGGCGTGGCGAGCGGCCGATCCGAGTGCGTCACGATCGACGGCAGAGATGCGGTCGCGCCTGCGGACACCCGCGATAGTCATCGCGTGGTGGCTTCTGTACCTGATCGGCAATGTGATCGCTCTGTTTGAGCGATGGACGTCGGGTGACCCACTGACGCGACTCCGTAGCGCAACAGAACTCGACGTCGTTTCGCTAGTGGTCTTGAGCGCGGCCGCCGGAATGGCAATCATTCTGGTCGTGCTCCTCACTCGGCGCGAGGAGGCAAAGATCCGGCAGCTGACCCCTTGAGTCCTCGGAATCGTGATCGCCCTAGCCGGACCTCGATAATCGTAGACGGGCGAGGCACACCATCACCGGGGAGGCTCGATGAGTTGCGACCAGAGAGCGCGAGACGGACGATCGATCGACCTCGGGTCGCCAAGGGCTAGAAATCGATTCGTGCGACGGTCCAGCCAGCCTCTGAGCTGCGACGGCGTAATCAGGTCGGGCGCGGCCCAGGCTGCTCTACGTCCCCAGGCAAAGCGCTATCTCGAGCTGCAAGGCGCGGGCGGATGCGCGCGGCTAACGCGTCCATGTCCGCGGCACTGACCCACTCATCAGGCGGTCGCTGAATCAGTTGAAAGACGTTGATACCGCGAGCGTATTCCGGTGGCCGAGCAATGACATGCACATGAAGGTGGTCAAAACCCTCCTGCTCGGCGAGAAACAGTACGTACGCTTTCGGGACCTGCAGTTCGTCCTCGAGAACTCGGGAGAGGGCCGGAACGAGCCACCCAAATACGACAGCCTCATCCGAGGTTAGCTCGCCCACTGACCGAGCGTGTCGACGCAACACCAACACGAGCCAGCCCAGCCATGTCGAATTGAAGGCGTGGCTAACACGCCAAAGCCCGTCGTCATAAATGCGCTCGTGCGGGTGCAAAGCGGGTTGCGCGTTGTGCTCACACGAGTAACAGCCTCGGACAGGTTCTTGTGCCACCGATGAATCGTGCGCCATTTGGCTCCTACATATCCGACCCGAGTTCGCACGCTTTACAGGAGACGCTGGTTGTCCAGGCCAGCGCCCGCCAATCACGCCGGAGACGGGGCGGCGCTGGATACTCAGCGAGAGGCCGAGCTTGAGGGCCGTGAAAACCAAAACTCAGCTACGGCGCTTCCCCGCGATCCAGCCACAGATGGCAGACTGACTCAGACATGGATCCCGAAGCAGAATCTCCGTCGCCGATCGAGCGTCGGACGATGAACCATTTCTCCCAGGCGAACCGCAGCGGGCTCGGCCAGGGCCATGTCCCGTCGCTGCTGAGGAGTGTGGCCGATTCCATCGAAGGCTTAGGCGATGTCATCGTCGAAGACATTACGTTCCGCTCGGAGCCCACGGCGGGCGAGCGCGACATCTCGATGACGGTGTACTACCACGACGCTAGCGAAACGGACGACAGCGCGCCACCATCCTCCATATAGCCGCTTGGGAACGGTCGGTCGTGAGGGGCCCAGGCTCCGCTAATCAGCCCCGACGTGACCGGCCGCGAACTCGGCCGTCAGGTGCGCCCGACACCACTAAGGAAAGGGGTATCCCGTCTTCCCGGTGAATATCGCTTGCACCGACCAACGGCAGGATTTGGAGGCGGTGCCCTCGAATCGGTAGACCCCCGCCGCCAGATTCGCCGAGTAGCCACTCCATCTGGTTGATGCGGCTGCTGCATCGGCTGCCTCATGGCCGCTGAGGTCGTCGAAGATGAACTCCGGTGCGAGCATGGCGACGGTGTGCTCGTTCTCGTTAGTGACGACGATGCGCTGGGCGCACCCTCCCGGAGATTGCTTGGACGATAGATCCGACCATCCTCGAGGGGCGGCTATCCACGGAGACATGGTCGTTCCAACCAGGGTGGCCCCGAACGGCTCGTGGGTGGTAGGAACCGGGGAACAACTGGCGAGCATTACTACGGCGACGAGCACCAGCCCAGCCAACCCCGGACGGATGAGTCGCAGCATGTCCCCATCGTATTCCCGTGAGAGCTGTCTCGCCCTGGGGAGACATCCCGCGATGCCAGCGTCCGTTGATCTACCTAGAGCGCCGCTTTACGCCGCCACCGTCGTGGGGGGGCAGGTAGCGTCGCGTCACTACGACGCCCGACGCCGAGACCTCATGGAACCCTATAGCGATCCAAAAGGGCAGCGCCTCGCGGTTGTCGGGGTGGACCTTCGCTTCAAGGCGCTCGGCGCCGGCGGCACGCGCGCTTTCGGCGACCACGTCGACCGCCGCCCGTCCGACGCCGGCGCGGCGCTGTTCAGGGACGACCGAAAACTCGGCGATGCTCCAGCCATCGTCCCGGACGCGGATCAGGCAGAAGCCGACAACCTCACCGCGACTCTCGATCAGGAAGGGCATGCGATTGGGCTCTGCCCAGTACGCGTCGAACTCGGGGTGGGGTCTGTCCCTCCCATCGAACTCGAACAGGCAGTCGGCGAGGAGCCGACGGACCAACTCGCGATCGTCGAGTCCTGCCTCGCGCAATGCCACCGCCACCGCACGATCCTACCCGGGCACTGGCCACGGCCTTGGGAACAGGACGTTTGCACAGGTCGGCATCCGCCAATGTCGCGAGACGGCGGCGAAACGGACCGCTCACGTTCCGTCCGCGACGCGCTAATTTCATGAGGTTGGCAGCTCTGGCGGTCTACTTCCCACCGACCCCCTCAAGGACGTCGATCTCCGACGGGTTACCGAGGACCATCCATACGTCGCCTGCTCCGTCGGACGCCACTAGCTGCGCCTTCTGCGCACAGAGGTAGCCCGCTGGGTACGGTG
Source organism: Candidatus Dormiibacterota bacterium (assembly GCA_049287785.1). GTDB lineage: Bacteria > Chloroflexota > Dormibacteria > Aeolococcales > Aeolococcaceae > Palsa-851. The sequence continues at coordinate 2,441 of JBAQGL010000323.1, read as the reverse complement.
TTGGCGGGGATACCCCAGGTGGATAAGAGATCGAGGATGGGCCTGAGCAGTCGACACGCGGAAAGCGCAAATCGACCGTCGTTCCGCTCGACAGGCTGGCGACGAGTACCCCATCCCACCCCTCCATCATGAGCGCTCCGTTTGGGAGGATCCCGAGCGCGCTGATTGAGATCGGATAAGGCTTGATCGCCGGGACGAACGGCACCATCGCGATGAGCTGCGCGTGAGCATTGAAGACAACCATCTGGGTGGTGACGCTGACGAACTGGGTGCCCGTGCTCACCAAGTTCCAGACATCGACCAACTGACTCTCGCTGCGAGCACCGCTGGGTGTAAAGGTCACCACCCTGTCACGGTGATGAGTGTTGAAGTCAGCGAGTGCTACCCCGAGAGTTCCATCAGCGAGATAAGCAACGTCCTCAGGCACGGTGTTCGTGGGCAAAGACCGATCAACAAACCGTCCTGCGTGGAACACCACCACCTGGTCGGCATTCGAAATGGCCAGAGCTACCGTGTCGATGCCCGTGACGGCGACGGCAGTGATGGCATGCGTTCCTTTGACGAATGGCGGGTTATACGCCTCAGCAGCCGCGCTATCGCCGGGAGTTGGGACCCGATACTTCGTCACCGCTCCGGTGGTTGGGTTGAGGTGAATGAGCACCATATTGATTCCAGCCCAGACCGTCCCATCGCTCGCTACGGCGATCCCGCCGTCGACGCCGAGCGGATAGTAGGTGTGCAGCGAGAAGACGCGATCCTGGCTGGGATTGACGCTGACGAAGACGATCGACGTGGCTGCGTCAGTGCCGGTGATGAACCACACTCCTTGGCGCTTCGGATCGGCGCCCAAAAAGGAGGGAGGTTGACTGCCGACCGGAACGGTGTAGACGACCTTGGGCATCACGGTCGGTCCGGCGGCCGTTGGCACTGGAGAAGGCGTTGCATGGTGAGCCGGAAAGGTCGGCACGGTGGGCGCACTCCCACCGTGGCGGAAAACCAGCATCGAGCCACCCACGACGGCGGCGACGAGAACCGCCACCGCGATACCCACGCCGACGCTACGCAAGAGTCGGCCTGATTCCTGTCGACCGGGTACCGCATGGGTCTTGGGGTTGCGCGTAACGGGTGACCCCTCTGGGCCAACGAAGCGGTCACGCACGGCGTGATCCTGAGGTACTGCGGCTTGCGACCCAGCGATCACTGTCGCAGCAGCGGTGGAGTCACGACGCCGCGCGTGAACCAAAGTGAGCACCTGCTCGGTCGGCATGACCTCACTGTCGGGCATCATCAGCGCATCAGCAATCTGCATGTCGAACGAGTTGTTGTCTGTCATGAGCTGTCTCCCAGAGGGTCTGCGGACGCGCTGAAGATCCCGCGATCGCGTAGGTAGTGGTGGAGTTGCTGCCGAGCCCGCGCCAGCCGTGACTTCACGGTACCAACGGGACAACCGAGCGCCTCTGCGGTCTCCTGCTCGCTCATTTCGAGTACCAGGCGCATGGTGACGACCGCTCGGTCACGCGGATGGAGCCGTGCGAAAGCGAGAGCGATGGCCTCGCGGACTTCGCCAGCTTCTGCCGCCTGCGATGGGTCGTTGCCTTCGATAGGCCGGCGCAACAGCCCGGCGATGCGACGGCGACGAAGCTCTCGTTGAACGTCTTTGATAGCGAGATTGACGACGATTCGGTTGAACCACGGGACGAACGGTCGACTGGGGTCGAATCGATTGGCCTTGGAGACGACCGCGAGGAACGCGTCGGCGACCACGTCGTGGGTGCGTGATGGGTCACGCAGGACGCCATAGGCGAGGCGCTGCGCCCGCTCGTCGTGGCGAGCTACCAGGATGTCGAGGGGCTGGATCTCACCTCTCGCAAGCGCGGCCATGACTTCCGCATCGGTCACAGTGGTTAATACCCGCGAACGGCCCGAAAGGTTCACTCGACCCGAGTTCACCCACCGGAAAGCGCTACTGCGGCCCTGCGCCGCCCAGACCAGTGTTCCGTGAGGTTTGGCATTGAGCTAGACCCGGACGCGGACGTATGCGTCCAGATTTTCGCCGGAAGCCTTTGTCACTCGGGCACGATCGCCTCGACCTTCCAGACGTCGAGCGAGTGTCCAGGCCGCTGTCCACGACCCCCCGGCTCAGGAATCAATCGAGAACGATGAGCACGTCGAGTATCACCCGACCAGTTTCCCGCGAAATAAAGGCCAGCGTATAGTCGCGACAAGGACGCAGGCATGTCATCAGACCAACCAAGTCGATCCAGGGTCTTAGCGTGGCTGGCCGGTTTTGTGGTCGCATTCGGCGTCGTCGCGTGGCTTGTCACCGGGGGACTCGGTTTCCATGGCGCGCAACCGAGCCACAGCCATCCGCCCACCTTCTACCCACCCGGAACCACACCAGTTGTCGATTGCCCATCGAACGAATTGAAGGTGGCTGGAAT
>JBAQGL010000322.1:0-13777 GCA_049287785.1 Candidatus Dormiibacterota bacterium | reverse complement strand
GATGGGCCGGGTGGCGGCGCAACCGCGCCGCCTCACCACGTGTGGGTGCCGCTGGACGATCGCCCGCTCAGGCGCCGAGCACCTAGACGGACGGAGGGGACCCCGGCTCCGGCTTCAAAACCGGACTGTTCAGCCTCTGCCGGGGTCCCCTCGGCCCTCGGCTGCCGCACCCTCTCAGCGCGTCACGCCGGTAAGATCGGCCGGTGCTTCAGCGCCCTCGCGCCGAGCGTTCCCGTCCCTTCGGGCTGGTCGGTGCGCTCGTCCTCGCCGTGCTCGGTGCGGCCTGCGCTAGCGTCGCAGCAGCCGGGCCGGTGCCCTTCCGCGTTGGGGCGATCTTCCCGCTGTCGGGCAGCACGGCGCCGGACTCGACCGATGAGTATCTCGGCGCGACCTTGGCGGCGCAGATGGCGAACGCCGACGGTGGCATCGCCGGCCACCAGATTTCGCTCGACTTGCGTGATGTCGAGGATCAAGCCCAGGTTCCCGCTGCGGTAGCGAGCCTCCAAGCCGATGGAGTTCCTGTCGTGATTGGCGCGTACTCGTCGCAGCTGTCGATCCCGGCCGCCGCCGCGGTATCGGCCGCCGGGATGGTGTACTGGGAGACCGGCGCGGTCGCAGATCGCGTGACCGGGCAGGGCTCGCCGCTGGTGTTTCGTGTGGGCGTGAACGGCGCCGAGCTCGGTGCGAACGCGGGGAAGTTCATGCTCGAGCAACTGGTGCCGCGCATGGGGATTCCTGTCAGCAGGATCCGCGTGTCCTTTGTCACCGCAAACGACGACTACGGTCACAGCGTCGCCGACGCGACCCGCACCGCGCTCGAGGCGGGTGGCATGCACATCAGCGGCGAGTCCGTCTACAACCCCTACACACCCGACTGGGCGCCGGTGATGCACGCGCTCGCCGCGGAGAAGCCCGACATCCTGGTGCTCTCGTCGCACATCCAGGACGGCATCGCGTTCCGGCGCGCGTTCCTCGCGGCCGGCCTCGGGGTCAAGGTGTTCATGGGCACCACCATGGCGCAGTGCGACCAGGACTTCGGCAACGTCCTCGGCGCCGCGGCGGTCGGCGTGTTCGCCTCGGATCGCCCCCAGGGCGACTTCAACCCGGGTGCTCTCGATCCCCAGGCTCGGTCGCTGTACGACCGTTTCGCCGCCCTCTGGAAGCAGCGCACGGGCGAGGCTGCGCCGGACGAGGAGGGGATTGCCGGGTTCACCGCTGCGTGGGCGCTCTTTGCGGATGTCCTCAATCGGGCCGGGGATGACAGCGCGCAGAGCATCGCCGCTGCCGCACGATCCCTCGATCTCCCAAGCGGCAGCCTCCCCAACGGGGGTGGCGTGCTGTTCTCGTCCGCAGCCGGCCAGCTCGGACAGAACACCCGGGCGGCCGCGGTGGTGTGGCAGTGGCAGTCGCCCCGGCACAGTGTGGTGGTCTGGCCGCCCGTCTACGCCACCGGGCTGGTCAAGCTGCCCGCCGCCTCGTGATTGGCTGAGGCCGCATCGAGGCATACTCGGACCATGGAAACAGCGACATTCGGCGCAGGGTGCTTCTGGGGCGTGGAATCGGTATTCGAACAGGTCGACGGGGTCCTTGCGACCAAGGTCGGCTACACGGGCGGCTTCACGCAGGCGCCGTCATACGAGGACGTGTGCTCGCACCGCACCGGGCACGCCGAGGCCGTCGAGGTCACGTTTGACCCGGCGCGCGTGAGCTACGACACGTTGCTCGACATCTTCTGGATGAACCACGACCCGACGCAGCTCAACCGTCAGGGTCCGGACGTCGGCGACAACTACCGGTCGGTCATCTTCTTCCACTCGCCGGAACAGGAGGCTGCGGCGATCGCTTCGAAGAAGCGTCTCGAGGCGTCGGGTCGCTACAAGCGCCCGATTGTCACCGAGATCGTTCCCGCCGCGACGTTCTGGGACGCCGAGGAGTACCACCAGAAGTATTTCTCCCGCCGAGGAATCGCTGCGACCTGCAACATTCCCGCGTAAGGGCTTCGTTGTGACGCCCTAAGAGGGCTTTGCGCCACGTGGTCAGCAGCGGCGGGCACGCAGGATGATGTCGGCAATATGCGGATTGCCCGCCGGCGGGTCGATACGCGGCTCCAACAGCCGCTCCACCGTGAAGTCGTTGTCGAGCAACCGGCCAAGGTCGTCGGCATCGACGTAGTCCGCGGGGTCAACGCCCCGCGACTTCATGTGCTCGCGGTGCTCGTCATCAAGGTCGTGATACACGGCGAGCAGCAACCCCCCGGGGCGCACCGCGTTGAGGAGTTCCCGCACGGCAAGCTCGCCGGCCGCCTTGGGCAGCGCCGGATACTGCAACGACACCAGCTCGAACGAACCGGCCGGGAAAGCCGTCCGTAACGCATCCGCGCAGATCCACTCGACCGCGACGCCGGCCAGCTCCGCCGCCTCTTGCCCCCGGCCCACAGCGACCGCGGAGATGTCGATCGCCACAACCGTCCAGCCGTTGCGCGCAAGCCAGATCGCGTCGGCCCCCTCACCGCAACCGACGTCGAGTGCCCGCCCCGGCGTGAGGCCTGCGACCTCGACGACGAGCCGGCCGTTTGGACGGCCGCTCCACAACGCGCCGCCTGGCTCGCTGTACCGCGCGTCCCACTCGTCGGCCTGCGCCTGCGCAGTGAACCGCCTCTGGCCCTGTTCGTCCTCACGCATGTTCCGCACCAGCCTCAGGATGCCGTGAGTGCCCGCGCCCACGGCAATCGCGATGCCGCCAGGGAGAGGAGCACCAGGACGACCGCCGCGCCTGCCCCGAACAGTCCGCATTGCCACGCAGCGAACGTGGGCTGGAGCACCAGGTCGTAAGGAGTGGGACACCTGGCGTAGGAAGGGCATTGTTGAAGCGACTGGAGTTGCGCGGTCCAGAGACCGACGCCAACCCCCGCCACCACGGCTGCCACGCGTGACGCCTGGAGTGCTGTTGCCGACGGCGGTCGCGTGACCGCCAAGGACAGGAGAAGCAATACGGCAGCGGCACCCGCACCAAACAAGATGGATTGCCAGGTCGCGAAAGTAGGCCTCAAATAGATGTTCATGAGGAGGCACAGGCCGTTCGGGGGACACGTGTATTCGCTTGGCGTCAATTGCGAGGTCCCGAAACCAACCGCAACCCCCACCGGCACCGACGCCAACCGTAGAACAAGCGCGAGGGCGCGCCGCATCAGTCGATTGTAGATGCCGCCTTCCCGTCGCGGAGGACGGCGAGCACCGCGTTGCCGTATCGCTCGAGCTTGGCTGGACCGACGCCGGGGATGGTTGCCAGCGCACCGGCCGTCGCGGGGCGACGGTGCGCGATCTCGGCAAGCGTGCGGTCGTGGAAGACCACGTACGGCGGGACCTCGGTGCTTCTCGCAACCTCGAGCCGCCAGCTCCGGAGGGCTTCGAACGTGGCCGACACCTCGGGGGTCATCGCGAGCGTGGGCGCGGACGCGCTCGGTGACCTGCGGCCCCCACCAGCGCGAACCGGCGGCGCGGCGCGGACATCGACGTCGATCGCCTCCTCGCCGCGCAGCACCGCGCTGCCGCGTGGCGTGATACTCAGCGTGGGTTTCTCGCCGTGGCCACGGCTGATGCATCCCAGCTCCACCAGGCGTTCGAGCAGCTCGCGAATCCGCTCCAGCTCCCAGCCGCGGAGCGCGCCGAACCACTGCAGCTCGGTGACCCACGACCGCGACGACGTCCACGCGTCGACGCCGCCGCGAAGGATCGAGGCGATGCGGACGCCGCCGAGGTGGCCGTCGAACCGCGCCACGCAGGCCAGAGCTGCGTTCACGTGTGCGGCGTCGACCCGCGCGTAGGCGGTGCGGTTGCTGTCGAGGCAGTTGTCACACGCCATACAGGTTCGAGCAACGCCCTGCTCGCCGAAGTAGTCGGCGATGCGGGCGTGCCTGCACCCTCGCGTGCCGGCGTATTCCATGACCTGGTTGACACGCGCGTAGGCGTTGGCCTTCAGCACCGTCTGCTCGTCGAAATCAACCGGCGCCCCGGTGAGGCGCCGGATGCTGCCGTCCGCCTGGATCACCTCAGCGCGGCGAAGCAGGTCGAGCGCGGCGCGCGCAGCGTTGACCGACACGCCCCGAGCCTGCCAGTCGTCGATGCCGTCGCTTCCCTCGCGAAGCAATTCGCGATACACGGAGCGGACGACATCGCGCTCGGGGTACGCCTGCTCGATGAAGAATTCCTGCAGCTGGCGGTCGGCCGGGCTGTAGAGGAGGATGCACTCGGACGGCTCGCCATCGCGCCCGGCACGGCCCGCCTGCTGGTAGTACTCCTCTAGGCTGCCGGGGAAGTCGTGATGGATCACCCGGCGGATGTCGGGGAAGTCCACGCCCATGCCAAATGCGGACGTGGCGACGATCGCCTGCAGACGTCCCGCGGCGAAGCCCTCGTGCACGTCCTGCCGCGTGTCGCCGTCGACGGCACCGTGATATGCGGCGACGGCGATCCCGGCGCCCGCGATCAGGTCGGTGACCTCATCGGTCGTCCGCCTGCTCCCGCAGTACACGAGCGCGCGACCCCTGTCCGGACGCACGAGGCGCAGCAGCGCGTCGCGCTTGTCCGCCGCCCCGCGGCAACGGATGACCGACATGGTGAGGTTCTCGCGCACGAATCCCGTGACGCGTTCGACCGGGGCGCTGAGCCCGAGGCTCGATGCGATGTCGGCACGAACGCGCGGCGTCGCCGTGGCGGTGAACGCGCCGACCGGCGGTCTGCCACAGGCGGTGATGGCATCGCCAAGACGCCGGTAGTCGGGGCGAAAGTCATGGCCCCAACTCGAGATGCAGTGCGCCTCGTCGACGACGAATCGATCGACGGTCAGTCTGCTGAGGTTGTCGAGGAAGCCCGGGGCGCCGAGACGCTCCGGTGCGAGGTAGAGGAACCGAAGCTCGCCGGCGCCGGCCGCTCGCAACGACTCGCTGCGGGTCGCCGCCGACACCTGGCTGTGCAGGCATGCGGCGGGAACCCCGAGGGCATTGAGGCGCGCGACCTGGTCGACCATGAGCGCGATCAGCGGCGAGACCACGATGGTGAGCCCGCCGCCGGCGATCCCGGGGACCCAGTACGCGATGCTCTTCCCGGAGCCGGTCGGTGCCACGAAGAGCACGTCCGCGCGCGCCTCGGATGCGGCGATGACGTCGGCCTGTCCTGGCCGGAAGTCCGCAAATCCGAAGGTCTGCTCGAGGACCGCGCGAGCCCGAGGCGAGGGCTCGAGCGGCATCAGCTCGCTGACTTCTCCAGCTTCAGCGCGCAGGAGTTCATGCAGTAGCGCTGGCCGGTCGGCTCGGGTCCGTCAGGGAAGACGTGGCCGAGGTGTCCGCCGCACTTCGCGCAGCGGATCTCGGTACGCGGGATGAGCATGCTCCAGTCCCGATGCTCCTCGACGACCCCGTTGCGGAGCGGCTCGTAGAAGCTCGGCCAGCCCGTCCCGGAGTCGAACTTCGTGTCCGAGCTGAACAGCTCGGCGCCGCAGCCGGCGCACGTGTAGACGCCCTTGTCGTCCACGTGGACGTACTGCCCGGTGAACGGGCGCTCGGTGCTCGACTTGCGAAGCACGTTGTACTGCTCGGGCGTCAGACGCTGACGCCACTCGTCGTCGGTGAGGGTGACTTTCTCGTCCATGGTCCTCAGGTTTTACCCTGTTTGGCAGGACCTGACGCATACAGTGCGGCGGCCGCGGCGTGGCTCTCGGCGATGTGGCGGCGCAGCGACTCGGGTTCGAGCACCTCGACGTTCGGACCCCACCGCATCACCCACGGGCGCATCTCCACCTCGCCGGCCACGTCGAGGCGCACCTCGATACCGCCCCCGGGAAGATCGGTTCGCGTGGCGTGCGCCGGCCATGGGCTCTCGTCGACCCATTGGCGGGCCTCCGGGGTGAAGCGCAGCACCACCCGATCCCCGCCGGCCCCCTGCCAGATCGCCCACGAGGCGCCGAGCACGGTGTCGATGTCGAAGTCGTCGGGCACCGCGAAGCTCGACGGGAGCAGCCTCGCCGCCCGGATCCGATCCAGCCGGAAGGACCGCACCTCGTGCGACACCGAATCGCGCGCGAAGACATAGATGTGCCGTCCTTCGGCGGTCGGCTGGATGAAGTAGGGGCGGAGATCGCGGCGCGTCTCGTTTCCCTTGGCGTCGACGTAGCGAACCTCGATCTCGCGATGGGTCACGAACCCGTCGATGACCGTGCGCTCGATCTTGAGGCGCTCCGCGTCGGCGGGACGCCGTTCCGCCGCCGCCAGCGTCCGGCGGAGGTATTCGCTCACCACCGGGACGCTCAGCGCCCGGGAAAGATGGGCGAGCGCACCGACCAGCGCCGGGTCCTGCTCGGGGCGCACCTGCTGCAGCAGGCGCACCGCGACCAGGAGCAAGGTCGCCTGGTAGTGGTCGAGCTGCAGGGGTGGGAGCAGGCTGCCCTTGCCGATGCGCCAGCGACCGCCGGTCTCCTCGACGTCGATGCCCGCGTTGTCGCGCAGCGTGGCCACGTATCGCTGGACGGTCCGCGTGTTGACCTCGAGCTCCTCGGCAAGCTGCCGCGTTGTCAGGCCGACCTCGGTCTCGCACAGCCGCGCGAACAGCTTGATGACCCGAAGCTCTTTCTCACCCTTCTCATAGACGCCTGGCACGCCACGAGCCTAACGGCTGACGCGGGCGTCGGACCCGATGGTCAGCGTGTAACCGAGGAGCGCCGACCCGTCGGCGGTGCGACCTCCAGACGTGGGAGTGAATCCCATGCTGCTGTAGAGCCCCTGTGCCGCCACCATGACCGGGGCGGTGTCGAGCGTGAGCCGCCGCTTGCCCCGGTCGCGGGCGAGCTCGATGCACGCTGTCACGAGCCGGCGGGCGACACCACGTCCGCGGTGTTCCGGGCTGACGCCGAGCATCCTGAGGTGGGCCTCGTCCGGCGCGAGCGGCTCGGCGCTGCTTGGGGTGACGCGCGAATCGATCTCGAGCGTTGCGGACCCGGCGATGACCCCGTCAACGAGAGCCACCAACACCGCGGCATTCCCGACCCGCGCGCCGATGTCGGCTATCCGCGCGACGTAGGCCTCGAGCCCCGGTTCGCCCGGCGCGATGAATTCGCGGTACGCCCTCGCGGTCGCCTCGCCCGCTGCCGCGAACTCGGATTCGCGGACGGCACGGACCTCGATCTCATCGGCCACAACAAAAAGGTACGCGACAGCCACCTGTCGCCGGCCCGGCGCATCGTCAGGTCATGGAAGCGCACACGGTCGGCGCGGTCGAGATCGGGGCCACCGTCGATGGGCCGTATCTCCGGCGCGCGCAGGCGCTGCTCGCCACCCGCTCCGAGCTCTTTCCCGCCGCGCCGGCGCGTTCGGTATGGCCCGCCGGCACCCCCGGCCCGCCCCAGGACCGAACCGGCTCGTCCGCTCGGCGCGGAGGACGGCAGCTCAGCCTGCCCCTGCCGCGCGAGCGCGGACGCCGGCGAGCCAGGATGGTGCGCTGATGCGGTTTCTCCAGGACGGCCGTCCCGTGTACACGGCCACGGACCTCTGCGATTACCTCGCGTGCGGCCATCTTGTGGCCCTCAAGCGCCGAGTTGCAGCCGGCGAATCAATACCGAGCGACAGGTCCGCGCTGAGCGAGGTGCTTGCGAACCTTGGTGCCGGGCACGAGCAGCGCCATCTCGACGCACTTCGAGCCAGGGGTCTGCGCGTCAAGGCGTTCGACGATGAGCGCGACCGCTACGCGAGTTCGGCCCAGGAGCTGCTCGCTCTCGAGGCCGACACCCTTGCAGCGATGGGCGAGGGGTATGACGTCATTTACCAGCCGACGTTCTTCGACGGACGCTGGATGGGCCGCGCCGACTTTCTGCTTCGCGTGGACACGCCCAGCGCCCGATGGGGATGGAGCTACGAGGCGGCAGACGCGAAGCTTGCCCGGCGGGTCCGTTCCGAGGCGATCCTCCAGCTCTGCGAATACTCGGCGCACCTGCAGCGGCTCCAGGGAACCGCGCCTGTGCAGATGCACGTGGTCCTCGGCGACGGCGCCGAGCATCGATATCGCGTGGACGAGTTCTCGGCGTACCACGCAACCGTGAAGCGCGATTTCGAGTCGGCCATGCTCGTCGACGGGACGACAACCTATCCGGATCCCGTCGCGCACTGCAACACCTGCGGTTTCGCGGCGCGCTGCGCCGCGCAGCGAAAGCGCGACGATCACCTGTCGCAGGTCGCCCGTATGCGCAACGGTCAGGTGCTCGCGCTGACGTCCGCTGGGATCACCACCATGACGGCCCTCGCGGAGTCGTCTCCCGATGCCGATCCGCCCGCGCGCATGAGCAGCACAAGCTTCCGCGAGCTCCACGCGCAGGCGGCATTGCAACATCGTGGACCGCACGCCGGCGGCGTCCCGCGACACGAGCTGCTCGACGCCTGGGAGGTTGGTCACGGCCTGTGCGCGCTGCCGAGTCCGTCACCCGGCGACCTCTTCTTCGACATGGAGGGCGACGGTCTCGCGCGCGATGTGCCGCTCGAGTACCTCTTCGGCGCGGTCGACACGAAGGGCGACTACGGGGCGTGGTGGGGCCACGACGAGGCTGGGGAGCGGCTCGCATTCCAAGGGTTCGTCGACTTCGCGATCGCACAGCTCGATCGCTTCCCCGACATGCACGTCTACCACTACGCGGCGTACGAGAAGACCGCGCTGCGCAGGCTGATGAGCCGTCACGGCACGCGCGAGGAGGAGGTCGATCGCCTGCTTCGCAACGAAGTGCTCGTCGACCTCTACCGCGTGGTCCGGCAGGGCATCCGGCTGTCAACGGACTCGTACTCCCTCAAGAAGGTCGAGCGGTTGTACATGCCCGCACGCGAGGAGTCGATCGCTGACGCCGCGGGCAGCATGGTGATGTACGAGCGCTGGTTGATCAGCCGTGAGGACGGGAGCGACGGCGACGCCGCGCTGCTCGACGAGATCGAGATGTACAACCAGCGCGACTGCATCTCCACCGCGCAGTTGCGCGACTGGCTCGAGGCGCGCCGCGTCGAGGAGGAGGCGCTCCGCGGCGCTCCCATCGCGCGTCCACCGGTCATCGAACGGCCCGTCAGCGACGCGCTCCAGGCGAAGATCGTCACGACCCAGGAGGTCGCGGGCGCGCTGGTCACCGATGTGCCGGCGGACCCCGAGGTGCAGACCGCTGCCGAGCGAGCGCGATGGTTGCTCGCGCCGCTGCTCTCGTATCACCGGCGTGAGAACAAGGTGAATTGGTGGCGCCATTTCGATCAGATCGCCATGAGTCCCGAGGAGCTCGAGCGCGACACCTATGCGCTCGGACCGCTCGAGATGATTGGCTCCCGCGAGGACGGCCGCCGGATCATCGAGCGATACCGGTTCGAGCCGCAGGAGCACCGGATCGGCCTCGGCGACAAACCGCTCGATCCGGAGGCGGACGTGCGCTGGGCGCCGGTCGCGGGTGAGGTCCTGGAACTCGACTCCGCGCGAGGTGAGATCACGCTGTCTCGCACGCCTGGCCAGGCGGATCGCGGGGCTGCGCGCTTCCTCATCCCATCGACGCCGCTGCAGACTGATGCGCAGGAGGAGGCGTTGCTCGACCTGGGGAGGTGGGTCGCTGCCAACGGCGCAGATGCTCCGGGCCCCAATCGAGCCGGGCGCGACCTGCTGATGCGCCTGCCGCCACGTCTGAACGGCAGCACCGATCTCGAGTTTCGTGGGCTTGGTGAAACGGCGTCAGAGGCGGCAATCCGTCTGATCCTTGGCCTGGATCGCGGGTGCCTGCCGGTGCAGGGGCCGCCTGGCGCCGGCAAGACGCACATGGCTGCGCTCGCTGCCCTTGCGCTCATCAAGAAGGGGCGAGGCCCGGTCGGTGTCACGGCGGTCACTCACAACGCGATTCGCACGCTCCTGGACAAGATCGAGGAGCTCGCGCCGTCGCTGGGCATACAGGTCCGCATACAGCACCGCAAGGGGGACGGCATCGGGACGGGATCGATTCAGATTGCCCGGACCAACGAAGCTATCGAGACGGCGCTCGCGGACGAAGCTGTCGACGTGGTCGGCGGCACGTCGTGGCTGTTCGCCCGCCCCCAGCTCGAGGCATCGTTCGACACGCTGATCGTCGACGAGGCCGGTCAGATGTCCCTGGCCGACGCGCTTGCGGTGTCGCGCGCGGCTCGCAACCTCGTCCTGGTCGGTGACCCGCGACAACTTGCGCAGCCGCTGCAGGGGAGCCATCCGCCCGGCGTCGGTGTGTCGGCGCTGGACCACCTGCTCGGCGGCAACGTGACCATTCCTCCCGACCGCGGGGTTCTGCTCGACCTCACCTGGCGCATGCACCCCGACGTGACCGGCTTCGTTTCGCGTTCGTTCTATGAAGGACGGCTCGGATCGGAACCGCAGTGTTCGCGTCAGGCGGTGGTGATCGACGGTGTTGCGGTGACCGGTCTGCGCGCATCGTTCGTCGAGCATCACGGCGACAGGGTCCGCTCTGATGTCGAAGCGGAGCGCGTGCGCGATGTCATCGACCAGCTGATCAACGCAACCTGGCGGGACGCTACCGGGCATGAGCGTCTGATGACACTCGACGACATCGTGGTGGTCGCACCGTACAACGCGCAGGTCGCGTGTCTCGTCGAAGCGTTGCCGGCCGGCGCGCGCGTCGGCACCGTCGATCGCTTTCAGGGACAGGAGGCCGCGGTAAGCGTCTTCTCGATGGCCACGTCCAGCGTCGAAGACCTGCCCCGGAACCTCGAATTCCTCTTCAGCCTCAACCGCCTCAACGTGGCGGTCTCTCGTGCGCGCGGGCTCTCGATCCTGGTCTGCTCGCCCGAATTGCTCCGTGCACGCTGCCACTCGCCGGAGCAGATGCGGCTCGTCAACGCGCTCTGCCGGTTCGTGGAGATGGCCAAACCGTGGATCGTCACGCCGTTGCCCGCGGCTATGCTGCCGGCATGAGCAGCGATTCGCTCAGAGACCGCCTCGTGGAGTCGCTCGTGGCCGCGCGAGAGCAGGAGGCCGTGCTCCTCGCGCTGGTGGACGACGCGCCGCCCGTCGACTATGGGCGTTGGACCGCAAAGGATTGCGTCGCGCACCTCAACACCTGGCGCGAACACGCGGTTCGCGCGCTCGTTGCCGCGCAGCAGGGGACGGCGTTCGAAGGGCCTGCCACCGACACCGACCTCGACGCACGAAATGCCGAGATCTACAAGGAGCACCACGGCGACAGCGCGGCCACCGTGCGCGCGGCCGCCGCCGAGAGTTACACGGCACTGATCGACGCGGTCACTGCGTGCTCCGACACGGATCTATTGCGCGAGCGCCCTGAGAACGGTGGACCCGTGTGGCGCGTTGTTCCGGGCAACGGCCATGGTCATGTCGCGCAGCACCTCTCGTACTGGGCAGTCGAGCACGGCGATCCCGTCGCGGCGGAGGCGGCCGCGAAGTGGAGCTATGCGATCGACTCGGAACTGTTCCCCGACAACCAGCCCGTCGCCGACTACAACTTCGCGTGCTTCTACGCGCGCAACGGTAATGCTGACAAGGCACTGCCCCTGCTCCGCACCGCGCTGCGCGCACGCCCCGACCTGCGTGCGTTCGCGCTCCAGGACGTGGACATCGAGCCGATTCGCGACGACCCACGGGTGGAAAGCCTCATCGGCCCCTGACCGCGCAGCCTCAGACGCTGGGCGGGGTGACCCGGACCCGATCGATGAACAGACCCTGCAGCGAACGGCCGATCGGACCGCGTTCGTCATACAGCCGGCTGTGGGCGACGCCGACACCGCGGCGGTCGACATCGGTGCTGGCATCGAGGCAGATCCATTCGCCCTCGGGTTGCCGGTGCAGGTACACGGTGAGGTCGGTGTTGATGAACAGGAATTCCCCCCAGGGCACTGCCGCCGACACGCCGTTCCCAAAATCGGCCGCGGCGAGCGCCCGCTGCAAGGGCGTCGTCGTCTGACCGGCGACGACCGGGCCGGTCAGGCGCATCCACACGGTCGCCGGCCCCAGCTCCGCAAATGAACCGTGTGCGTAGCGCATCTCGACCCCGGTTCGATGAAACGCCGGGTCGTCGCTCTCAGGTGTGTGCGCGACCGAGTCCGCCGGTCCTGCCAATGGCACCTCGAGTGGCGGCCGTTCGCCGAGATCGAGGTCCGCGATGCGCATGCGCCAAGCCGACGCACGGCAGAGCTCGGTGTTGCCGTCGGTGAGCGTTGCGGTGAGCATCTGCACGCGCCGGCCCTCACGCTCGATGCGCGCCGCAACCTCCACGGGGCGCAGCGGCACCGGCCGGAAGATCTCGACCGTGACTCGAACGATCGCCATCGGCGCCTCGGTGGGCAGCGCTTCCATGACGCCCGCCATGAGCGCGGCCGGCGGGCCGCCGTGCATCGCGGCACGATCCCACGGTCCGCGTGCGTGGTCGCTTGGGACATATCCGCGCCGGTTGGGCGTGAACAGCGCTTCGGACATCGCCGCATGGTGCATCAAGCAGGTCCGCGCGCGGAGTACGCCACTCCGGCAGCCTGCTACGCTCCCATGCCGTGGCGGTCAAGAACACGACCATTGCGGCACGGGGCATGCGTTTCGACGCGCTCACCGATGGTCCCGCAGGTGGTGAGCTCGTCCTGCTGCTCCACGGATTCCCGCAGACGGGCGCCTGCTGGCATGACGCGCTCGACGGCCTTGCGCGTGCCGGGTATCGAGCTGTCGCCCCGAACCAGCGTGGTTACTCCCGAGGTGCCCGTCCCGTCGGTGTCGCGGCCTATCGCGTCAGTGAGCTGTGCGCGGACGTCCTCGCCATCGCGTCCGCCCTGGGGAGCGAACGCTTCCACCTGGCCGGCCACGACTGGGGTGGAGCGATTGCGTGGGCGCTTGCCGGTGACCATCCCGAGGCGGTGGCATCGCTCACCGCGGTTTCGACGCCCCACGCGGGGGCGCTGCGACAGGCGCTCCAGGGAACGCAGCAGCGTTTGCGGATGGCGTACATCCCCGTGCTCCGCCTCCCGATCATCCCCGAATCGCTGATCGACGCTGCGGGCGGGGTCGTCGCAGAGTCGCTCCTGACCGCGACCGGTCTCAGCCCCGCACACGCGCATCGCGACATCACCGCATTGCGCGCCGTCGGTCCGGCCGGCGCTCTGAACTGGTATCGGGCGCTGGGCACCGAGCGCGGCCATTCCGCGCCCGTGAGCGGCCCCGTCCTGCACGTCTGGGGCGACCAGGACCCGGTCTTCACGCGCGAGGCAACCGATCTGACTGCCGAGCACTGCACCGGCGACTACCAGCTTCTCGAGCTCGAGGGCGGATCGCATTGGATCCCTGACGAGCACTGGAGTGATGTCGAGGACCTGTTCCTCGACCATCTCGCGTCGAACCCACTCAACGCCGGCCGCTGAGGCCGGCGCGTGGGCGGTATCGAGGTCACCGGCACCGCGCAACGACGCTCGTGGGAATCGGTTGGATTGCCCGACACGGAACGGGTCCGTCCCGGGTTGTGGTCGATTCCCGTGCCGCTCCCGAACAATCCGCTGCGCTACGTCCTCGTCTACCTGCTGGAGCTGGACACCGGGGTCGCGGTGATCGACACCGGCTGGAGCACGGAGGAAGCCTGGGCGGCGCTCGTGGCCGGGATGGCGGTCGCCGGGTTTGCCCCGTCCGACGCGCGGGCCATCCTCATCACCCACATCCACCCCGATCACTACGGGCTTGCAGGGCGGCTTCGCGAGGCGTCAGGCGCGTGGGTCGCACTCCATCCGGCTGACGCCGCGCTGCTG
>JBAQGL010000321.1:0-4566 GCA_049287785.1 Candidatus Dormiibacterota bacterium | reverse complement strand
CGGCCGCAGAGCTCTGCGGCCGCCTCTTGCGAGCCGTCCGAACCGGTGAGCGCCGCCAGCTCGGCCACGGTGACAAAGAGCACATCAACCCGCTCGATGACCGACCGGACCTCGTCCTGCCGATCCTCGATGAAGACGGTCATCGAGTCGGCGCCGATCAGCTCTGCGCCGGATTGATCGATCACGGTTCGCTGCAGCGTCGGGTCCATGCTGCCGACGAAGAACACCTGAGCGCGGCGCGAGCGTTCGGTGAGCACCGGCTGCCACTCCGGGTCGCAGCCGGGTTCCGAGGACTCCTGGGAGGTGGCCCAGCGCTGGAAGTCGTGCACCGCGTGCCATCGAAAGGTCGGCGTATCGCTGACCACCATCCCCTCGAGGTCGATGCCGGGGTCGGCGAGGATGCGCCGGTACTCGCCGGCGGTGTCGGAGCCGACGATGCCGTTGACGTGCACCGGTGCGTATCGAGCGGCGGCGAGCGGGAAATACACGGCGGATCCGCCGAGCACGTCGCGCCTCCCCACCGGGGTGGTGATGTCGTCGCTGTGCAGCGTTCCGGCGACCGCGACCTCCCAGGTCACGTGCGAAGAGCGGTCAGCCCGCAGCCGCGGTGCGGTTCCGGCCGCCGAAGAGCGGGATGATCGGCGCGAGCCTCGGGCGGCGCGATTCGAGCGCGCGCATGAGGAGCACCTCCTGCGCCTCGAAGAGGATGTCGGCCACGTGGTTGGGGTCGCGGTCGATCCCGAGACGGTCGCGCAACCCTGGGTCCACGGCACCGACGGCACGAACCACGGCGCTCCAGAGCGATGCGGGAATCAGCCGGAATGACCGGAGACGGCATTCCTCGATGAGGTCGATGAGGACGTCGGCCTCCCGCACCCGGAGCCGGGTTCGCGAGATGCGCTCGCGGCGGAACGCGGCTTCACGTTCGACACGAGCGATTTCCAGGCACGTCCGCTCCATCGGCCCGGGTTGGGAGCGCGAGGCTGCCGCGTGCATTCGGGGATTGTCCCACGCGCGGCTGAGGCTGCGAAGTTCGGTTTACTGCTGTTACACGGGGTAGCAGATCGACCGCCACCGGCCACCGCCAGGGACCAGGTGCACCACTCTGCGGATCCTCGCGATCGGCTCCGGGTCACCGACCTCGTACTCGACGTCCAGCTCGGCAACATCGTGATACGTCCGGCCTCGCGACATCTCTGTCCACTCCGGCAGGTAACGGACCTCCTTGACGCTCACCCCGCGCAGGCGGCGCATCGCCGAGGCGCCCTGCGCCTCCGCGAAAGCCTCAGGTGAGCCCCAGCTGAGCTGGCAGTCCTCACTGAGCAGCGAAAACGCGCGGCGACACTGGTTCGCGCGCATCAGCTCGACAAAGAGGGCCTCGCTGAAGGCTGGGTTTCCCGGAGGCCGGCTGCCGAGCGGAGCGCGGCCGCGCTCGTGCGCGTCGACCAGTGCGGCGGCACGCCGCGAGGTGACATTGGCGGTCTCGCTGCCCGCCCAGAAAGCACGCGTTCCAGAGTCGGTCTGCGTGACCTTCGGGGCCGGCGGCGCGGCGGCCGGAGAAGCCGCGACCGCTGTGGGACGGCGCTCAGGACGGTGCAGCCACCGAGAGAAGCGGCTACCGTCGAAACGGCCCCGCCGGGGACGTTCGGTGCCGATCAGGACGTGGGGTGGCAGCGGCATCGCCGGCGCAAAGTGTACGCGGCTGCGTGAGCACGATGAGGGCGAACACGCGGACCTGCCGTTTCCCTACGATGCGCGGTGATGCCGCCAGCCCGCGTCCGCATCCTGGTCGCCGAGGATGAGGCCGCCGTCGCCCAGCAGATCATCAACCGATTCACCTTGCTCGGACACGATGTCCGCTGGTCGAAAGCGGTTCGCGAGGTGCGTGCCGAGCTCACCGACTTCCAACCGGACGTCCTGATCCTGGACGCGACCCTCGACACCGACGGGCTGGAGCTTTTTCAGGCGATCCGCTTTGCCGCCGAGCACCCGCGTGCCGGTGTCGTGATCCTGACTGCAGCAGGGGATGTCGGCGCGCGGGAGCGCGCGCAGCAGCTCGGCGCCGCGGCGGTGATGATGAAACCGGTGCGCAACGACGAGCTGGTGGAGATCGTCGAGGACCTGCTGACCTACATCTGATCGTGGGTCGACGCGACGGGTCAGTGCGCGAGCGCCGAGACCACGATGATCATCAGCTGCCCGCCGATCCAGACCGCGAGGGTTGCCCAGACGTAGACGGGCACACCGGCGGTCTGGTCATAAAAGCTCACCACTCGCCGCTCGGTCATGATCACGATCGCGAGCGCGTCGAGGAGCAGGAAGATGAGCGTGACGATCAGACCGGGCGCATCAACGCCGTTCCCGACGATGGCGCCGACGACAACCGAGATGGCGGCGAGCGCGATCGCCGCGGCGAGGGTTCCGATCTGCATCTGCCGGATCCAGGCCTGTTTCCTCGTCAGCAGCGAGGCGACGATGATCAGCGTCGCCGCAAAGCACGCGGCCGACACCGCGGCGATGATCTGGACCGCCAGCGGAAGGGACGCGGTGCCCCCGGCGCTGGTTGCGACGCCGCCCGCAAACGATGCGAGTGCGCCGAAGAGGGCGAGGATCGCCAGGGCGAGATCCCAGGTGTACACGAACAGCACCGCGCCTGGGCGGCGTTCCTGCTCGTCATCTCGCGCGGTCACCGAGTTCGGCACGCGGCGATGATGCCATCGCACCCACCGGTCGCCGCCTCCGGGTGGAGACGTACGCTTTGGCCGTGACCAGCGTAGTCGTCCTTCGCGGCGACCAGACCGGACAGGAGCTGCTCGAGGAGGCGCTTCGGGTGATGCACCCGGACGTCATCGGCATCGAGCTGGAGCTGCAGACGTTCGACCTGTCGCTTGCACATCGACGCGACACCGCTAACGCGGTGGTCATCGACGCTGCGGAGGCCATGCGTGCCGCCGGTTTCGGGTTGAAGGCGGCGACGGTCACGCCGACGGACCGTTCCGATGTCGGCAGCCCCAATGCGCTGCTCCGGGAGCGGGTCGGCGGACGCGTGATCCTGCGCACCGGGCAGCGAATCCCCGGCGTGGCAGGGATCGCCGGGGTCAGCGCTCCGATCAGCATCGTGCGCATGGCCGTCGACGACGCATACAACGCCACCGAGTGGCGCGAGCAGAGCGACGGCGACGAGGTGGCGTACCGCACCGAGCACATCTCCCGGGCGACGTGCCGGGCGGTCGCCGAGTTTGCCTTCATGCACGCCGAGCGCACCCGTGCCCGGGTTTTCGGGGGCCCCAAGTTCACGGTCTCGAGGGTCTACGAGGGGATGTTCAAGGAGGAGCTCGACGACGCCGCCGAGCGCCATCCCGAGGTCGACTACGAACCTCAGCTGATCGACGCGACCTACGCGCTGCTCTTCAGCCGCGCCGGTGACGCGCTCGTCATCCCTGCTCTGAACCGCGACGGTGATTGCCTGAGCGACCTGGTGCTGCCGCTTTTCGGGAGCATCGCCGGCGCCGAGTCGCTGCTGCTGGGTTTCGGCGACGACCCGCTGGTGCCGTCGGTCGTGATGGCCGAGGCCCCGCACGGGACGGCCCCGAGCCTCGAGGGGAAGAACGTCGCCAACCCGATGGCGATGATCCTCGCGGCGTCAGCCCTGCTCGGATTCGTACCCGACGCTCGCTGCCGACGGGCGTCGAGGGTCATCCGTGAGGCGCTCTTCGAGGCGCTCCGGGCGGGGGTCTCCACGTCCGACCTCGGCGGGCAGGCCTCGACCACCGACTTCACCGATGCGGTGATCGAGCGGGTGCGGGCCGCGATAGCGACCGCGTCTCCGACCCCGTCGTGACCCGGATCCATCTCGACCACGCCGCGACCACGCCCCTGGCTGCTGCGGTGCTCGAGGAGATGTTGCCGTACCTGACGACAACTCAGGGGAATCCGTCATCGGTTCACGCATCGGGGCGGGCGGCGCGCTCGGCGGTCGACGCGGCCCGGGACCGGCTCGCCGCCGTGCTCGGATGCGCGCAGCGCGAGATCGTCTTCACGGGATCCGGCACCGAGGCGGACAACCTGGCGATTCGCGGCGTCCTCGAGCGCTGGGGCCCGGAGCGCGGATGTCACCTGGTGGTGAGCGCCATCGAGCACGACGCAATCCTCGAGACCGCGCGTCATCTCGAGGCCACCGGAGCGGCGACGCTCACCGTCATAGGTTGCGACGCGGACTGCCGCATCAGCCCGGAGACGGTCGCCGCGGCGGTCACCGCCGAGACCGTGCTGGTTTCGGTCATGTCCGTCAACAACGAGACCGGCGCCGTCCAGGACGTCCGCGGGATCGCCGACGCTGTGCACCGTCGCAACCCGGCAACCCTCGTCCACACCGACGCGGTGCAGGCGCTGGGACGGATCCGCCTCGATCCCGGAGCCCTGGGCGTCGACCTGCTCTCCCTCTCTGCGCACAAGGTCTACGGCCCCAAGGGAGTCGGCGCGCTCTGGATCCGCCACGGTGTCGCGCTCGCCACGCAGAACACCGGCGGTGGGCAGGAACGCAATCGCAGGAGCGCCACCGAGAAT
>JBAQGL010000320.1:0-11091 GCA_049287785.1 Candidatus Dormiibacterota bacterium | reverse complement strand
TCGACCCGGAGGAGCCGCAGGCGACCGGCGAGGACCTCGGGGAGCACGGCTTCACACGCGAGTTCGAAGGGGTTGCCGCCGCGCCCGGCGACGCACCTGTGCTGATCGGACCGGTTCCCGAGGTCGGCATCGGCCACGCGGTGATGATCAACGACGAGCCGGAGAAGGTCTGGGTCCTGCCGACCCCCGACCTGCTCGACACCATCACCGGCAAGCGCGAGCGCCTCGCCGCCGAAGTTCGTGCCACAGGTGACAAGATCGTGAGCACCCTGCAGTCCTTCGGCATCGAGACGCGGATCGTCGGTGCGAACAGCGGGCCGACGGTCACGCAGTACGAGCTCCAGCCGGCCGTCGGCGTGCCGGTGCGTCGCATCCTCGGGTATCAGACCGACCTGGCGCTCGCGCTGGCCGCGCCGATCCGCATCCAGCCGTTCATCCCGGGTAAATCCGCGATCGGCGTCGAGGTGCCCAACAAGGCGGCGCAGCTGGTGAGCCTCAAGGAGACGATCGAGTCGCCCGCGTTCACGGACCGGCGCCACAAGCTGAGCGTTGCGCTCGGTGCCGACGTCAGCGGACACCCGGTGATCGGCGACCTCACCCGCATGCCGCACCTGCTCATCGCCGGTGCGACCGGCAGCGGGAAATCGGTGTGCATCAATGCGGTTCTCGGTGGTTTCCTCCTCCAGGCCACGCCCGCGCAGCTCAAGATGATCCTCATCGACCCCAAGCGGGTCGAGCTCTCCAACTTCGCCGACCTGCCGCACCTGCTCGTCCCGGTGGTGGTGGAGCCCGAGGCCGCCGTCGCATCGCTGCGATGGGCGGTGAAGGAGATGGAGGAGCGGTACAAGCTCTTCGCATCGCACGCCGCACGCAACATCGTGGCGTTCAACGAGAAGGCGCCGGGGCTCGGGGTTGCGCCGCTGCCGTACATCGTCATCGTGATCGACGAGCTCGCCGATCTGATGATGGTCGCGGCGGGGGAGATCGAGGACCTGATCTGCCGCATCGCGCAGCTCGCCCGCGCCGTGGGCCTGCATTTGATCGTGGCCACGCAGCGTCCGTCGGCGGACATCATCACCGGGTTGATCAAGGCGAACATCCCGAGTCGCGTCGCATTCGCGGTCTCGAGCGGCGTGGACTCTCGCGTCATCCTCGACGAGATGGGCGCGGAGAAGCTCCTCGGCCGCGGCGACATGCTCTACCTCCCCATCGACGAGGGCAAGCCGCGCCGTCTGCAGGGAGCGTTCGTCAGTGATCGCGAGCTCGACGCGCTCATCGGCCACTGGAAGTTGCAGGGAAAGCCCGACTACCAGGAGGAGATCTTCACAGTCGAGGCAACCGTCTCCTGGGCCCGTGACGCGTCCAAGCGCGACCCGCTCTTCGCCAAGGCGGCGCACACGGTTGCTGCGGAAGGGCGTGCCGCCGCGTCGCTGCTCCAGCGCAAGCTCAGCGTCGGCTACACCCGTGCGGCGCGCCTCATCGACCAGCTCGCCGAGCACGGCGTGGTCGGCCCGTTCGAGGGCAGCAAGTCGCGCGACGTCCTGATGGACGTGTTCCAGGTCGACGAGCTGCTCGCCGACCTCGGCGAGGAATAGCCCGGCGCGTCCCGCTCGAGGCGCCGGCCAGCCGTTGGGGGTCCGGCGCTGCGCCGTGGCGCGTGTCGCTATCCTCATCACTCATGCCTCAGGACCACAGCTTCGACGTCGTCAGCGAGTTCGACCGCCAGGAGCTGGTCAACGCGGTCGACCAGGCGCGTCGCGAGATAACGACCCGGTACGACTTCAAGGGCATCGATGTCGAGATCACGCTCGAGGACGAGACGATCACCCTGCTCACCGGGACCGACGCGCAGCTCAAGTCGATCATCGACGTCCTGCAGAGCAAGGCGCACCGCCGCGGCCTCGATCTCAAGGTGCTCGATCCGCAGAAGCCGGAGCCTGCGGCCAAAGGGAACGTCCGGCAGGTCGTCAAGCTCCGCAAGGGCATCGGCGAAGAGCTGGCACGGGACCTGACCAAGCGGATCCGCGGCGAGCATCCGAAGGCGCAGGTGCGGACCCAGGGTGATCAGCTGCGGGTCTCGAGCAAGGACAAGGACGAGCTTCAGGCGGTGATCCAGCAGCTTCGCGACCTCGACGTCGACGTGCCGCTCCAGTTCACCAATTACCGGTGAGGATGCGCGGCCCGCACTGCGCCTGGCGCCGGCGCGACCCCGGCCACTGAGCCGGTGGACGCCCCGGGCGCGGGCCAGGACGATGACGACCGCCTCCCCGTGCTGGAGGTCGCTTTCCCGGACGCCACGGTGCTTGGACGTGAGCTGATCGAGGCACGCCTGACCATCGCGGTCGCGGAGTCGTGCACCGGCGGCCTGCTCGGCGCCGCGTTGACCGCGGTAGCGGGGTCGTCCGCCTACGTCAGGGGCGGCGTGATCGCCTACGCGGACGATGTGAAAGCCGAGCACCTCGGCGTGGGCCGCCATCTCCTCGCGACCCACGGCGCGGTGAGTCCGGAGGTGGCCGAGGCGATGGCCACCGGCGTGCGCCGGCGCTACGAAGCCGATCTCGGCGTGGGCATCACCGGCGTTGCCGGCCCCGACTCGAGCGAGCACAAGCCGGCAGGACTCGTCTTCGTCGCGGTCGTCGGGCCGGCCTGGGCGCGAGGGGTCCGTCTCGATGAGGATCACGGGCGCGAGTTGAATCGCGCGCACGCCGTCCAGGCTGCCCTGCGTCTCTGTCGTGTGGTCGTCCGTGCGATGTCAGGCCCCACCGCAGCGATTGAAACCCCATGATCGCCTTGCCCGTCGAGCGGTGCGCGGCGACCCGACTTCGGGCTTGTCACGTCCGCGTCAACGGAGTACAGTACAAATGTTCGCCCCACCCGGTGAGCCCGGACGCGCCGCCCGTCGCGACGCCCTACGGCATCCCAGCCGCACCTCCAATCCATCCCAACCACCCTTTGGAGTACAGCTTTGACGAACACACTGGCAAGTCGTACCATCGAGACTGTCGAGCCGGTCGTAGAAGTGAACGGGCGTCGTGCTCGAACGCCGCGTGAAGACAGGAGTGA
Organism: Candidatus Dormiibacterota bacterium; assembly: GCA_049287785.1. Classification (GTDB taxonomy): domain Bacteria; phylum Chloroflexota; class Dormibacteria; order Aeolococcales; family Aeolococcaceae; genus Palsa-851. Next base: position 8,028 of record JBAQGL010000320.1, on the reverse strand, counting down.
GCCGGTGACGACGGAGCGGGATCGCGCGCTGCAGACAGCTCTCGGACAGATCGAACGAGCCCACGGAAAGGGAGCGATCATGCGTCTCGGAGACGTGCATGCTCAGCACATCGACATCATCCCGACGGGCGCGCTGACGCTCGACATCGCGCTCGGCGTCGGCGGCATCCCTCGCGGCCGGATCATCGAGGTGTACGGCCCCGAGTCGTCGGGCAAGACGACCCTGACGCTGCACATCATCGCCGAGGCGCAACGTCGCGGTGGGGTCGCCGCCTTCATCGACGCCGAGCACGCGCTCGATCCCCAGTACGCATCGCGTATCGGGGTCAACACCGAGGAACTCTTGATCTCGCAACCCGATACGGGTGAGCAGGCGCTCGAGATCGTCGAGGTACTCGTGCGCAGCGGTGCGGTCGATGTGGTCGTGATCGACTCGGTCGCCGCCCTGGTTCCCAAGGCGGAGATCGACGGCGAGATGGGTGACAGCCATGTCGGTTTGCAGGCTCGCCTCATGTCCCAGGCGATGCGCAAGCTCACCGGGGCGATCAGCCGGTCCAACACCTCGGTCATCTTCATCAACCAGCTGCGCGAGAAGATCGGCGTGATGTTCGGGAACCCCGAGGTCACCTCCGGTGGCCGGGCGCTGAAGTTCTACGCATCGGTGCGCATGGACATCCGCAAGATCGACTCCATCAAGCAGGGGCTCGACGTCGTCGGCAGCCGCGTCAAAGTCAAGGTTGTCAAGAACAAGGTGGCGCCGCCGTTCCGCTCGGCGGAATTCGACATCCTGTACAACGAAGGCATTTCGTACGCCGGCAGCGTGCTCGATATGGGGATCGACGCCCACATCATCGACAAGAGCGGCGCGTGGTTCTCCTACGGCGACATGCGGCTCGGACAGGGTCGCGAGAACGTGCGCGACTTCCTTCGCCAGAACCCCGATCTCATGGAGGAGGTCGCCGCCAAGGTGCGGATCGCCGCCCTGCCTGAGCCCGTGCTCAACGATGCCGTCGTCGAATTGAGTGGCGAACTGCCGCCGGTGCCGGCACCCATCGCTTAGCACACACCACCACGCCGATCTCGTGAGGGCACCCACCCCACCCACGGCGCCGGAAAGTGCTGACGCCGCGGAGGATGCAGCGTTGCGCATCCTCCGTGGTGCCGGCCAGTCCGCGGCTGCGCTGCAGCGCAAGCTCGAACGCCGAGGCTATAGCGCTGAAGCCGCCGGCGAGGCGGTGCGACGATGCGCGCACGCCGGGTACATCAACGACGCGGCGATGGCGGCATCCGTCGCGGCGCGCCACCGGCGTGCGGGACACGGTCGAGCGCGGGTCGCAGCCGACCTCAAGGCGAAAGGCGTCGCGAGCGAGCTGATCACCGAGGCGCTCGACGGTCAGAGCGACACCGAGGAGGCATCCGCGCTGGCGGTCGCGCAGCGGCTGTGGGAGCGCACCGGCGCGACAGACGCTCGCGATCAGCGGGCGCGAATGCGGGTGGCGGGAGCCCTGCAGCGGCGTGGATTCTCATCGTCACTGGTGGCCAGGGTGATGCGCGGATTGACCTGACTGTCAGAGTCAGGGCATGGAATACACACACCTCGGTCGCTCCGGTTTGTCGGTCAGCCGTCTGTGCCTCGGCACCATGAACTTCGGTCCGGAGACCGACGAAGCAACGTCGCACCGGATCATGGATGCCGCGCTCGACGCGGGCGTCAACTTCTTCGACACCGCCAACGTGTACGGGTGGAAGAAGGGCGAGGGGATCACCGAACAGATCGTCGGCCGCTGGTTCGCCCAGGGTGGAGGCCGGCGCGAGAAGGTGGTCATCGCCACCAAGCTCTACGGGTCGATGAGCGACTGGCCCAACGACACGTTCCTGTCCGCACGCAACATCCGAAATGCCTGCGAGGGATCGCTACGCCGCCTCCAGACGGATCACATCGACCTCTACCAGATGCACCACGTCGACAGGAGCACCCCCTTCGACGAGATCTGGGAGGCGATGGAGGTGCTCGTGCAGCAGGGAAAGATCGTCTACGTGGGATCCTCGAACTTCGCCGGCTGGACGATCGCCCAGGCGCAGGAGCTGGCCAGGGCCCGGCACTTCCTCGGGCTGATCAGCGAGCAGTGCCTCTACAACCTCGTCGAGCGCCACGTCGAGGAGGAGGTCATTCCTGCCGCGCTGCACTACGGCGTGGGCATCATCGCGTGGAGCCCGTTGATGCGTGGGCTGCTGGGCGGCATCCTCGCCAAGCAGCGCGACACCGGCCGCTCGGCGTCAGAGGTGACGCAGAAGCTCCTCATCGAGCACCGCGACAGCATCGAGCGTTACGAGGCGTTCTGCGCGAAGCTCGGTGAGCACCCCGCGGCCGTCGGCCTCGCCTGGCTGCTCCGGCAACCCGGCGTCACCGGTCCGATCGTCGGACCGCGCACGATCGAGCAGTTCGAAAGCAATCTGCATGCGCTGGACGTGTACCTCGACGACGCGGCGCTCGAGGCGCTCGACGCCATGTTCCCAGGCCCTGGAACCGCACCCGAGGCCTGGGCCTGGTAGCGACCCGGGTTCAGACCAGCGCCGCGGACTTGGCGGCCCGGTCGAAACGCACCACCGCGCCGAGGGTGATGAAGGTCGTGCCCGAGAGGAGCAGTCCGAGGATCACGAGCCCGTCGATGTACAGGAGGTGGGCGGCAAAGCCGCCGATCACCGCGCCGATCGCGCCGCCGCCGGCGAGAGCCACGGTGTAGAAGGACATGAGCGCGGATCGATCGGCGCTGAGACTCTCGGAGCAGTCGGCGAGGTAGGTGACGGCTGCGGGCCCGAAGCCTGCCAGCCAGAGGATGCCGAGCACGAGGAGCGGCAGCACAACCAGCATCCCGACGAACGGGAGATGGTTGATCGCGAGCAGCGCGATCATGGTGAGCCACGCGCCGGGGACGGCTCTGCGCATCACGATCGCGGGTCCAAGGCGCGCGACGAACGGCGTCCACAGGATGATGCCGACCAGGAATATCGCAACCCAGATGATCAGGAACAGGCCGATCAAGCGCACGTCGAACTGATGCATCAATGACTGCGATCCGATTGCCTTGTGCCGGAGCAACGAAGGCAGATTGGCGACAAACGCCCCGATGAGCGCGAACGACATGATCCACGAGGGTAGGAAGGCGCGCATCGGTCCCGGCCCGACCGCCGCCCGGAAGACGACCCGCAGCGAGTGGACCGGGAGTGGGGGAACCCGCGGCACGAAGACGAGGCAGACGATCGCCGCCATGGCGTAGAGCCCGGCGAGCAGGACAAATGCCCAGCGGTGCAGGCCGAAGTACGCGACCGATCCGAGCCCGAACCCGCCCGCATACCCGATGAGCGTCGACGCCTCGAATGCTCCACTCGCACCGGCCCGGCGTCGCCGATCGCCGGAGGTCGCTGCCGCGACGGTTCCCAGCGCGACCGGGACGAACGCGGCTGCGCCGAGTCCCTCGAGCAGACGTGCACCGCCCAGTTGCGCCGGGCGCACCCCGAGCGCAACCAGCAGCACGGCCACGACACAGACCACCGGGCCGGCCACGAGAAAACGTCGCCGGCCGAACTTGTCCGCATACCGGGCCAGGATCGGGGCGAACACCATCTCGGTCGCCGCCTGCGCACCGCCGATGAGGCCGATGGCCACCCCGCTCGGCGAGCCATGAGCGAGGTCGCTGATCCGGAACTGCAGCGCCACGCCGACGCCCACCGCACCGACTCGAAGCAGCCCGCTGGCAATCAGCAAGGCTCCGATCGCATGCGGAGCGCTGTGGCGAAACTCATCATCGCCGGGTGCCTCGAGCACGCTGGCGACCTCCCGGTCGGTCACGGGTCTAAGGGTAGCCCGGCCACATGTCATTCATCGAAACATGCGAGTGACCCCTTTGGCTCGTACAATGGAAAGGTCTTCCGTCGTGAACGACCGGCCAGACGCGGGCCGGCCCCGACCGGATCATCGAGACGCTGTGGGTCTCGCCCCGGTCCCCTTCTCGACGTGAGGCAGTCCAAGCAGGGCGCATCGCGCCCGACCCCCGAGGTTCCATCCAATCGGCATCGAGATCCTCGCCCTGGCAGGGCTGGTGATTGTTGCGGCCGCATTTGCGGTTGTAGCTGTCCTGTACGCGCGCAGAACCGTGGCGGAAAGCCGGGTGACGCACGATGCGGACGCCGAACGCCGTCTCGAGCAGGTCCGCGCGACCGAGCAGGAGGCGAAGTCGGTGCTCCTCGCCGCGAAGGAGGAGGCGGCACGACGCCGCGACGAGGCCGAGGCGGAGGTCCGTGAGCGGCGAGCGGAGATCGCGCGGCTCGAGCAGCGGACCAATCAGCGCGAGGAGGGCCTCGAGCGGCGCCTCCGCGAGCTCGACTCCAACGAGCAGCGGCTGACCCGTCGCGAAGCCGACCTCGAGACCCTGCGTCAGACCGTTGAGGATGAGCGCGCCCTGATCACCAGGGAGCTCGAGCGCGTCGCCGCGCTTTCCGAGCAGGAGGCCCGCGTCGAGGTCATGCGCAGCGTCGAAGGCGACCTGGTCCCGGAGATCGCCGAGCGCATCCGGCAGGCCGAGACCCAGGTCCGCGACGAGGCCGCCGAACGCAGCCGCGAGATTCTCATCGCTGCCATGCAGCGCCAGGCCTCCGAGCAGAGCGGCGAGGCGTCGGTCACGGTCGTCCACCTGCCGTCGGACGAGCTCAAGGGCCGCATCATCGGGCGCGAGGGCCGCAATATCCGCGCGCTGGAAGCGGCGACCGGCGTCGACGTCATCGTCGACGACACCCCCGAGGCGATCGTGCTGAGCTCTTTCGACCCGGTGCGTCGCGAGGTCGCCCGGGCGACCCTGGAGCGCCTCTTCAGCGACGGGCGCATCCACCCGGCCCGCATCGAGGAGATGGTGGTCAAAGCCCGCAACGAGCTGGCTCAGCAGATCAAGCATGAAGGCGAGCAGGCGTGCCAGGACATCGGGCTCACCAACGTCCATCCCGAGCTCGCGCGCCTCCTCGGGACGCTGCGCTACCGCAACTCCTATGGCCACAACGTGCTCTCGCACAGTCAGGACACCGCCGCGATCGCCGGCATGATCGCCGCGGAGATCGGGTTCGACGAGCAGGTCGCCAAGGAGGCGGCGCTCTTCCACGACATCGGCAAGGCGGTGGAGCACGACGTCGACGGCCCCCACGCGATCATCGGTGGCGAGATCCTCGCGCGCCTCGGCCGCCCCGCCGCGGTGGTGCAGGCGGTCCGCTCGCATCACTACGACGAGGAGCCTCGCTCACCTGCGGCGGCCATCCTCATGACCGCCGACGCCATCAGCGCGGCGCGGCCGGGCGCTCGCAGGGAATCGCTCGCGTCAACCATCAAGCGCCTCGAACGCATCGAGGCGATCGCCAACGAGTTCCGCGGCGTGGAACGAAGCTTCGCCGTTCTCGCCGGCAAGGAGCTTCGGGTTCTCGTCAAACCGGACGAGATCAGCGACGACGAGGCGCAGATCATGGCCCGGCAGATCGCCAAGCGACTGCACGGGGAGGGGAGCTACAGCGGCCGGGTGAAGGTGGTGGTGCTCCGCGAAACCCGCAGCGTCGAGTACGCGAAGTAACGATTGCATCGCGCCGGCGGGTATTGCCCGCTGCGGGAGGCGACAATCGCGGCCGATAATGACCACGTCCTACTCACCGCCCTCACATAACGCCCCCGGCGTGACACCTCCATTGGAAATCCTCAAGGTCTCAGCAACGAGCAAGCCGGTTGCGGTCGCCGGTGCGATCGCCGGCGTGGTGCGCACGCAGAAGCGGGTCGAGGTCCAGGCGATCGGCGCCGGGGCCATCAACCAGGCGATCAAGGCGATCGCCATCTCGCGTGGGTACGTTGCCCCCGGCGGGCTCGATCTGGTGTGCATTCCCTCGTTCATCGACATCTCCATCGATGGAGAGGAGCGAACCGGAATCCGCCTGGTCGTCGAAGTCCGCTAGCCGCGGCCTGAAGCGCCCGATGGGCGCTGGAACACACTGTTAGGCTTCGACGGATGCCGCATGTTCCGATCCTCAGCGACTCCGCTCGAGGTTTCAGGCCGCTCCCGCTGATCGCGCGCGCCCCCCGGCGCGAGCCGCAGGTGCCTGTGCTCGGGAGGGCGCCACGCGTCCACCTCTGGCACATCGGCTGCCAGATGAACGACGCCGATCGCGAGGAGCTGGGAGCACATATCGCCGACATCGGCTGTATCCCCGAAACCGCGCTCGAGGACTCCGACATCGCCGTGCTCATCACCTGCACGGTTCGTGCCAACGCCGAGCAGAAGGTCTTCGGGAAGTTCCGCGAGCTGATTCCCTGGAAGCGCGCGCGTCCGGGACGGGCGATCGCGCTCACCGGCTGCATGGCCGTCGAGCACGGGGAGGCGCTCCTCGATCGGCTGCCCGAGCTCGACTACGTCTTCGATGTCCGCGAGCCCGACGGCTTCCTGGCCAAGCTCCAGGCACTCCACGCTCCCAACCTCGACGGGCCGGTCATCGTCCCCGCCTCGGACCGCCTCAGCGCCTACGTTGCAGTCATGGGTGGCTGCAACGAGATGTGCACCTATTGCATCGTTCCCTTCGTGCGCGGCCGGGAGCTGAGCCGCCCGGTGCCCGAGGTCGTCGAGCACGTCGAGCGCCTGGTGGCGCAGGGGGTTCGCGAGGTCACGCTCCTCGGGCAGAACGTGAACTCGTATCACGACCAGCAGCATCGCGCCCGTCTTCCCGAGCTCCTCGCTGCGGTTGATGCGGTCCCCGGCCTGTGGCGCCTGCGCTTTCTGACCAGCCACCCTCGCAACGCCGTCCCCGAGCTGTTCGCCGCGATGCGCGACCTTCCGACGGTCTGCGAGCAGCTCCACCTCCCGGTGCAGGCCGGCGACAACGACCTGCTCCGGCGGATGCGCCGGCTGTATACCATTGATGAATATCGCGCCAAGATCGAGGCGGCGGTTGGGACCGTCGGTCCGCGCCTCGCGCTGAGCACGGACATCATCGTCGGGTTCTGCGGCGAGACCGAATCGGAGTTTGCCGGCACCGAATCCTTGATGCGCGAACTGCGTTTCGATACTGTGCACCTCGCTGCGTACTCTGTCCGTCCCGGCACCGCCGCGGCCCGCCGAGAGGACGACGTGCCCCTGCACGAGAAGAAGGCGCGGCTCAATCACCTGCTCGCTATGCAGCGGGAGATCGCCGCGGCGCGCAACGCCCTCTACGTCGGTGCAAGCGTCGAGATCCTGGTCGACGGCATCGCCGAAGATGCGAGGCCGTACGGTCGCACGAGAGAGAACAAGGTGGCGTGGCTCCCCGCCGGGACCGCGCAGCCGGGTGAGTTGCATACCGCAGAGGTGGTCGCGGCGAACGCATTTCAGTTGCACGTTCGGCCCGTCGGCGCGGCGGCGTGAGAACGAGCTCGAAGATTCGGGCTCCGCACCTCATCGCGGCGGTGCCCGAGGCGCCCCACAGAACGCTCAACCTCGAGACCGCCGGGGACACGCCGATCCTTCGCGAGTATCGCGCCGTCAAGGCCGATCATCGGGACGCCGTCGTCCTCGCTCGGCTCGGCGACTTCTTCGAGATGTTCGGCGACGACGCCGAGGTTGCGGCGCCGATTCTCGGCGTGCAACTCACCGGCAGAGGTTTCGGCGCCGCCGGCCGGCTGCCGATGTGCGGTGTGCCCCACCAGGCGATCAGCCTGCATATTCGCAAGCTGCTCGACGCCGGTCAGCGGGTCGTCATCTGGGATCAGGTCGGCGAGGTCGTCTCCGGCCGTCTGGTCCGTCGCGCGGTGACCCGCGTGCTGAGCCCGGGCATGGTCGTTGAGGCGGATCTGCTCGAACCGTCGGCGGTATCACGATGCGTTGCGCTCTTCGGGTCGCACGGCCGGGTCGGTATCGCAGCGTTCGATCCCAACACCCAGCACCTGGAGCTCTTCGAGGTCGAGGGCGACCTCGGAAGCGCGGCCCTCGCCGACGAGCTGGCGCGGCTCGACGCGAGCGAGCTGCTTGTCGA
>JBAQGL010000319.1:0-3292 GCA_049287785.1 Candidatus Dormiibacterota bacterium | reverse complement strand
GCCCACGGCCGCGGGGGTGGCTCCCACCACCGCAAGCGAGCCGTCAGCCCGCGGAGTGATCCTCGCGTTGAGCGGCGCGACAGCGGATGCGAACCGGTCGGGCGTGGGGGTGCGCACCACGACGCCGCCGCTCGCACCTTCGAGATCCGCCAGCTTCCCTTCATAGATGTACCGACCGCGCGCGATGATCACCACCCGGTCGACGGTCTGCTCGACCTCGGAAAGCACGTGGCTCGAGATCAGCACGGTGCGCCCGTCGACATCCGCGAAATGCCGGAGCAACCCCCGGAGCCACGCGATTCCCTCGGGGTCGAGGCCATTCGCCGGCTCGTCGAGGAGCAGGACCCTCGGGTTGCCGAGGAGCGCCGTCGCCAGCGCCAGCCGTTGACGCATGCCGAGCGAGAAGCCATGCACGGCATACCTGGCGGCCTGCGTGAGCCCAACCCACTCGAGCACCTCGTCAGCTCGCTTGTCCGGCAACCCGGCGGCGGCACAGAAGACGCGCAGGTGATTGCGAGCCGAACGGCCCGGGTGAAAGCTGGTCGCCTCGAGAACGGCACCGACGGTTCGACCGGGGACCGGCAGGTGCGTGTAGGCGACACCACTGATCGTGCCGGTACCGGAGGTGGGCGTCGCCAGGCCGAGGATCATGCGCAGCGTCGTCGTCTTCCCCGCGCCGTTGGGTCCGAGGAACCCCGTGACCGACCCCGGCTCGACGGTGAACGACAGATCGTCGACTGCCTTGATCTCGCCGAAGATCTTGGTGAGACCGGAGGCGACGATGCGACCGTCGACTGCGGACACTTCGGGGCTCACGCCCCGGAACCCATGTGGGCCTGTGCCCACTCGCCGAGCGCCACCAGCGCGGGCCTCAGCGCCTCCCCGCTCGGCGTCAGCCGGTACAGCGACGCGATCGGGGGACCCTCGATCACCTCGCGAGTGAGCAGGCCGGCATCCCGCAACTCAGTGAGACGGGCTGAAAGCATGCTCTCGGTGATTCCCGGAATCGCCCGGGCGATCTCGGCGAATCGCGCCGGGCGCTCGAGCAGAACCCCGATAACGACACCGGTCCAGCGTTTTCCGAGCACCGCGAAAACCGACGTGAGCGCGTCGTCGCAGTGAATTCCCGCCGACCGCAACTCCCGTTCCATGTGGCGTCCCATGGTACCCGGCATCGCGACCGCGGATAGCAACTTGTGTTGTACTAGCTCCGCGTGAAGCGCAAGCCACAGCGCGAGTGCACCCTAGAGCATCGCCTGAACGCCTCGCGTATCGCGGAGCCGTCATCTGGTTTGCGTTGTGGATGACCGCTGTGCAACCGAACCCCGCGGCGGTGTCGCGGTCTGTCCGGTAAGTGCGGTCGCGTACAGACCAGGCGTTTGGTCGCCCCCAACGTGATTTCCCGGGCCCTCTCCCAATCCGTTTGAAGGTGTATGTACAGTGTCGATGCCGGCTCCCCTCGCGTCGGATACACGAGCGCGCGCCGGAGCACACACAGTCGTGTCGAGGCGCGAGCGTGATGTCATCGGTCGAGCGGATCGACGGCGACCAACCGCGCGTACCCGAGGCCCTCAATCGTTGCTGGTCAGTGCGCTGGCGCTCTTCAACGAATCCGACGACATCGATGCAACGCTCCGCGAGACGCTCACGATGGTCACCACCGCACTGCACGGGCGCATCGGGGAGATCTGGCTGCGCGACGGACAAGCTCGCGACGTGGAGCTGCGATATTCGTCATCGGACGGAACACCCGACGTCGTAGCGTTTGAGGCCGAGGGCAAGGCGCTGGGCGTCGGCCTTGGACCGGCACTGGTGAGCAGGGTGGTGAAGACCGGTCGTGGGTCGGCATCGGCGTCGATCGGCGCCGATGGGAGAGGCAGTCGTGCGGTCATGGCGGCGGCCGCCGACATTCACAGCGCTCTCACGTTCCCGATCAGAGGCAAGGGCAATCTCGTCGGCGTGCTCGCGGTGTTTCGAGAGACGACCGCGCCAGCGCCTCGGGCTGCGCTGGAGCCGATGCCGGCCATCTGCCACCATCTTGGCCGGTTCATCGAGCGCGTCCAGGCCGAAACCGCGATCCACGAAGCCGCCATGGAGCTTGCCGCGCTCGCTTCCACGGATGCGCTCACCGGGCTGAAGAACCGGCGCGAGTTCGACCGGGCGCTCCGCACGATTCCGAGACTGCCATTCGCCGTGCTTTCGCTTGACGTCGACGGACTGAAGGAGGTCAATGACTCCGAGGGCCACGCCGCCGGCGATGCATTGCTGCGTGTCGTCGGCCACACCCTCGGTCTGCTGGTTCGCGGCTGGGACGTGATGGCGCGCATCGGTGGTGACGAGTTCGCGGCGCTCCTCCCCGAGGTCGGCGTCTTCGGTGCGCAGCTGGTGGCGGAACGGATGCGCGTGGCCATGCATTCGCTCGTGCTTGCGACCGGGCCCGTTCGCATCACCGTCGGATGGAGCGCCGCCCCGGCTGGCGCGGATCCGCTTTCGGTGTGGCAGCGTGCCGACGAGTCGCTCTACAAGGCCAAGCGTGCCGGAGGCGACCGGGTGGCGGGCTCATCCTATGAGGGTGGTGAGGCCGCGGATATCGCGGAACGCTCGTACTCCGACGTGGTCAACCGTCTTCTCAGCGGCGGAGCGCTCTCCACCATGTTCCAGCCGATCGTGAACCTCGACGACGGATCCGTGATGGGGTACGAGGCACTCGCGCGTCCCGAAGGTTTCGCGGCGATGGACTCCGTGGAGGCGGTGTTCGAGGCGGCACGAATCGGCGGTCAGATCCGCGACCTCGACTGGGTGTGCCGGCGCAGAGCCGTTCAGGACGCCACCCACCTTCCGGATGGGAGCACGCTCTTCCTCAATATCAGCGCGGCTGCGCTGCTCGACCCGGTGCACAGTGTCGATCAGTTGCTCCTCCTCCTCAGCAGCACCGGACGGTCTCCGTCCAGCGTCGTGCTCGAGATCACCGAACACGAGCGCATTCGCGACTACGATGTCCTCGCACAGGTCCTCGCCGCTTACCGTGCGGAGGGGATTCGCTTCGCCCTCGACGACGTTGGCGAGGGTCACTCCACGCTCGAGTTGCTTGCGGCATCGGCGAGCGAGTTCCTCAAGCTGGGACGCAGCCTCACGATGACCTCCACCAAGGTCGGATCGCGCGCCGCCATGGATGCCACGATGGCGTTTGCGCGGGTCAGTGGCGCCCTGGTTATTGCCGAAGGTGTCGAGAACGAGTTCGTCGCCGACCTGATGAAAGCGGGTGGCATCACCCTCGGTCAGGGTTTCGGCC
>JBAQGL010000318.1:0-6760 GCA_049287785.1 Candidatus Dormiibacterota bacterium | reverse complement strand
GATCCTGGTGCTGCTGCGGGCGGGTGAGCGGCCGGTGACCGAGCTTGGCCACGAGCTGGGGATGACCCAGCCGGGGGCGTCCAAGCACCTGCGGGTGCTGCGGGAGGTCGGGTTGGTGCGTGAGCGCAAGGCAGGCAAGCAGCGCCTGTACGGCCTTGACGCCCGCGGGCTGCGACCGGTTCACGAGTGGACCGGCGGGTTCGAGCGGTTCTGGAACGAGAGCTTCGACCGGCTGGACCAGTACGTGCAGGACCTCAAACAGGCAAGGCAGGAGGAGTAGGTGATGAGCGCGACGGAACGAGAAGCGCGGGCGCAATCTGCGACGGCCGACCGCGAGATCGTGATCTCCCGGGTCATCAGCGCCCCGCGGGAGCTGGTGTTCGAGGCGTTCACCGAAATCCGGCACCTGTCGCGATGGTGGGGACCCGAGGGGTTCACCATCACCACGCGGGCGTTCGAGTTCCGCGTCGGCGGCGAGTGGGACTTCGTCTTGCACGGACCGGACGGGATGGACTATCAGGAGTGGATCTCCTGGACCGAGATCGCCCCGCCCGAGCGGATTGCGCTGCTGCACGGCGAGTCCCGCGGCGACCCGAACGCCTTCGAGTCGGTCTTGACGTTCGCGTCCGACGGCGCGGCGACCCGGATCGAGATGCGGACGGTGTTCCCCACCAAGGCCCTGCGCGACGAGGCGGTCGAGACGTACCACGCGATCGAGGGCGGCCGGCAGACCCTGACCAAGCTCGCTGCATACGTCACCGAGATCGTTCGGGAGGGAGGTGCGGACTGATGGCCGGGAAGGTGTTCTTCAGCGTGACGATGTCGCTGGACGGATTCATCGCGCCCGGGTCCCTCGGGGAATTGATGGGGCAGCAGTGGATGGAGCTGCAGCAGTGGGTATTCCCACAGCGGTTCTTCCGGGAGAACGGGAAGCTTGGCCAGGGCGGCGAGGAAGGGCGCGACAACGACATCGTGAGGGAGACGTTCGAACGCACCGGCGCGAGCGTGATGGGCAAGCGCATGTTCGAGGCCGGCGAGCAGATGTGGCCGGCGGAGGCGCCGTTCCACACGCCGGTATTCGTCGTGACGCACGAGACGCGTGACCCCTGGGAGCGGCCGGCTGGGACCATTTTCCACTTCGTCAATGACGGCATCGAGCCCGCGCTCGATCAGGCCCGCGAGGCCGCAGGCGACCGAGACGTCCGCATTGCGGGCGGCGGCGCAACGATCCTGGAGTACGTGAACGCCGGCCTGATCGACGAGTTCACGATCGCGCTCGCACCCGTGCTGTTCGGCTCGGGAGTCCGGCTGTTCGAGGGCGTGGACGCGAGCCGCGTGGCCCTGGAGCCGGTCCGCGCGGAGCTGACGCAGCGGGTGACCCACCTGACCTACGCAGTCCGGGAGCGGAAACCGCGCTAGAGCTGCAGTCGGTCGCCCGGCGTATCGGCAAGCACCGCCATCGCGCAGTTGCGGCCGTTGATGGCCATGACGCTGCCGCCCGGATGGGTGCTCGCTCCGCACAGGTACAGGCCCGGCATCGGGGTGCGCGGGGAAAAGCGGCGATCCCACATCTGGTCGGGGAGGCACTCGCCCTGGAAGATGTGTCCTCCGGCGAGCCCGACCGCCGCCTCGATATCCGGTGGCGCGAGCACCTGGCGCGCCACCACGCACTCGAGGATGTCCGGCGCGAATCGTGCGATCTCGGCGAACGCCTCGTCGGCCACCGCCTCACGGCGCTCATCCCACGATCCGGACGCGAGCGTGTAGGGCGCGTACTCGGCGAAGACGCTCATGACGTGCCTGCCCTCCGGCGCGACGGAAGGGTCATACGCCGATTGGAAGTACAGCTCTGCCCATCGCGGGCTGGGCTCGCCAACCCGGCTGCGCTCGTATGCCGCCTGGGTCTCGTCGAGGCTTCGGGCGATGGTCACCATGGCTCGGTGCGGTGCGTCGCCGGGTCCGGCTGCGGTGAACGCCGGCAGGCGAGAGAGCGCGCAGTTGATCTTGAGGACCGGCCCCTCCATGCGCCAGCCATGCACCTTCTCGGCGAACGCGGACGGCGCGGCGTCGGAGAGCAGTCCGAGCGTGGTGCGTGGATCCGCGTTGGAGATGACCGTGCGCGCTGCGATTCGCGTGCCGTCCTCGAGGACGACCTCCTCGCCCGGGACGATCTCGGCGACCCGGGCATTGGTGCGGATCACTGCGCCGGCTTCCTCAGCTGCGCGTGCCAGCGCTAAGGACACCTGGCCCATGCCGCCCTGCACGTACCCCCATGCGCCCGGCCGTCCCTCGATCGTGCCCATGGAGTGCATGGCGTGAATCGCCGCGGTGCCGGCGTCGCGTGGACCTGCCCAGGTGCCGATCAACCCCTGGCCGTGCAGCGCGGTGCGAAGCCGCGCGTCGGTCACGTGGCGCTCGATGACAGATGCGATCGACTCCTGGAACATGATCTCGATGAGCTCGCGGTCGTGACCCAGAAGCTCCTCCAGCGCGGGCCGGTCGGGCGCATCGCCAATCCAGGTGTCGTGCGGCTCTGATCGGAGAGCCCGCCGGATGCGGCCGAAAAGCTGCTCGTAGCGGCTGTAGCCGTCGGCGTCACCAGGGCTCATCGCCGCCACCACACGATGGTTCCGTTCGGAGTCGTCCCAGAGGCTCAGGGACGTACCGTCGTCGAACGGACACCAGAGATGCGGGTCGACCAGGTGCACCCGATACCCATGACGGCGGAGGTCGAGCTCGTCGATGACCCGGTGGTGGAGGAGACCGACCAGGTAGGCGCACGGGCTGACCACGAATCCGGGGTTGTCGAACGGGTGGTCGAGCGTGCACGCGCCGCCGATGCGGTCACGCGCCTCGAGGACGAGCACCGTCCGCCCGGCGCGTGCAAGGTAGGCGGCCGCGGTGAGGCCGTTGTGGCCGGCGCCGACGACGACCACATCCCACGTCGCGGAGGCGGGGTCGCCGCTCAGGGCCATGCTCGGAGGAACGTCATCGCATGCCGACGCTCCCCGCGTCCCTCGTGCAGCGCCAGGCGCAGGTGTGCGGTGAAGCGCTCCGCCTCGCTCGAGCTCAGTGCTGCCGCAATCAGTGCGCGGGTGGTCGGCGCGAGCGGATTGGGTGCGGTGTCGAGGAAGACGTCGAGATCGTCGCGCGCCGGCGGAGGCGCGAGCGCAAGCTCCGTCAGGGCCTCGACACGCTGAAACCCGGCTTCGCGCGCCAGGGACACGAGACCGCGGTCGTCGAATCCGAAGAGCAGGTCATCAGCCGCAGCGCCGTTCGCGCGCCTCGCATCGTGCAGCTTGCGCTCGAGATCGATGACGCCGGTCAGGTCGTATCCCCAGAGGAAGCCGGGGCGATCCGCACTCATCCAGCTGTTGAGCGGCTCGCCGAGCGAGACGCGCCCTCCCGGACGGAGCACCCGGCGGTATTCAGCGAAGGCACGCCCGCGATCCTCGATGAACAGCAGGACCGCGCGCTCCACGACCACGTCGACAGAGGAGGTTGGGATCTCGGACAGGTCGGTCGCCGGCGCTCGCACGAACCTCGAGCGGTCGGAGGCTCCCAGCTCGACCACCGCACTCCGGCAGTCGTCGACCAGGGCTTCGGAAATGTCCGAGAAGATGACCATGCCGTTCGGACCGACGCGCTCCAGCGCCCCGAGGCCGAGCAGTCCCTGTCCGGCACCGACGTCGAGGACGGTTTCGCCAGGCTGCAGTCCCGCGCGCTCGAGAATCAGATCGCGCATGGTCGCGAGGCGGTCGAGGTTCTCGGCGCGCATCCTGGGGCTGCCGCCGTCGCGGCCGGTCCGCAGCCAGCTGGCCCAGACGTCGGTGTCAGGCATGCAGCGAAGCGTCGAGCACGATCTTGCCGACGACCTCACCTGACTCCATGAGCCGGTGCGCCTCGCCGGCCTCGTCGAGAGGAAGCACGCGGTCGATGATGGGCCGAAGGCGTCCATCGGCGAGCGAGGGCACGACGTCGGCTGCAAATGCGGCCACGATCACCGCCTTCTGCGCGGCCGGCCGGGCCCGAAGTGTGGTGGAGATCAGCGAGATGCGTCGCCGCATCATCACGCCGAGGTCGATCTCGGTCTGGTTGCCGCCCTGCATCCCGATGACGATGATGCGACCGTCGGTGGCCACCGCATCCATGTTCCTGCCCAGGTACGAAGCCCCCATGATGTCGAGCACCAGATCCGCACCGCGTCCGTCGGTCAGCTCGCGGGTGCGAGCGACGAAATCCTCGGTTCGGTAGTTGATGCCCGTGTCAGCGCCGAGGGCGATGCATCGTTCGATCTTCTCCGGGCTCCCAGCCGTGACGAGGATCCGGCAGTCGTGCTGCCGCGCCAGCTGTATCGCCGCAGTGCCGACACCGCCACCGCCACCATGGATGAGCACGGTCTCGCCATCCTGCAACCGGCCCCGCGTCAAGAGCGCGTCGTGAGCGGTGATGAAGACCTCGGCGATCCCGCCCGCATCGATAAGGTCGATGTTGTCTGGAACCCCGACCACCTGGGCTGCGCGCACCGCCACGAACTCCGCATAGGTGCCACCTTCGACGAGGAGCATGACGCGATCCCCGATCGACGGCGCGCTGACTCCGGAGCCAACATTCGCGACCACACCGGACCCTTCGAGACCGAGGATGTCGCTGGCGCCGGGAGGAGGTGGATAGAAACCCCGGCGCTGGAGCAGATCGGCACGGTTGATGCCGGCACCGGCCACGCGGACCACGACCTCGCCCTCTCCGGCGACAGGGTCGGGGCGATCCTCGATGTGAAGCTGCTCCGGCCCGCCTGGCGCCGCAACGACGATGGCGCGCACCGCTCAGGAACCCCGATCAGGCGTGGTGGCGGTCAGGAGTCCTGGCCGGCGAGGGAGGAGAGCCCGACCGGACCCGTCCAGACCGGACCGAGGCCGGCGGTGTTGGAGAAAGCCGCGAACGACAACTGCCAGTCACCCTCGCCGTCGGAGTACGAGGCGTTGTACCCGGTGTTCGAGATCTGCACGACATCGCCGGGAATGCTGAAGTTGTAATACATCACTGCGCGCGCGGTGCTGAGGTTCACGCAACCGTGCGACACATCGGCACGACCCTGGGAGCCGACCGACCAGGGCGCTGCATGGATGAAATAGCCGCTGGTGGAAATCGCGGTGTCGTCATACACCGGATCGTCGTAATACTGGGCGCCGCCGGGGATGCAGGCAGCCGGGGTATGGAACGTCGGGCAGGACTTCATCACCACGACCGGCGTCTTGTAGAGAACGATCAGCGTCCCCTGGATTGTCGCGAACCCACCCTTGCCGAGGCTGACCGGGTAGGTCGCGATCAGCCTGCCGTTGTTGAAGATCTGCATGGTGTGCGTAAGGTTGTTGATGAGCGACACGTGCTTGGCGCCGACCGTGAAGCTCGACGACCAGTCACCGAGACCCCAGATGCCGTTGCCCACGCTGAATCCCTTGAGGTTGGCGTTCACGGTGACCTTGGTGCCGGCCGGCCAGAACGTTGCGGGGCGGAAATGGACGACGTCGGCGGTGAGCCAGTGCCAGCCGCCCATCACCGCCGGTGTCGAGGTCACCTGGATGTGCTCGAGCAGCGCCGCACGCACACCGACCGGGATGTTGACGTTGAAACGAAGGTCAACCGTCTCGCCGACACCGACAACCGCACCGTCGTATGGGGTCATGCCGGTGAGCAGCCGGCTGCGCGCCGTGGTCGTCACGAATGTCGTGGTCGATGTCGAGGTGGAACCCGCGGTGCTGGTCGCGGTTGCGACCACCGTGTAGTGCGCGCCCTGGTCGAGCGGCTGGCTCATCTGCCACAAGCGCCCGTCCGCGGACATCGTGCCCGGGAGTGCTGTCGACGAGCCGGCCTCGCTGAGCGAGACGGTGTCAAGGTGCCCGGTGTTGACGGCGACGCTGATCGGCGCATCGAGGGCGACTCCCTCCGCCGAGTTGGAGGGGCTCACAACGATTGTCGGTGGCGCCGCCACCGCCGGTACGCCGGCGACGTGAACGGTGCCGATGTTGCCGACCGATGGTGCCGACGTTCCTGGAAGCGCGCAAGAGGTGAGGAGCAGTCCGCCGAAGGCAACGCCACCGGCAAGCATGAGGCCTCCGCGGCTCCGCCAAGTCTGGTCAGCCATGCATCTCCACCGTACCATTGTTCGGTCTCAGGACGCGCTCACACTGCGTGATCGGTAAGACAACGCAGCCGCCTTCTCTGAGGTTTCGCCGGACGGATCACTGAGGGATCCTGACGCAATGGTATCGCTCCTGTTCGATTGTCACGAAGTCGCGGCACGACTTGCGACAAGCGATCCGCCGCTCCTGCTCGACGTCCGCTGGACCCTCGGGGGGCCATCCGGAGAGGCCGATTACCGCACGGGTCACATCCCCGGGGCGCACTTCGTCGATCTCGATCGAGAGTTGAGTGCCCCACCGGGACCGGGGCGCCACCCGTTGCCCGACGCCGATTCCTTCGGCGAAGCGATGCGCCGGCATGGGGTCGATGGTTCGCAGTCAGTGGTCGTTTACGACGCGGCAACAGGGACCTCGGCGGCGCGCTGCTGGTGGTTGTTGCGATATTTCGGCCATCCGAATGTCGCGCTGCTCGACGGGGGCTATGCCGTGTGGGTCGCCGCGGGCCTGCCGGTGGAGGAGGGTGAAGATCGTGACCCGCCCTCCGGAACCTTCGATCCCACGCCGGGTGGGATGCGGTTGCTCGACGCTGCCGGCGCCGCAGCGATCGCGCGGTCGGG
>JBAQGL010000317.1:0-5880 GCA_049287785.1 Candidatus Dormiibacterota bacterium | reverse complement strand
CGAACGCTTCCATACAGAATATTATACCAAACACCTGTTCGCCACGGCACGGACAATGCGGTGCCGAGCCGGGTTACAGACATCTCCGGCAATAACATCTCGGTGTGTGGCGGTGCCGATTGACGTTTAGGCCCGGATGAGTACAGGCTCACCGCGAGTTTGTCCGTCGTGAATGATGTGTCGTTGCACGCCGATGCTCGCCAGGCCTCGGGTTACGGGAGCTTCGATGGGTGGCAACTCGTCTGAGACATCGCGCTCCCCAAGCGCGCCAGTCAGGGACCGGCGGCGTAGTCGATCGTGAACGAGCCCGAGCCGGTTGGCGGACCGTCCCAGGCGGCGTACAGCTTGGTGCTGTAGCCGGCCAGTGCCGGGCCGCCTTCCGCGGTCGACGGAATGACCACCGCGGAGGTCCACGTCGAGCCCTTGGACGTGCGGTAGTGGAGGACGTTGGTGTTGTTCTCCCAGGCGACGTACAGGATCTTGCTTCTGACGGCGGGCGCCGGAGCACCGAGCGCACTGGAGGACACGATCGTCGACGGAGTGGACCACGTCGTTCCACCGAACCTGGAGTACGTGACCGCTCCGTTCTGATCCCAGAAGTCGTACAGGTGTCCTCCGTAGGAGGCGAGCCCTGGCCCGCCGGAATAGGGCCCGCTGCTGAACGACGACGGGACCGTCGCCTGACCCGACCAGGATCCACCCGTCACCGACTGGTACCAGACCGCACCTCCCGTAGACCCGATCCACGAGAAGTACAGCGGACCGCCGAAGGACGCGATCGACGGGCTGTGGTACTGCTCGGTGATCGCGGACGGCACCTTCGTCTGAGCGGTCCAGGTGCTGCCGTTGAACTCGGCGAACCAGAGGGTGTACGGACTCGTCTCGCCCGTCCACGCCGCGTAGAGCTCACCCTGGTAGTTGGTCAACGCCGGGGCGGTGTATTGCGTCGTGAGCGCCGAAGGGATGGTTGCCGCCGCCGACCATGTGCTGCCGTTGAACCGGGAATACCAGATCTGATACGGGCTGGTCTGACCGACCCACGCGGCGTAGAGGTAGCCGCCAACTGAAGCGAGCGCGGGATCCGAGTAGGTCGCCGCCGACGGGATGGCGTGCGCCGCGCCCCAGGACCCGTTCCCATCTCGAGCAGCCCGGACCGCGACCGGACCGAATGTGCCCGCGACAACGAGCCCGGCTACGACGAGCGATAGCCCCAGTGTCCTGACAACACGCGGCGGCATGGGCGGCGAGTATGGCCCCCGGCAACCGCGGCCCACAAGCGTCGTCGGCTACGGGGGGTGGGTCGGCTGAATCTGTGCTAGACCTGTCCCGTGACGCTTGGCGAAGCTTTCAGAGGATGGCGTCGGCGACGAGATCTGCGGAGATGGTCCAAACGTGGCTTTCCCGCCACTGTCGACAGGAAATACTGGAGTGAGCGCGAGTACCAGCGCGACGCTGCTCGCCTCACAGAGTCCGGCTACGTTGAGGCCACCGAGGATGCCGCCAACGCCCGAGACGCGGCGGGAGTGGCCATCACAAGGGACGAGAACGTGTATCTCGGGGGGCGGCTGGGGCCGCTCACAGGACTAGGGCCGAACGGTCCGCTGTTCCGGGTGACCTACCAGCGTCAGGCTGGGCCTCCCTCAAACTGACCGGACCAACGGTACGGCTACGCCTCCTCGGGAAGCGGGATCGAATGCCACAGCACAAGCTTCCAGGCGCCGCCTTCGCGACGGAGGATCAACGTGGTCGGAGCGGAGATGTGCTGCGGAGTGCCGTTCATCGTGTAGTCCTGGTCGATCCAACAGGTCAGCACCCCTGTTTCCTCCCAAATGCGCTCCTCCGCATCTCGAAGTCGCGTCCCGACATCACTCACCGCGGGTATCACCTCGCGAAGGTAATTGTCCACGTCGCCTCTGCCGCGCAGCCAGCGTCGCGAGACCTCGTCGACGCTCTGGACGTCCCCCGACAACATCTCCTTCATCCGATCAGCATCCAAGGCGTCAAGCGCCGCAAAGAAGTCGGTTGCGACATTTGTCAGCTCATCGGGCATCAAACGGGTCCTCCATGGTGGTCGGAAACTCCTGAGTCTCCACAACGAGCCTCGCAGGTCAATAGAGCTCGATGGTGGCTCCTGCAAACGTCAGCCGACGACCTTCCGCGTGACGCCGGGCCTCCCGATCGCTCCGAGGTTGACAAGCCCACCAGATGGCGCGTATACCTCACGCGCCCTTGTCGGGCAGGTCGCGACGAGCGACCCCGGGGAGCATGGAGGTAAGGCTATGCGCCTATACAGACGCAGTGTGAAAACCTGTGCCGTGATGGTCGCCGCTTCAGGCGCGATCACGGCCGGATTGCTTTCAGGAGGGGGTGGTGCACACGTGCCGGCCCTCCGTTCGGCGTCGCTTTCGATGACGCCTATGCAATTGCGGCTGCTCTCCGGTGCCAGCGAGCAGGCCCTCGTCAGCCTCGGCGTGCTCCAGGCGCAGGCGGCAGGAATGCCCGACGCCGAACCCGGCGGGGATAACGAGGGGAACGGCACCGCCCCAGGGACAAAGACGGGACCGCCGATCGGTCCGGGTGGAGCCGGCGGCGGGTCGAGCGTCTTTCCTGGACTCGGTGGCAGCTGCGAGCAGAACTCGCACGGCAATGTTCGTGTGAACACGGCGTGCACCAACTACGCGGACAGCGCCCTGAACGGCCGCTCCATGGCCCAGAACGAAACGGCGATCGCGATCAACCCGGTGAACCGCTTCAACCTCGTCGCATCGGCGAACGACTACTCGCATGGGGATGGCAACTGCGGTGCCTACTACAGCACCAGTGGAGGGCTGAACTGGAACGGAACCATCGCGCCGATGGGGTTCGTGAACGGCTCCTCGCTCACGCCCGGCACCGGCAATGCGCGCCAGTACTGGCAGGCCGGCGGGGACACGGCGGTCGCCTACGACAGCAAGGGCACCGCGTTCCTCCAGTGCCAGGTGTTCAATCGCGGCGCCGGCACGACCCAGGATCCCGATGTTTCGAGTGGTGTGCTGATCTTCAGGTCCGCCAACGGCGGCGCCAGTTGGGACTTCCCGGGCCGAGTCGCACTGAGTTCGTACGAACCCAACGGATCCCTGCCCAACGGCGTTGTCCTCGAGGACAAGCCCATGTTCACCATCGACAACCACAAGGGGAGTCCCTTCCAGGACCGCATCTACGTGACGTGGACGTCGTTCACGACTGACGGTGGCGCCTATATTTGGGAGGTCTCCTCGTCCGACGGTGGTGAGACCTGGAGCGCACGCAAGGCGATCAGCGGCGACAGCGCAACGCTCTGCACCCAGACGTACGGCGTGCCCACGCCACACGGCAGCTGCAACGAGAACCAGTTCAGCGATCCGTTCGTTGGGTCCGACGGGGCACTGTACGTGGCGTACGACAACTACAACAATACGGTCACCGGCAACGACAACCGCAACCAGGTGTTGCTCGTCAAGTCGACCGACGGCGGAGCCACGTTCTCGGCTCCAGTCAAGGTGTCCGACTACTTCGACCTCCCAGACTGCGCGACGTACACGGGTCAGGACGCAGGGCGCGCCTGTGTGGTCAACAAGGGCAGCACGAAGACCAGCTTCTTCCGCGCCACGAACTATCCGTCGGGAGCAGTCGATCCCACCAACCCGTCGCACATCGTGGTCAATTTCGGCAGCTACATCAACCGCAACTCGAATGAGACCACCGGCTGCACCCCAGCGAGCTTCAGCGGCTCGACCGGCCAGGACCTGTACACAGGGGCCGGCACGACCGCGTGCAACAACCAGATCCTGCAGTCTGAGAGCACGAATGGAGGTGCGTCCTTCACCGGGACCACCACCGATCCACGCAGCATGCCGGTGGTCGGTACGCAGTCGACACTCGCCGACGAGTACTGGCAGTGGACGGGGATCACGTCAAGCGGGACGGTCATCGTTGGCTACTACGACCGGCAATACGGCAACGACAACACGTCCGGCGCCAGCGACTACAGCGTTTCTGTCAACGGCCGAACCTCACGCGTGTCCAGCGTATCGAGCCCGGCGGAGACCGAGTTTGGGGGCTTGTTCTACGGTGACTACAACGCCCTTGGGGTCTCAGGGAACACGGCGTGGGTCACGTGGACCGACACTCGCAATCCCGGGGTCACGAGTTGTCCAGGCAACCCGGATGCGATCTGCACACTGGGCAATGACGAGGATGACTTCGCCGCGAGTGTGAACACCCACTAGTCGAGACATTCCGGCTCAGCGAGGGCCGGCGAGACCACTACCCGGCTCAGCACACAGGGCGGCCTCCGAGAGGAGGCCGCCCAGTTGCGACACCCCCGACGAACCGAACATATGTTTGCTATGCTCTGACGCCATGGCCTGCGTCCCGACCCCCCTTTTCCCATCCCCACGGCGCAGGTTGGTCATCGACGCCACTTGGGTACGCTAGACGGTCAATGCCCAACGATCAGATCGTCATCCGCGGTGCGCGCGAGCACAACCTCAAGAACATCGACCTGACGCTGCCGCGCGACAAGCTCATCGTGATCACCGGGCTGTCGGGGAGTGGCAAGTCGTCGCTCGCGTTCGACACCATCTATGCGGAAGGCCAGCGTCGCTACGTCGAGTCGTTGAGCGCATACGCACGTCAGTTCCTCGGCCAGATGGAGAAGCCCGATGTCGATCACATCGAGGGGCTGAGCCCGGCGATCTCCAACGACCAGAAGGGGACGAGCTAGAACCCGCGGTCGACGGTCGGCACCGTGACCGAGATCTACGACTACCTGCGCCTCATGTATGCGCGCATCGGCCATCCGCACTGCCCCAACTGCGGTCGCGAGATCAGCAAGCAGTCGATCGAGCAGATCGCCGACCAGGTGCTGCTCCTCCCCGAGGGAACCCGGCTGCTCATCTCGGCGCCGATGGTGCAGGGCCGCAAGGGCGAGCACCGCGACGTCCTCGACGAGGCCAAGCGCCTCGGCTACGTTCGCGTGCGGGTGGACGGCGAGCTCCACGACCTGTCCGAGCCGATCACGCTCGACAAGAAGTTCCAGCACGACATCGAGGTCGTGGTCGACCGCATCATCATCGGGCCGGAGCTTCGTTCGCGACTCCATGAATCGCTGGAGCAGGCGTCAAAGCTGAGCGACGGGCTCATCCTGCTGATCCCTGCGGACGCCGAAAGTGGCATGCAGGAGATGCTCTTCTCCGAGGAGTTCGCGTGCGTGTACTGCGGGATCTCGATGGAGGAACCGGCCCCGCGCAACTTCTCGTTCAACAATCCGCACGGTGCGTGTCCGGCGTGCACCGGTCTCGGCGTGCGTCTCGAGGTTGATCCCGACGCGGTGGTCCCCGACCCGTCGTTGAGCATCGATGAGGGCGCACTCTCGGGATGGACGCGCGGACCGTCGCAGCACTGGATGATGGAGGTGCTCGAGACCGTCTGCCGGCGCTTCAAGATCCCGCTCAACGTCCCCTGGAAGGACCTCGACGCCAAGGAACGCAGGCTCATCCTCTACGGGCTGCCCAAGGACGAGACGGTGCGCATGCGGTACACGTCGCACAGCGGCCATTCGCGGAGCTTCGAGGCCGGCTACGAGGGTGTGATCAACAACCTGCAGCGGCGCTATCGCGAGACCGAGTCCGAGTGGGTCAAGCAGGAGATCGAGCGCCTGATGATGCAGAAGCCGTGCCCGACCTGCAACGGCGCGCGGCTCAAGCCCGAGTACCTCGCGGTGACCATCGACGGGATGAACATCGCCGAGTTCTGCAAGAACAGCATCAGTTCGGCCTTGCGGCGCCTCGACTCTCTGCGACTCAGCGAGCGCGAGCTGACCATCGCGCGGCAGGTGGTCAAGGAGATCAAGGAACGCCT
>JBAQGL010000316.1:0-2193 GCA_049287785.1 Candidatus Dormiibacterota bacterium | reverse complement strand
ACTCCACGCGCGCCACGGCACCGGGGACATTGCGTGCAAGCCACGCGCCGTGAGCTGCCGGGACGAAGACGTCCTCGAGCCCGTACCAGATCGCGACCGGCGCACGGACGCTGGCGACGTCGAATCGCCATGGCGCGAGCTCGGCCAGGTCGTCGTCGACCCAACCCCACACACCCGGGCCAAGACGACGACGGCCTCCTCATCGCGAGACGGGTTTTCGACGCCGAACACGCGGTCCCCTGCAACCGATCATGTGCATATTAACGCCCGGGAGCACTTAGACTCCGAGCTGTGCAGCACTTGCGACGACGGCGGCTCGGTGCCTCGGGGATCGAGGTCTCGACGCTTGCACTCGGATCGTGGCGCACGTACGAGCGGATTCCGCGAGAGCAGGGCATCGGCGTCATGCGTGCGGCGCGAGAGCGCGGGATCATCTTCTTCGACGACGCCCGCTACAACGACGAAAGCGGAGAAGCGCCGATCCCGACCGGATATTCAGAGGTCTTGTTCGGGGAGCTGTTTCGCGCTACAGGATGGAGGCGCGACGAGGTCATCGTCGCCAACAAGCTCTGGTGGGAGTTTTGGCCTGATCAGTCAGCTGCCCAGGAGCTCGACGACTCCCTGGGTCGAATGGGCTTTGACTACATCGATCTCGCGTATTCCTGGACAACGCCCGACGGGCCGCCGATCGAGACGATCGTCGCCTCCATCGGAGCGTTGATCACATCGGGAAAACTACGCGCGTGGGGCACCGGCAACTGGCAGCCGGCGGATCATGAGAGGGCAGCTGAACTCGCCCTGGAACAGGGGATACCCCCGCCGTGTGCGGCACAGCTGCCCTACAACCTCGGCGTCCGTGACTATGTTGAGTCTCCGGCTGCTGTTCAGGCTCTCGACCACTCAGGTGCGGCTGTTGTCGCCTCCTTCGTCCTTCACGGAGGCGTGCTCACCGGCAAGTACGCAAAGCCTCTCGCATCTGGCCGCATGGCCGACGAGCTCGCCGATCCAGAACTGCAGCCGTTGCTGCAGGCCGCCGTTGATCTGCGCACACTCGCCGCCAAGCTCGACTCGACGCCCGCCATGCTTGCGATCGCATTCGCGATGGCCAATGAACGTGTGGCGACGGTGCTCTTCGGCGCTACAACCCCCGAGCAAGTCGCTGAAAACGTTCGAGCCATCGAAGTTCTAGATCGCCTTGACGCCGCAAGTCTTGCCGAGCTGCGTGCGATTGGCACTTGATGAGTTGATTCAGAACTGACGTACTCGAGGCGCGTTGACGCAACGGTCGGTTGCGCCGTGACTCGGCTCCGATGCGCTACATCGCTCGGATCTTCGCCTCACTTCCCGCAGCCTTTGGCGCCAGTCACCACCATACGGATCAGTGCCCCCGGCACGGTGCCCGGAAACGATCGGGGATGTCTCAGGACATAGTGCCCACCACATTCACGCGGAGGGCACCATGGGCCGGGAGCGCTACGTCATTGAGGCAACCTTTCGCGAAGGCCGCTCCCACCGAGGAGTGGCCGCTGCCGCCGGCACCCTGCGCCGCGAGCTCGACGCTGCAGGTCGGCCGCAGCAGCTGCAGCGTCTCAGCGACGCGGTGAGCTTGCGCTGCGCGTGCCGACACGTCCGCATAGCCGCGCTCCTCGATGGCGGCCAGACGCAGCGGCACGGCCAAGATCGGCGGAGTCCGCGTAGGGCGCTCGTCACCACCGGTAGGTCCCCACGGGGCTAATTTCGCTCACCCAACTACGCCGATGCTATGAGGCCAACTTTCGGCACTGCTCGGCGCTCGGTCCAGCCACTGCGCATCGTCAACAACGCACAAAACCGGGTCGCTCTTGCCGACCTCGGACAGCAGACTGAGCACCGCCAATCCCACCAGAAACCGGCTTGGACTATCACCGATAGACAAGCCGAACGCCACCTGGAGGGCACCGCGCTGAGGCGAGGGAAGCTTGTCAAGCCGATCCAGAATCGGCGCGCACAATTGTTGAAGAGCAGCAAAGGGCAGTTCCATCTCCGACTCGACACCGGCGGCGCTCGCAACATGGAATCCAGAGGCCCTCGCGACCGCGTAGCTAAGGAGCGCTGACTTCCCCACGCCTGGCTCCCCGATGACGGCGAGAACCGCGCTTTGGCCACCGCGAGCTTCCGATAGAAGCCGATCGAACTCCTCGCACTCCCTCGCGC
>JBAQGL010000315.1:0-2557 GCA_049287785.1 Candidatus Dormiibacterota bacterium | reverse complement strand
CGGCGAGCGCGAGCGCCAGCGCGCCGCCCGAGCCGCCCTCGCTGAGCACCACGCTGACCGTCGGGGTGCGCAGGCCGAGCATGCAGAGGAGCGCATCGGCGATCGCCCACGCCTGGCCGCGCTCCTCCGCACCGATGCCCGCATGGGCCGCGGGCGTGTCGACGAGGCAGAGCACCGGCATCGAGAACTTCTCGGCCTGGCGCATGAGTCGCACCGCTTTGCGATACCCCTCGGGGTGGGGCATGCCGAAGTTGTGCAGCGCGCGAGTCATCGGGTCGGTGCCCTTCTCCTGACCGATCACCATCACGGAGCGGCCTCCGAGCCGCGCCGGGCCACCGACCACCGCGCGGTCGTCGCCGAAGAGGCGGTCGCCGCGGAGCTCCGTCCAGCCTCCGGTGATCGACGAGATCACCTGCAGCGCTCGCGGGCGCTCGGGGTGGCGGGCCAGCTCGACAGCTGCGAACGCGATCCGCTCGCGCTCCGTGGTCTCGATGGAGGTGCTCATGCTCGTCCCGAATAGATGCGGACGAGGGTTCCCACGGTGTCGCGAAGCCGGCCGCGCTCGACGACCGCGTCGACCATCCCGTGGGCGAGCAGAAACTCGGCGGTCTGGAATCCGTCGGGCAGCTTGTCGTGGGTTGCCTGTTCGATGACGCGGCCGCCGGCGAACCCGATGCGCGCTCCCGGCTCGGCGATGATCACGTCGGACTGGACCGCGAACGAGGCGGTGACCCCGCCGAAGCAAGGGTCGCCGAGGATGCTGATGTACGGAAGGCGGGCGGCGATCACCTCCGCGATCGCAGCCGAGCACCGAGCCATCTGAGCCAGCGATGCGATGCCCTCCTGCATCCTCGCGCCGCCTGAGGTGCAGACGGCCACCAGCGCACGCCGCTCGGCGACCGCCAGCTCGCAGGCGCGGGCGAAGATCTCACCGGCGCCGCTGCCGAGCGATCCGCCGAGAAACTCGAAGTCCATGCATGCGAGCACGACCGGATTCCCCGCCAGCGACGCCCTCGCGGTCAGGAAGGCCTCGTGCAGACCGGTGCGTTCGCGAGCCCTTGCCACCCGCTGTGGGTAGGGCACACCGTCATCGAACCCCAGGGGATCGCGATCGCCAACCTCGACCGCCAGCGTCTCCGCCGTGCTCGGATCGGCGAGCTGAGCGATTCGCTGCGCGGCGCCGACGACACCATGGTGGCCGCACTCGGAGCAGACGTTGAGATCCGCCGCGTAGCGCTCGGCCACGAAGCGGCGCTTACAGCGCGGGCACGCAACCGTGCCGGTGGTAGGTGCCGTCGGCCGGAGTTCGGGTCCTGGCGCCTGAAGCCTATTTCGCGGCGCCTGTCGCCGCGAGGTCACCCCGTCGGCGCGATCCATCGCAGAGCGATGCCACCCCACACCACGCCCGAGCCGAAGGCGATGCAGACCACCTTGTCACCCTGGTGCATCCGTCCCGTCTCGGCCGCCTCGGCGAGCGCGATCGGGATCGACGCACCACTGGTGTTGCCGTACCGGTCGATGTTGATCACCACCCGGTCGAGCGGCAGATCGAGGCGTTTCGCCACGGCCTCGATGATTCGCAGGTTGGCCTGGTGGGGCACGAGCAGCGTGACCTCGTCCAGCGACCAGCCCGCCTCGGCGCAAACGGCTCGGGCCGACTCGGCCATGCGCTCGACACCGAGCCGGAAGGTGCCCTTGCCATACATCCGCAATCCGTTCTCGCCGTCCTCCTCACCTGCCTTGGGGCCGTAGTAGATGAGATCCGCCTCGCCGCCGTCGGCTCCCCACTGGATTCCCTCGATGCCCCCGCCATCGGATAGGCCGAGCACCGCGGCACCGGCGCCATCGCCGAAGAGCACGCAGGTCGACCGATCCTTGTAGTCGATGAGCGAGGTCAGGGCGTCCCCGGCGATGACCAGCACGCGGCTCATCCCGGACGACACGATCAGGCCGCGACCGATGGCGACGCCGTAGACGAAGCCGGCGCAGGCGGCGGCGATGTCGAAGGCGGGGATGCCCCCGAGGCCGAGCCGGCGCTGCACCAGGCAGGCCGTGGACGGGAGCGGGGAGTCCGGGGACACGGTGGCGACGATCAGCGCGTCGACACTGTCCACCCCGGCGGCCGCCATGGCGCGGCGGCCGGCTTCGGCGGCCATCATCGAGGTGGTCATCCCCGACGCGATCTTTCGGCGCTCGCGAATGCCTGTACGCTCGAGGATCCAGGCGTCGGACGTTTCGACCATGGCCTCGAGGTGTGCGTTGGTGATGATCTCGTCGGGCAGGTACGACGCGATCCCCAGGATTGCGGCCGTCCGGGTACTGCCTGGCGGGACTCCGACGGGTGTGGACGCGGGGGCGTGAAGGATCGCCATCTCGACAGAAGCTTAGGCGAGCGTCGAGGGTTACGTCACCGATGGAGTGATGTACATTTCCGCATCGAGATGCTCGGGAGCCTGGTCGCGGTCAACAACCCGTTCCCGTTTTCGATCAGCGGGTTCACCGGGCTCACCACTGCCCAGATCATCTCGTTCTTCATAGTCTTCGTTCTCTTCAACGC
>JBAQGL010000314.1:0-4427 GCA_049287785.1 Candidatus Dormiibacterota bacterium | reverse complement strand
GGCGCTGACAAGGTCGGGGGCTCGGGCGGCTCCCGGCGGTAGTGGCTGCCGAAGATGGGTCCGACCACGACCATCAGGTTGAGCAGGGCCTTGCGCGTTTCCGAGTCGCCCCACGCCAGGGTCCGCGAGTAAAAATAGAACCAGGCGAAGGCCCCGATCATCACGACCAGGACTGCGCTCAGGACGATGACGCCGATCAATCCCCGTTGCGACCGAAGAGCATTCGTCCGACGAAGCGCACCGGATCCCAGTGCACATCCGCGACACGCTCCTTGAGCGGAATGATCGCGTTGTCGGTGATGTGGATGTGCTCAGGACACACCTCGGTGCAGCACTTGGTGATGTTGCAGTAGCCGAGACCGCCCTGCTCCCGGGTCTGCTCGCGGCGATCGAGCACATCCTTGGGATGCATCTCCAGCGACGCGACACGCACGAAGAATCGCGGTCCGTAGAAGCGATCCGCGTAGTCGTGGCTCCTGAGGATGTGGCAGACGTCCTGGCACAGGAAGCACTCGATGCACTTGCGGAACTCGTAGAGGCGATCGATGTCCTGCTGCGGGATCCGCCACGGCGTTCCGTCGTCCGGCGCCGCGGTGAACGGCGGGATCTCTCGGTTCACCTCGTAGTTGCGCGAGACGTCGGTCACCAGGTCCTTGATGAGCGGGAACGATTTCAGCGGATGCACCGTGACCGGTCCGGGCGGGAGGTCGTCGACGCGCGTCTTGCACATCAGCACGGGGTGGCCGTTGACCTCCGCGCTGCACGACCCGCACTTGGCCGCCTTGCAGTTCCAGCGGCACGCGAGGTCGGTGTCGAGGTTGTGCTGCACGTAGTGGACCGCGTCGAGGATCACCATGCCGGTGACCACCGGAACCTGGTACGCGACCTCCGCCGATTCGCCACCGGGTACGCCCTTCAGCACTCTGAGCGTCAGCGTCTCGCCGGTCAGCCCGCTGGCCGTGAGCACGTTCTCGAACGGGGCGTCGACGGAGGAGGCGGGTCGATCGAGGACTGCCATCAGTTGGTCTTCCCTGTGGTGCCGGCGGTAGGCGCAGCGTCGGTCAAATATCCCTTGGGGAGCTTGGCCGGATCGTAGAAGCGGCTGCGCTCGAGCAGTGGACGGAGGCGATCCGGCAACGGTGTCAGCGGGACACTGACCACCCGCATCCGGTCATCCCCCCGGCGGGTCACGAAGTTGATCTTCCCGAACTCCACCTCCTGGTCGAGGTGATCGAACCGCCACTGCGAGCCCCGGCTCTCGCGCCGCTCCATGGCGCCGCGGACGATGGCCTCGGAGAGCACCAGCATGTTGGTGATCTCGCGACAGGCGTGCCAGCCGGGGTTGAGCGCGCGCCCGCCGGAGACCCGCATGTGCGCGCTCCGCTCGCGCAGGGTGAGAATCGTCACGAGCGCGCGCTGCAGCGACTCCTGGCTGCGCCCGATCCCGGCGTCGTCCTGCATGGCGAACTGCAGATCCTCGTGCAGCTTGTACGGGTTCTCGCCCGGCGCGGCCCCGTTTGCGTCACCCCCGAGGGGCCGCAGCAGGTCGGCCTGCTCGGCGGCGATCTGCGCGTCGTCGACGACCCGGGTCACTCCTGCCGTCCTCGCGAACTCCGCCGCCGCGTCGCCGGCGCGCCGTCCGAACACGAGGATGTCACCGAGCGAGTTGCCGCCGAGGCGGTTCGCCCCGTGGAGTCCGCCCGCAACCTCGCCGGCCGCGTACAGGCCCGGGACGGTCGTGGCCGCGGTCTCCGGCTCGACGCGAACGCCGCCCATCGTGTAGTGGATGGTCGGACCGACCTCCATCGGCTGGCTGGTGATGTCGATGGAGGCGAGCGCATGGAACTGCTCGTACATCGAAGGCAACTTGCGCTTCACGTAGTCGGCCCCGAGATGGCGCACGTCGAGGTACGCGCCGCCGTGGGGCGTTCCGCGACCGGCCTGCACCTCCTTGTAGATCGACCGCGCCACGACGTCGCGCGACGACAGCTCCTTCTTGACCGGGTCGTAATCGAGCATGAAGCGCGAGCCCTCCGCGTTGAAGAGCAGTCCCCCCTCACCGCGCACCGCCTCGGTGACGAGGATGCCGCGGGCGCCGGGTGGCCAGATCATGCCGGTTGGGTGGAACTGCACGAACTCCATGTCGAGCAGGTCGGCTCCCGCCTCGTATGCCATCGCGGCGCCATCACCCGCGCACTCCCAGGAGTTCGAGGTGTACCGGTACATCCGCCCCCATCCCCCACTGGCGAGCACAACCGCTCCCGCCTTGAACACCACAAACTGCCCCGTGTTGCGGTTGTAACCGAAGGCGCCGCACACCCTGTCGCCCGACTTGAGCAGCGCGGTCAGCGTGTACTCCATGCGCACGTCGACGCCCTGGGTGTGGACCATCTTGTCCTGGCAGGTGCGGATGAGCTCGAGACCGGTGCGGTCACCGACGTGCGCGAGCCGCTTGTACGAATGCGCGCCGAATGCGCGCTGCATGATCAGACCGTCCTCGGTGCGATCGAAGATGCCACCCCAGCGTTCGAGCTCGAGGACGCGGTCGATGACCTCGTGCGCGTACAGCTCCACCATCCGCCAGTTGTTGAGCAGCTGACCGCCGAGCATGGTGTCGGCGAAATGGACCTCCCAGCTGTCCTCGGGGTCGACGTTGCCGATGCCGGCGGCGATGCCGCCTTCGGCCATGACGGTGTGCGCCTTGCCGAGCAGGGACTTGGTCACGACGATGACGCTGCACCCGGCGTCGGCCGCGGCGATCGCAGCGCGCATCCCCGCACCGCCGGCGCCGACGACGAGCACGTCACACTCGATGGTGTCGTAGGGCTCGGGTGTCGCTGCCATCTCAGAAAACGATGTGCGGATCGACGACGATCCCGGCCCGCAACAGGTGGATGTACACGTCGGTGATGACCACGCTGAACATGCTGAGCCACGCCCAGACGGGGTGGCGCTGGTTGAGGATGGTCACCCATTTCCAGGCGCGGTAGCGTGCCTGGCCAATCGCAGACCTGGAGTAGCAGTCGAGGCCGCCGCCGACAAGGTGACGCCATGAGTGGCAGCCGAACGTGTACCCGCTGAGCAGGATCACGTTCGCGAGCATGATCCCGGTCCCGAGCCCGAGCTGGACATGACCGTTGGGCGCCCAGAAGGCCAGGTACACGTCGTACCAGAGGAAGCCGGTGACGATCAGCACCAGGTAGAACAGGAAGCGATGGAGGTTGTTCAGGAAGAGTGGAAACGCCGTCTCACCGCGGTACTTGCGGTGGCGGAGCTCGCCCACCGCGCACGCCGGCGGGTCCCAGAAGAACGAGCGGTAGTACGCCTTCCGGTAGTAGTAGCAGGTGGCGCGGAACAGCAGCGGTGAACCAAGCACCCACAGGGCGGGGCTGACCGGGCCGGTCTTCCATATGGTCGGCGAGTAGAACGGCGACAGATATGGCCCGCTCTGGTTGATCCCGCCGGTCAGGAACGCCGTCCAGATCGAGTAGAGGCCGAACAGGCCGAGCACGCTGACGACCGTCGCAGGCAGCGCCCACCACGGCAGGGAATCGAGGATGCGCTCGATGGGCCCGGGTCCGCTGTGAGGCGCGGAGACGAGCGATGCAGGCGAAACCTTGGTGACCTGGGTGGACAAGCTAGGGCCATCCTAGCGTCGAGGCTCGCGGACGCGACCTTGCGCGTGAAGCCGGGCCGCATCAGTGCGGCGCTGCGACCGTCCCCGCGAATGCCTCATCACGCGCAAGCGAGATGCCGGCGACCTCCCCGAGCACGTCGACCACTTCGCCGACCACCAGCGTCGATGGCGGGTGTACCCCGGCGGCACGCGCCACTGCGGCGATGCTCCCGATTGGCGCCCGCACCGCCTGCTGGTCCGGCGTGGTCGCCCTGGACACGATCGCCGCCGGGCGGTCGGGTCCGAGCACGGCGGAAAGGCGCCCGGCGATCGCGTCGAGCTCAGCGGGCATGAGCACGACCAGGGTGTCGACGCTTCGCGCGAGTTCGTCGAGCGCGGAGAGATCGCCTCCGGCGCGGTGCCCGGTGACGAAGGCGACCGACGCCGCGACTCCCCGGTGGGTCACCGGTATCCCGGCCGCGGCCGGTGCCGCCAGCGCCGCGCTGACTCCGGGGATGACCCGAACCGGGATCCCGGCGCGCTGCAGCGCGTCAACCTCCTCCCCACCGCGGCCAAAGAGGAACGGATCACCCCCCTTGAGCCGCACGACCAGATCGCCTTCGCGCGCCGCGACGATCATCGCCTCGTTGATGTCCCGCTGTGGTGTGGAACGCCGTCCCGACCGCTTGCCGGCATCGACAAGCCGTGCCCGAGGGCCGCACAGGCGCAGCACCCCGGGGCCGACCAGCGCGTCATGGAACACGACGTCGGCGTCGGCGAGCACAGCGCGCGTGCCGAGGGTGACCAGGTC
>JBAQGL010000313.1:0-4103 GCA_049287785.1 Candidatus Dormiibacterota bacterium | reverse complement strand
ATCGACGAGCTGACCTATTCCATTGAGAACGGCGCCGTCGGCGCGACCTGCAACCCGGTGATCGCCGCGACCGTGCTGGCCGGCGACCGGGCGACCTGGGGACCGCGCACCGACACGCTGCTGCGCGAGCTTCCGACCGCAACCGAGGACACTATCGCCTGGAGGCTGGTCGAGGAACTGTCGATCCGGGCCGCGAAGCTGCTCGAGCCGATCTTCGAGACGCACGGGGGGCGCAACGGACGGCTTTCCATCCAGACCGATCCGCGACTCTTCCGAGACAGCGACGCGATCATCATGCAGGCGGTCGCGTTCAGCCGCCTCGCACCCAACATGATCGTGAAGATCCCGGTGACGCGTGCCGGTATCGCGGCCATCGAGGAGGTGACGGCACAGGGCGTCACCGTCAATGCGACCGTCTGCTTCACGCTCCCGCAGTGCATCGAGGTCGCGGAGGCGGTCGAGCGGGGACTGCGTCGACGCGAGGCCGAGGGACAGGACATCACGTCGATGGGACCGGTCTGCACCATTATGGTCGGACGGCTCGACGACTGGCTCAAGGTGGTGATGGAGCGTGAGGGGATCAGTGTTGATCCCGGCATACTCGAATGGGCAGGCGTGGCGGTGTTCAAGAAGACGTATGCGATCTTTCGTGAGCGCGGCTATCGGATCCGTCTGCTTTCCGCGGCGTTCCGCAACCACATGCACTGGAGCGAGCTCATCGGCGCGGACGCGGTCGTGTCTCCGACGTACGCGTGGCAGATGCGGCTGAACGCGAGTGATATCAAGGTGATCCCACGCATCGACAACCCGGTGGAGCCGCGCATCGTCGACGAGTTGCTGGCGTACTTCCCCGACTTTCACCGTGCGTATCGGGAGGACGGCCTGAGCATCGAGCAGTTCGACGGCTACGGCCCAACCCGGCGCACGTTGCGCCAGTTCTGCGCGGCGTGCGGCGACCTCAACGCCTTCGTGCGCGACGCGATGATCCCGGACTCGGATCGAGCATCGGCGCAATGAATGTCAACTCGCTGATTCGCGCCGGCGAGCAGACCAAATACATCTCGCTCGACTTGATCGAGGCGACGCCCGAGGATCTGCTCGTGCTCGGACCGGGCACCGAACGGGTGGTGGTGATCCTCTCGGGTCGCGCCCGCGTCGTGCTCGACGGGCAGGACTCCGGTATCGCAGGCGGGAGGGCTGATGTCTTCGAGGGTCCCGGCGACGCCGTCTATGCACCACCCGCGTCGTCGGTGGAGATGGTGCCGTTGGCCGGAGGCGATGCCGACACGCTGACACTCGCCGTGGTTGCCGCGCCGGCCGGTCCGCAGGAACCAGGCGCGGCTCGAATCATCCCCGCGGCGACGCAGCCCGCGACGGTGGTCGGACGCGACAACTGGAGCCGAACGGTGCGCAACATCCTCGGTCCCGACGACCAGGCGTCGCGACTCATCGTCGGCGAGACCGTGCACAACGGGACGGGTACGTGGTCGTCGTTCCCGGCGCATCGCCACGACCGCGAGTCAGCCGAGGAGGCGCAGCTCGAGGAGGTGTACTACTACCGCCTCCACCCGGACAATGGCTTTGCGATGCAGGCGAGATACGACATCGACAGCGGGCAGGATGACCTGTGGATGGCGCGCGATGGCGAGGCCGCCGCGATCACGTCGGGATTCCATCCCCTCGTCGCCGCTCCCGGCCACGACCTCTACTACCTGTGGATCCTGGCCGGGGAGCAGCGCGCGATGCGCGTGTACCTTGATCCGCGCTATCGCTGGTTGAACGAGCAGCCGTAGACGACTGCAGTGCCACGGCCAGATCAGGTGCTGACGGTCTGATCACGCGGCGCGGGCAGACGATCGGCGGCTCGACGCCTGACGTGAGCCGAAGACCGGCTCGGTGAGCCGCCCCAACGACAGGCTCAACGACGTCCACGCGACGCCGACCAGGAATCCTGCAACCACGTCGCTCGGCCAGTGCGCACCGACATAGATGCGACTGAGCGCCGCAGCGACCACGAGCGCTGCAGCCAGGAACCAGCAGGCGATGTACAGCGGGCGGGGCAGCTTCCGGGCCAGCAGCACCATGGCGAGGACGCTGAGCCAGACGAAGAACCCGACGTGCCCGCTCGGATAGCTGTAGCCGATCAGCTTCGAGGTGGTGTGTGCAACGCCGGTGGGGCGGGGGCGGCGGACGATGATGTTCACGATGTTGTAGATGGCGGAGTAGATCGCCGAGAACGCGACGAGCGGCGTGGCGGGACGTCGCAGCAGGAACGTCGTCGCGATGACGGCCGCGCCCACGCCGATACCGACGAACCCGGAGAAGGCGGAGACGAACGCGTTGAACCACGCGAAGTCCTGGCCGCTGACGGACTGAACGGCCACCTCGATCGGACGGTCGAAGAAGAAGGGCGCGGGATGGAGGGCAACCAGCACCGTGAGGATCGCGAACAGGAGTCCCGCCACGACGGCAACCGCCATGAACCGCCGATCGATGTCACCGGTGAGCCGGTGCAGCCAGGAGGCCTGCGCCGGGGTCCGGCGACCCAGCGATGGGGCGTTCGCGTCTCGAGCCATAACCAAATATTATAGCGTGTCTATAATGTTAGACACCATGAGACACTGGCATTGAGCACCGGCACCGTCGAGTCCGCCCGCGAGGACGGCGCCCGGGCCGCCCACGAGATCCTCGCCGGCGAACCTGGGCCATCAGCCCGCCGGTGGCTTGGACCGCTCGCCCTGATCTCGCTCGCGCTCTTCGCCCTGCTCACCATCCTGGTGATCACCGGCATCACCCGGTCAGGCTTCGACCTCCCGGTGGAGCGGGCGATCCAGCACGTCCCGTGGGGCCCGCTGACGTACTGGATGACCCTGACCAATGTGACCGGCGGTCTGATCCAGGATCTCTTCGGCGTCGCGGTCGTCATCGCGCTCTTCCTCTGGGATCGAAGAGCCGGCTGGCTGATGGCGCTCGGTGCGATCGGCAGCGCCATCGACCAGATCGTCAAAGTCTCGGTCGCGCGTCAGCGCCCGACCGCCGACCTGGTGACCATCCTCAACCCGTCGAGCGGGTACAGCTACCCGAGCGGCCACGCGCTGTTCTTCACCTGGCTGGCATTCATGCTCGCGATTGCCATATCGCCGCACGTCCACCCGCGCTGGCGTGTGGTCGTCTGGGTGATCGCGGTGTTCGTGATCGTCTTCGCGTGCATCGGGCGCATCTGGGCGGGAGCGCACTGGCCGACCGACGTCATCGGAGGTTTCCTGCTCGGCGTTGCCTGGTCGGCGTTCATCCTCTGGCTGCCGGAGCGATGGCTGCCAACCCCCAGCGGTCGCTGGATTCCCACTCGATGGCGCGCATCGCGACGGTCCCACGCATGAGCCGCGGCGCTCGGACGACCACCCGGCTCCTCGTGGTGAGCCGCGGAGCCAAGCGGGTGACGGCGATGGTGCAACGCAGGCTGAGCGCCGCGTTTCCCGGCTACGAGCAGATCGACTTCGATCCAGGTCTCGACCTCCCCCGGTTGCTGACCAGCAACGCCACCGTCGTCGTGGCCGGTGGCGACGGCACCGTCGGCTTCGTTGCGCGGTCGCTGGCTGGCAGCGCGCGCCGGGTGGGCATCCTCCCGCTCGGCACGTTCAACAACTTCGCCCACGGGTTGGGAATTCCCGCCGGTCTCGACCGGGCGATCGCCGTGATCAAGACGGACGTCACCCGGCCGGTGACCCTCGGCCGCATCAACGGCCGCTATTTCCTCGAAGCGGCGGCGGTCGGCCTCTTCGGCGAAGCCATCGTGCTCGGTGAAAAGACCAAGGACCGGGCGTTCGGCTCGCTGGCTCGAGAGCTCGGTGCCGTGGTCAGGGCGGAGCCGTTCGGCTTCACGACACGCGGCACGTTTGCCGCCCATGGTCGCACCCGCTCGCTGGTGTTCACGAACACCCCGGCGACCGGCTCGCGGCTGCCGATCGGCAGCGCCGAGCCCACCGATCCGTTTCTCGAGCTCAACGTCGACGTCGGCGTCTCGCGCTCCGACATCGTCGGCCGGCTGGTCGCATCCGCCGTCGGCAACCGGCATGCGGACGATGAGGGGGCCAGCTTTCAGT
>JBAQGL010000312.1:0-15308 GCA_049287785.1 Candidatus Dormiibacterota bacterium | reverse complement strand
GGGCATGGGTGCGCCTCCTCAGGGTGGTGAACTGCTGCAGCCGTGTCAGGCGACGTGAAGAGATTCGCGCGAGGTCGGGTTTGGCGTTCCCACCACTTCATGACCCGGGTTCTCATCGCTCACGTCTGCGTCGCCGAGATCCTCGGCAG
This sequence comes from Candidatus Dormiibacterota bacterium, assembly GCA_049287785.1. Taxonomy (GTDB): domain Bacteria; phylum Chloroflexota; class Dormibacteria; order Aeolococcales; family Aeolococcaceae; genus Palsa-851. Next base: position 15,159 of record JBAQGL010000312.1, on the reverse strand, counting down.
TTCGGTCCCGGTTCCGGCGGAACAGCAGGGTGCTGCCGATGCCCGCAACCGGCAGCGAGACGGCGAGGTCGATCGCCTGCAGCGTCAATCCGGCAGCGACCGCGAGCGAGCCGGGGACACCCTCGAGGAGGAGCGCCCCCGCCCACCACGCCTGGCCGGTGCCGATACCCGCGATGCCCTGGATGGGGATGGTCAGGAGCAGGGTCCGGATCGACAGGACGAACCAGGTCTGCCAGAACCCCAGGTGCAGCCCGACCATGCTCATGAGCGCGGCGTACTGGATGACCGTGGCGACCCGGCAGAAGATAGTGCTGCCGACCAGGTTCGCCCACCGTGCGCGGCTGTTGAGCACCTCGAGCTCGGCCTCTGCGCGGGAGGCGACCCCGGCAAGCTTCGGAATGCGCGCAGCCAGCCTCGTCACCAGGGTCCTCGGTCCCGGGATGATCAGGGAGAGGAGCGCGCCGAGGCCGACGCCGAATGCCAGCGCGGCGGCCAGGATGACCGCCGGGTGAACGTGGGTCCCGGTGAAGAAGGAGGCGACGACCGCGATCAGCGAGAGGCTGACGACGTCGAGGATGCGAGCCACGATCGCGCTTCCCGACCCCCGTGCCACGCCCACGCCGAATCGCGTCCTCGCCAGAGCCACGAAGGTGATGTCGGCCGATGGTCCGGGCAGCAACAGGCCGGCGCCCCAGGACGCCGCGGTGGCGCCGAGCAGCTCTCGGGCACTGCCCTCGCGCCTCGGCAGGAGCGCCGCGAACCGCCAGGCGCGGCCCACGAGGAAACACGCAGCACCGAACGCGGCGAGCGCGATCGATCCGACCGATGGGTTGATGCCCTGCCAGCGGAGGTGGTTCCCGCCGAACAGGCGCCAGACGAGCAAAAGCACCAGGACGGTGACGACGCTGGTGATCGCCGCCCGGAGCAGACGCCCACGGCGAGCAGAACCCGAGATCGACACGAAAGCTGATTGTCGCTCTTTTATCCGCCACCGGGTCGATGGATTGCACGATTCAAATGCGTCCATTCCGGGCCTCTCGAGCCGCCAACGAGCACCTGGCATGGCCAATCAAGGGATCGTGTAGGCATAATCCAGTCCATAACCCCTTCGAAAGCTCTTCTTCGCGAAGGTCGCAGGGTCAACACTCCCCAGGAGCTTCTTGCATGCGCAACCGAACGGTGATCGTGCTCGGCGCGGACGGCTATCTCGGCTGGCCGCAGGCGATGCACCTGTCGAACCAGGGCTACCGCGTCATCGCGGTTGACAATCTCGTTCGCCGGCGCTGGGACCTCGAGTGCGGCACGTCGTCGCTCATCCCGATCTCCACGATGGAGCGTCGTGTCGAGCGCTGGCGTGAGCTCGGCCGTGGCGACATCGAGTGGCGCCTGCTCGATCTGACCGACGCCGATGCACTCTCCGAGTTGATCGCGTCGGTCAAGCCGGACGCGGTGGTGCACTTCGCCGAGCAGCGCTCCGCTCCCTTCTCGATGATCGACCGCGAGCACGCGGTGATGACCCAGCTGAACAACGTCGCGGGCACGCTGAACCTCCTCTTCGCGTTGCACGAGCATGCGCCCGAGTGCCATCTCGTCAAGCTCGGCACCATGGGTGAGTACGGCACCCCGAACATCGACATCGAGGAAGGCTTCATCACCATCGAGCACAACGGCAGGAGTGACACGCTGCCGTACCCGAAGCTGCCCGGCAGCTTCTACCACCTCTCCAAGGTGCACGACAGTCACAACATTCATTTCGTGTGCAGGGCCTGGGGCATCGCGGCGACCGACCTCAACCAGGGCGTCGTCTACGGGTGCAACACGCCCGAGACGGCGCTGCATCCCGAGCTCGCAACCCGGTTCGATTACGACGGAATCTGGGGGACGGTGCTGAACCGGTTCATCGTGCAATCGGCGATCGGCAAGCCGCTCACCGTGTACGGCACCGGCGGGCAGACGCGTGGCTTTCTCGACATCCGCGACACCATGGCCTGCGTGCAGCTGAGCATCGATCACCCGGCGAAGCCTGGCGAGTTCCGCGTCTTCAACCAGTTCACCGAGCAGTTCTCGGTGTTGCAGCTGGCGGAGTTGGTGCGTGACGCGCGCACGGCACACGGTCTCGAGACCACGATCGAACACACCGCGAATCCCCGCTTCGAAAAGGCGACCCACTACTACAACGCCAAGCACCAGTTGCTGGTGGACCTTGGTCTCGAGGCGCACAAGCTCCGGAGCACACTCATCGACTCCGTGATCGAGGTGGTGAATGCGCACATCGACCGTGTCGATCTTTCCCAGGTGGGCGTGTCCGACGTCGAGTGGGTGACGGGCCGCTCCCGCGCGGCCACCGGCAAGGCGCAGGTCGCAGCTCCAGCAGCGGAGACGGTGGCGTAGCGCCGGTGGCGCTACCCGAGGTCGACGTCAGCCTGACGATCCCGGCCCACAACGAGGCTGAGAACATGGGGCGTGTCCTGCAGGACGTCATGGCGGTCCTGGCCGAGGGTGGCCGCACCTACGAGATCGTCCTCGTCGACGACGCCAGCCGGGACGGGACCGTGGCCGCCGCGCGCACGGCGATGGGGGACTCGGTGCAGAACCTGACGGTCGTGACCCATACGCAGCAGCGGGGCTACGCGATCACGGTCTGCGACGGGCTCCGCGCGTCGCGAGGAAAGGTCCTGGCATTCATGGACGGCGATGGCCAGTTCGATCCGCGCGACCTGAGCATGCTGCTTGCGGGGCTCGAGCATGCGGACATGGTCGCCGGGATCCGCAACCGCCGGGCCGACCCGTGGTACCGGTCATTCGTGAGCGGCGTCTACAACCGGGTGGTCCGCATTGCCTTCGGCATCCGGGAGCTTGATTTCGACTGCGGCCTCAAGGTGTTCACGCGCGAGCTGTGGGATGCGGTGACGCCCATTCGCGCACGTTCCGCCGTGTTCAACCCGGAGATCTTTTTCAAAGCCCACCGTCTGGGGTTCCGGGTGGTCCAGGTACGCGTACAGCACCTGCCCCGTCTCGCAGGCCGCCGATCCGGCGGGCGCCTCATCCCGGTGGCCCGGGCGATGCGTGACGTGATCCGGCTGCGCCTGTCCCTGGCAATGAACTGGCGACCGGAGGGCGCCCGCCGGGAGCGAGCCTAGGTGCGAAGGACGGCGATCCCAGGGCTGGTGGTCCTGGCGATCCTCCGCCTGCCCTCGCTGATGGAGCCGCACTGGTACACCGACGAAGCGGGCTACGTGAACGTCGCCCGCGAATTGCTGGTCGGCAAGGTCCTCTACCTCCAGACCTGGAACAACAAGCCGCCGCTCATGCTCTGGACGATCGCGCTCGAGGTGAAGCTGTTCGGGTCGAGCGAGGTCGCGCTGCACGTGCTCACCTTCATCAGCGGCGCGATCGCGCTCGCGGCCATCGTGTGGGCGGCCGGCCGCCTCTACACCCCGCGTCGCGCGCTGGTCGCAGGCGTGATCGCCGGGGTCATCCTGGGTCTCCCGATCGTCGACGCCGAGCTGGCACTCCCCGAGAGCCTGCTGATCGCACCCCTGTCCTGGGCGGGCGCGATCCTCCTGGTGCACATCCTGCGCCCGGACCCGACCGGTACCCCGGGACGGGTTCCGCGCTGGCCGCTGGCGGCGGGGGTGCTGATGGCGGCGGCGATCGCATACCAGCAGACCGCGGTCGCGGAGACCTCGGCATTCTTCCTGGCCCTGCTTCTGGCGCCGAAGCTGCTCCGGCGCGACGCGTTCCTCTTCCTCGGCACCGTCGTGGCGATCACGCTGGTGTGGCTCACGGCGGCGATCGCCACCGCCGGGGCCGGCAAGGTGGCCTTCGCGCTCGCCGGCTTCTACGTCGACTACACCAGGAAGGCGCTCCCCACGAGTGCGGCCGGTGGCGTCGCGCACTTCGCCCTGGCGATTGCCGCCACGGCGCTGATCGCCGCCGGGGCGATCGCAAGCCGGCGTCACGATCGGGTCGACTGGGTGCTGATGCTCTGGGCGGGGGCGACGCTGGTGGTCACCGCGGTCGCGGGGCAGCAGTATCCACACTTCCTGGCGCCGGCCGTGGCGCCGCTCACGCTGCTGGTCGTGGGCTTCCGCATGCCGTCGTCGAGCTGGTTTCGCCGGGGGAGTCGGCGCTCGCTCGTCGGTCCGGTTTTGCAGGGAGCGGGGCTGGTCATCGCCATCGTCATGGCGAGGGTCGCCGGGCTCGACTGGGTGCCGATCCAACCCTCGGCGACCAATTCGCACACGCTCAGCGGGTACTACGGGGGCGCGGTCGCGGCCGTCTTCGACCCGGCGTGGCGAACCACCTGGCTCGACGACTTCGACTACCGGGTGGCCGGCGACGCCCGAGTCGCCGCCTGGATCACTGCGCACGGGTTCAGCGGCGACTCCGCCGTGGTCTGGTCCTATGACGCCTGGGTGTATGCGCTCGCAAACTTGCAGGTCGACATGCCAACTCCGCCCATCTACAACGACGAGGTCCTGCTCGGATACGGCGGCCCGGTCGAGCAGTACGTGGCCGGGGAGCGCCCGGTGCTCATCGTGGTCGACTCCAAAGCGCAGGCGCTGTTCCCGGAGATCGGGACGCTGCTCGCCGGTGGCGAGTACGTCGCCGAGTACGCCAGCTCCCCGGACACCGTCTGGGTACGGGCGGACCGCGTCGCCGAGCTCCGGTGACGCCGCCTGAGGCGCTCGCGGGGAGTGAACGGCATCTCGATCGGGCGCTCCTCGGGACACTGATCGCCGTGTTCGCGGGCTTCGCGATCGCGTACACGCGGATCACGCCGCTCGGCGCATCGCCCGACGAGCTCTCCCACCTCCACTACATCACCGGGATCGCCGACCACGTCCGCCTCCCCCCGGCGGGCGAGCCCGAACGCCAGCAGCCGCCTCTGTACTACCTGCTCGGCGCGATCGTCGCCAAGCTCACCGGAGATGACCCGCGCCTGATCCGGCTGCTCTCAGTGGTGCTCGGCGTGCTCACCATCCTCACCGTCTTCCTGGTCGCGCGGCGCCTCTTTCCGATGCGGCCATACCTCGCGATCGGAGCCGCGGCGCTGGTCGCGCTGCTCCCCGAGGCGCAGTACCTGGCGGGAGCCATCAACGACGACAACCTGGCGTGGCTCGCCGGCGCCGTGCTCGTCCTCGCCGGTGTGGTGGTCATGCAGAGCCGGATGCTCACGACGCGGCTGGCGCTGGGAGCCGGATTGGCGGTTGCCCTTGCGGTGCTCGCCAAGGAGACGGTGTGGGCGCTCGCGGTGCTGCTGCTCGTGATCGTCGCGGTGCGCTTCTGGCGCCGTCTCCGCATGGTGCAGGTCGCAGCGATCGTCCTCCCCACGGTGGTTCTGGACGGATGGTGGTTCGTGCGCAATACGGTTGCGTTCGGCAGCCCGCTCCCGCCCTTGCACCCGATCACCAGCCAGCGGCAGGTCTTCGATTCCCTCTCCCAGGTTCGTGGTTACGTCGCCGCGACCGCCCTGAGCCTGGTGGGCATGTACGGCAACGGCGCGCACTTCGTGGCCATCTCGATCTTCGGGGCGCGGCCGTTGCCGAGCACGGTCGCGATCGCGGCCATCGCACTCCTCACCATTGCCGCCTGCGTCGCGGTGGTGCGCTCCTGGGGACTTTGGACTCCTGCACGTCGCGGCGTCGCGGTCCTCCTCCTGGCAGTGATCCTGGTGGCGCTGGCGCAATCGGTTCTGAACTCGGCCACGTTCGATCTCCAGCCACAGGCCCGGTACCTCCTCGTCGCGGTGGCGGCGGCGGCACCGATCACCGCCTGGACGATCGCGTGGCGCCGCACCCGACCGCTCTCGACGGCGCGCGCCTCCGCAATCGCCGCGCTGGTCGTGGTTGCGGTGCTGCTCGATGTGTCCGGACTCATGACCGCCGCCCACGCGGCGGCGTCCTGATCACGATCAGCGGACCTGGTCGCGGAAGCTCTCCAGGGTCCGTGAAAGGCCGTCATCGAGGCTGACCCCCGGCCGCCAGCCGAGGCGTTCGGCGGCACGGGAGTTGTCGAGTGCGCTGCGCGCCACCTCGCCGGCAGGAAGCGGTTCGCGCTCGGGGTCCCCGGCCCAGCCGGCGAGGAGGCACAGGCTGCGGACGAGGTCGCCGATCGCGGTCTCCCGGCCGGTGCCGATGTTGATCGCCCCAGTCACGCTCGAGGCGAGCCCCAGCAGGTTGGCCGCAACGATGTCACCGACGTAGGTGAAGTCGCGGGTCTGGGAGCCGTCGCCGCGGATGACCGGCGCCCTGCCGGCGAGCAGACGGTGGCTGGAGATCGCCACCACTCCCGCCTCGCCGGTGCCGTCCTGCCCTGGCCCGTACACATTGCCGTAGCGCAACGCGAGGGCGTCGAGTGACCCGGTGCGGGTGAAGTGCCCGAGGTAGTGCTCGATGCTGAGCTTGGCGGTGCCGTACGGCGATCGCGGCTCGGTCGGCTCGTCCTCGGGGGTCGGCAGGCGCCGGGCGGCTCCGTAGAGGGCGCCTCCCGATGAGGCGACGACCACCCTCCGGCACCCGGCCGCGATCGCGGCGGCAAGGACGCTCACGGTTCCGAGCACGTTGATGTGGGCGTCGTCGGCCGGCTCGCGCCAGGACCGGTTCACGCCGCCCTGCGCCGCCAGGTGCAGGATCGCCGTCGGCTTCCAGGTCTGGATCGCCTCGCGAGCCTGCGCTTCAGCGACGTCGGCCACCTCGACGCGCGCCTGCTCGGGCAGGCGACGGTACGAGGCGTGACGGAGGTCGTCGATAACGAGCACCTCGGCGCCCGACGCGAGCAGCGCTTCAACGCTGTGCACGCCGATGAACCCGGCACCGCCGGTGACGACGACACGCGCGGTCTCAGTTGAGGGGGCCATCAGTTCCTGCTCACCAGCGCTCGCAGGAAGAGCGCGGTGTTGGCCGGTCGCTCGGCCATGCGGCGCATGAGATACCCGTACCACTGGACCCCGAAGGGCACGTAGACGCGCACCGTCTCACCGGCCTCGGCGAGGCGGCGCTGCTCATCGGGCCGGATCCCGTAGAGCATCTGGTACTCATGCCGGAACCCCGGTGCCGCGATCTGCCGGACGAGCCGTCCGGTTGCGTTGACGAGCTTCGGGTCATGGGTGGCGGCCATCGGCAGAGCACCACCGGCGATGAGCGTGGCGAGACATCGGACGTACGCAGCCCGAATGTCATCGGAACGCTGCCATGCGAGCGAGGCCGGCTCCTGATATGCGCCCTTGCAGAGACGAACGCGCGAGCCGGGCACGCCGAGAGCCCGACAGTCGTCCTCGGTGCGATGGAGTGACGCCTGGAGCACCGCCCCGGTCGCGGGGAAGTCCTCGCGGAGCAGCCCGACGATGCGCAGCGTCGAATCCGTGGTGGTGTGATCCTCCATGTCGATCGTCACCGATGAGCCGGCTGCACGGGCGGCGTCGCAGATCGACCTCGCGTTGTCGAGCGCCATGGACTCGTCGAGCGCCTGCCCCACCGCCGAGAGCTTGACCGACATCTCGGCGCGTGCGGCGAGTCCTCCTTCGGCAAGCCGCCGCGCGAGCGTGCGGTACGCGTCCACCGCCGCGCTCGCGGTGGCCGTATCGAGGGTGTCCTCGCCGAGATGATCGAGCGACACCTGCAACCCGTCGCCGGTCAGCGTTCGCGTGACCCGAAGCGCGTCATCGATGGTCTCGCCGGCGACAAAGCGTCGAACCACGTCCCTCGTGATCGGCGCGGACGTGATCACCCGCTTGATCTGACGGCGCCGCGATGCCCAGAGGAGGACCTGCCGCAGAGCCGCCGATGGGCTCGCGACGGCGCCGGCGGTCGAGGGCGGCTGCGATCCCCACGCTTGGCTGGTCACCGCGCGGATTATGTCCTTGGCTCGTACCGCTCTGGATCAGGCGGTCCAGCGCGGCGGTCGTCGTTCCAGAAATGCGGTCATCCCCTCGTGCGCCTCCTCCGATGCGAAGAGCCGTGCCGACAGCTCGACCATCTCGTCTCCGTAGCGGTCCATCGCTTCGCGAACACTCCGGTTGGCGATGCGTTTGGATTCGATGAGCCCCTGCGGCGACGCCTTGCGCAGGTCGGCGGTGAGCATGGCCATCGCAGCTTCGACGTCGTCCGCAGCGTGCGTCACCAGGCCGATGCGCTGCGCCTCGGCGGCATCGAAGGTCGCGCCGGTGAGGTAGTAGCGAGCGGCGGATCGCGCATCGATGCGGGGGAGGACGCTCACCGAGATGACCGCCGCCGCCAGGCCCAGCCGCGCCTCGGTGATCGCGAAGGTACTGCGGGGGCCGGCGACCACGATGTCGCAGGCACCCAGCAGCCCGACGCCACCGGCTCGCACGTTACCGTCGATTCTGGCAAGAACGGGAATGGGGAGATCGACGATCGCGCGGATCACGCCCAGCAGGCCACTCGCGGCCCCTGCCATCGGACCGGTCGACGCCTCGGAGAGGTCGGCACCGGCGCAGAAGGTGGTGCCGGTGTGGGTCAGCACGACGGCGCGGATATCTGCGGCCGCCGCCGCGGTGCTCAGTCTGTCGGTGAGCTCGGCGACAAGCTGTCGCGACAGCGCATTGCGGTTGTGCGGCGAGTCGAGGGTCACGGTCGCGACGGCACCATCACCATCGAGATGGACAAGTTCCGCGTCGGTCATAGGAGCTCCTCGGGTATGTCGATGATGCGCGAGCGAAGCCACTCTCCGAGTGCCTTTGCCTGCGGGTCGAAGCGCGTGGACGACGCGACGCCCTCGCCGAGCAGGCCGGAGATGACGAAGTTGAGCGCGCGCAGGTTGGCCAACACGTGACGGCGAATCGGCAGTGCGGCTGTCTCTGGAAGCAGACGGCGAAGCACGTCGACGGTGAGCGCGTGCGCGAGCCAGCGCCACGACGCGTCGTCGCGCGCCCACACACCGAGGTTGGCGTCGCCACCCTTGTCACCGCTGCGCGCGCCGGCGACCGTGCCGAGCGGGACAGCGCGCGTGAGTCCGGCTGCCGGTGGTTGCGGTAGGTCGCCCGTCGTGGCTGCGGGACCCGCTTCCGGGATGCGGGTCTCGAGCGATGGCGGTATTGGAATGCGTCTGCCGTCGTCGAGCACCGCGACGTGGTCGACCGCATTCGCGGCGACGAACCCGGCGTGGAAGACGCCGATCGGTGACGCGTCCCCGGGCGGAGCGGTGAGGTGAAAACCGGGATAGCTCCCCAGGCCGAGCTCGACCGCATGCGCGCTGAAGCCTCGGCCGGCAATTCCCGGATCCGGGTCTCGCACCGTGCAGTGCAGCAGCGCGCTCGCCGCCTCCTCATCGTCCGCATCCGGATGGTCGGTTCGAGCGAGGGTCCAGCGAACCTCGTGCGGGGGCGCCGGCGCCAGCAGCGCGGTCATCTGATCGCGCACCAGAGCGGCCTTGGCCTCGATGTCGCTGCCGCACAGCACGAAGGTGACGGCGTTGCGATAGCCGCGCAGCGAGTTGCATCCGACCTTGAGCGTGGGCGGTGGCGGCTCGCCGCGGACGCCGGTGACGCGAACACGGTCAGCGCCGTCACCCGCCAGGTGGATGCTGTCGAAACGGGCGACCACGTCCGGGCCGAGATAGCGGGGACCGTCGATCTCGTAGAGCAGTTGCGCGGTCACGGTTTCGATGGTGACCGCGCCGCCGCTGCCGTCGTGCTTGGTGATGACGCTGGATCCATCGGCGTGCACCTCGGCGATGGGAAACCCGGGGTGGCGCACATCGTGTTCCGTGAAGAAGCTGTAGTTGCCGCCGGTTGCCTGCGCACCGCATTCGAGGATGTGGCCGGCGACGGTCGCTCCCGCAAGCGCATCCCAGTCGTTTCGCTCCCAGCCGAAGTGCGCCGCAGCGGGCCCGACCACGAGGCTGGCGTCGGTGACCCGCCCCGTGACCACAACCTGTGCGCCGGAGCGAATGCATTCGGCGATCCCCCACGCCCCGAGGTATGCGCTGGCGGCGAGCGGAGTCCCGAGGCCGAGCTCGGCGGCACGGCCGGTGAGGTCATCGCCTTCAACCGAGGCGACGGTGGCGTGGATGCCGAGACGTCGCGCGAGGTCGCGGAGCGCGGTCGCGAGCCCGGCCGGGTTGAGGCCGCCGGCATTGCTCACGATCGTGACGCCACGTTCGACGGCGATGCCGAGGCAGTCCTCCATCTGGCGGAGGAACGTGCCCGCGTAGCCGCGATCGGGGTGCGCCAGACGCTGCCGCGCGAGGATGAGCATGGTCAGCTCGGCGAGGTAGTCGCCGGTGAGGACGTCGAGTCGACCGCCGTCGAGCATCTCCCGAAAGGCCGAGAAACGGTCGCCGTAGAAGCCGGAGGCGTTGCCGATGCGCAGAACCGTGTCCACAGGCTCGGCAAGGCTACCCTGCCCGTCCCACGACATGGCTGACGGCGCCACGCCGGGTCAGACCTGTGGATCCACCCGTTTGAGGAAGTCGTCGAAGAGCGGGACGGTGAATGCCGTGTCCCCGTGCGCGGGGCTGTAGATGATGCCCTTGGCGATGAGCGCTGCACGGCGTGGCGCGACCGACTCGACGCGCACGCCCAGCGCTGCCGCGACGTCGCCGGAGCGGTGCGGCCCCGGCCCGAGCGACGCCATCGCGAGGAGGTACTCCCGTTCTCGAGGGGTGAGCCGGTCGAGCCGCACCAGGAAGAAGTTCTGGTCAAGCTGGTCTTGAACTCGTGGCGCCGCGCGCTCGACGTCATCAGCGGTGATCGGGCTCTGCGAGGCCACATTCCAGACGTGGTATCCCCACTCCTGGAGGAAGTACGGATATCCGTGAGATCGCTCAACCATGATGTCGAGCGCGTCGTCGTCAATCACCGCCCCACTCTCCTCGGCGGGGAGGGCGAGCGCAGTCCGCGCGTCCTCGGCGCTAAGCGAACCGATCTCGGGAAAGTCGAACAGCCGCTCCGCGTATGACTTCGCCTCGCCGACCAGGGCGCGCAGCTGGGGGAGCCCCGCACCGGTGAGGATCACCGGCAGGTTGAGCTGATTGGTCCGGTGGATCGCCACCACCAGCGCCGACAGCTCCTCCGCAGGCACGTACTGGAGCTCGTCGACGGCGAGGACGATGCCGGTTCCCCGGTCGCGGGCGGCCTCACCGCACGCCACCAGCAGATCGGTCACGTCCTCGGCGAGGTTTCCGGAGTCGGCGACTCCGCGCAGCGCCTCGACATCGATCGACACCCGCGTCCCATCGGGGAGCTGGAGCGTGAAGGTTTTGAGAACCCGCAGCGCCCGGGTCACAGCCGTCGACACGACGTTGGTGCTGAGCGGCAGGAGGATGCGTCGAAGCCGCCCGGCGAGCAGCGAGGGGAAGTGACCGTGCTCGGGAGCCTCGATCAGGCCGACCCGAAAGCCCTCCTGCTCGGCGATCTCGGCAAAGCGATTGAGGAGGACCGTCTTGCCGGCGCCGCGGAGCCCGATCATGAGGATGCTCTTGCCCGGCCTCCCCGCGACTGCTCGGCGGAAGGCAACGCCGAAGCGGTTGATGAGCTCGTCGCGACCGGTCAGGGCTGGGGGAGGCGTGCCGGCGCCGGGGCGATACGGATTGGCCAGCTCATCCATCGACCCAACCGAGTTTACCCTAGTTCAACGGGTTATTAGCAATCTTACTGAGCTTATGGAGCTTATTGAGCCGATGGCAAATATTAGGTAAATACGCCTGGAATTGACCGAATCCGGGCCGTTCTTCGGAACCGGAGACGGTGATCGTCGAAGGCTCGCGCGGAACTCAGGCTATGCGGCCGCCACCGCAGGCGCCCCATTCCGGTGTCGAACTCCGTCGACTCCGAGGATCGCGAGGGCAATCCACACGAGGGCGAAGCCGCACAGCAGCGCGAACGAGGTGCTCTCCCGGAGGATCAGCACCCCGATGGCGAACTGCATGACCGGGGTGACGTACTGGAGCAAGCCCATCGTTGAGAGTGGGAGCCGGGATGCGGCAGCTGCGAAGAACAGCAGCGGGAGCGCGGTCACCGGACCCGTCGCGATGAGCAGGAGGAGATGTCCGGGGTTCGCGGCGTGACCGACGAACGTGGCATGCCCGGCGAGCGCCAGGACAGCGAGCACGATCAGCGCGGGCACGCTGGTCACAGCTCCTTCGACGAACAGTCCCTCCGGCGGCGATGCGCGCACGCCCTTCTTGAGAAACCCGTAGGTGCCGAACGTGCACGCCAGGCTGAGCGCGATCCATGGCGGACGTCCGTAGTCGAAGGTCAGCACGAGCACCGCGATCACGCCAAGCCCTGCGGCGGCCCACTGCACCGGCCGGAGCCGCTCGTGAAGGATGACGACACCGAGCCCGATGGTCACGAGCGGGTTGATGAAGTAACCGAGGCTCGTCTCGATGACGTGGCCATTGTTGACCCCCCAGATGTACACGCCCCAGTTGATCGCCACGGCGATGCCGGCAGCGCACAGCCTCCAGATCGTCCCTCGGTCCAGCCGGCGAATCCCGCCCAGCTCATGACGGACACCGAGCAGGGCGGCGATGACGGCGAAGCAGAGGACGATGCGACACGCCAGGATCTCGAGCGGATTCGCCGGCTCGAGCAGCGGCCAGAACAGCGGGAAGAGGCCCCAGAGCACATACGCGCTGAGCCCGTAGACCAATCCCCCGTTCAGTAGATGAACGTCTCGACGCCGTTCAACGATCCGATGTGTCGCTGATCGACGACACCGAGACCGAGCATGTTCGCCTCATCGACCGTGAAGCTTCTCGGACCCTGCACCGCGACGACATACGCCACGTGTCCGAACTGGCTGTAGTTGCCACCCGGCGCAAAGACCACGAGGCTGCCGACGCGCGGGGTCCGGCCCTCGAGCCGTCCAGCCGCCGCGGCGGTGGCCGCCCACTCCCAGGCGTTTCCGCTCCAGTACACGTTGCGCAGTGACGCGACGTACCAGGTGCACTGTCCCCATGGATAGTCGTCAAACCGCGGCCCGAACGCGAATGGACGGAGCGCATTGCCGATGACGTGTGAGGCTCCGGCCCCGGCCGCCGCAGCAGCGGCCGCCGCCGCCGCTTCCTGTTCGTGACGCACCTCCACGATCTTCGCGCGCACGCTCTGGAGTTGCGACAGCAGCATGGCCGCCTTGCCCTTCAATGTCGACGCCTCCTGGCGGTACGCGATCTCCTCGGTCTTTTGCTGTCCCGACAGGGTTTGGAGACTGTCCACCAGCGTGTTGGCGTGCAACTGGTTAACGACCTGTTGCTTCTGCAAGCGATCCAACTGGTCGCGCTTGCCCTGGATCTGAGTCACCAATTGTTCGACGCGAGCGCTCACCTGGTTGGCGCTGGTGAGCGCGTCCATTGCGTCGATGAAACTCTTGCTGTCCACAAGGATTGCGGTCACGGATCCGTCGTCGGTGAGCTCATAGACATGCTTCAGGATCTGCGCAAGCTGCGCCTGGTCAGCCGCGTAGTCACTGCGGACGATCTGCAGTTGCACGCTGGTGTTCGCCAGGTTCCTGTTTGCCTGGTCGAGCTCGGTTTGCGCCTGTGCCAGTTTCGCCTGCGTGTTCGCAATGGCCTGCGCCGATGAGAGCGCGTTGCTGAGAGCGGCCGAGCTGGCGCCGCTCAGCGAATCGATGGCGCGGTTGAGCGCGCTGGCCTGCGCTGAGAGCGCCTGAATCTGCTGGGTGAACTGATCAGCGAGGACCCTGTCCTGGCTCAGCGGGGAGCCGGCCACCAGCAGTGCGATCGCGCCGGCCGAGGCGACGAGGGACACGCGGCGAGCGAGCAACAAGTGCCTCCGTGAGATCGACGAGACCGGGGGTGAATGGAGGCCGACCGTAACAGGCATCCTCGGAACGGTCAACCCCATTCGACGCATTTGTCGATTGCACGTGACCCAATCGTGCGCGTGTCACTCCATACGTTCCATTCGCGTCGTGGCAGCGCGCTAGACTGGGTGTTGGCATGGACATCTTTGGTGGCCATCTTCCCGAGCTGATCATCGTTCTGGTCGTGATCCTGATCATCTGGGGACCTGGCAAACTTCCCGATTTCGGCGCAGCGGTGGGACGCGGGATCCGCGAGTTCCGGAAAGCTTCGGCCGAAACCCGCGACGCGATGCGCGCGGCGACGTCCGAGGAACCGGCGGCTCCGACAGCGCAGGCACAACCGGTGGATACCGATCCGGCACCCACGCAGACCTCCGACGGGTCGTCAGGCTCCGGCGCGAGCTGACTGCCCGGCGGCCGAGCGAAACGCCTCGTCTCGGGTCCGGTAGTCGTCGATCCGCAGGATCCGGCCGTCGCGGACGGTGAACACCATGAAGATCTCGCCGTTGAGAAACGGGTTCTCCCGGAAGCGCGGGCCGGCGAGGCCGACCACGACGCGGTCGCCGGCTGCGTGCAGCTCGAGCCGCTCGAGGCCGGAATCGCCGTTCTCGAACGAGCCGCGCACCCGTTCCACGACCGCCTCGCGCCCGTTGCACACCAGCTCAGGCATCACCCCCTGATGGACGACGCCGGGGTCGAGGCCGGCCTCGATGGCATCGATGTCGTGCCTCCGCCGGGCATGAAAGTGGTCGAAGACAGTCTCCATGGATGCGTCGCTCATCGCCATCTCCTCGGGTGCGGCACGCTCGGTCGTCGACTAGTATCGAGCACAGCCATGCGGTTGCAAGCAAATAGAAAGGACCGACCCCTCACCATGGTGGGCGGATGAACGACGACCGCTGGGCGTTTCCGCCGCAGCCACCGGCGTGGCCGCCCGCCCCATCGACAACGCCCCCGAGACGCACCTCGCGGACGCTCGCAGCCATCGCCGTGTTCCTCGCCACCGGCATCGTGGCCGCCGGCATCGGCGTCGGCGGTGTGCTCCTGCTGCGCCACGTGCAGTCGCAGTCGACCTCGAACCCGCCGACCGCGGCGCCCGGGACGAGCTCTGGCGCCGCCCAGGCGCGAGCGACCTACCAGCAGGCATTGACCGCAACCGGGGCGTCGGCGGGGTTTCACTACGTCGCGGTTTCGACGGGCGGCGATGCTCAGACGATCGTGGGTGATGCCGGGCAGGCAAATGGTCGCCAGGCGATCACCTTCGTCTCGAGCTTCGGCACCGAGCAGTTCACCCTCCTCCTCGTCAGCGGCACCGTGTACTTCCAGGGCAACACGCCGGCGGTCGAGGATCAGCTCGGCGTGACCCCGG
>JBAQGL010000311.1:0-16827 GCA_049287785.1 Candidatus Dormiibacterota bacterium | reverse complement strand
CCCCGAATCATCGCTGGCACCGACTCGCCCCAGACCACCGCGATCGCGCCGATGAGCACGGCGCAGCCGGCGCCGGCCACCACCATCGCGACCGGCTCGATGCGGTGCAGTGGCCACCGCCGCGGTGCCGGTGCGACCTGCAACGCCGCCACCAGCAGCATCACCAGCAGCGCGAACCCGACCACGGAGAGGTCATCGCGACCGGCCACCAACAGAATCACGGGCGGCGCCAGCCCCAGCGCCAGCCCGACAGCCCACAGTGGTGAGCGGGGTCTCGCGCTGACGCCCAACAGCGCCACCAGCGCCGCCACCCCGGCGTAGGCGCCGATGTTGATCTTCGTCAAAGCCAGCACCGCGACGCAGGCGCCGACGAGCAGCCCGCGTCGCACCGGGCCCGCGCCCGGTCCGCTGACCGCGAGCACCATCAGTGAAAGGAACAGCAGCACCAGTATCGATGGCTCCATCGGCTCGCCGGTCACCGGCAGGGCGGCGATCAGCGCCACCACTCCGCCGAGCGCCGCGGCGCTCAGGCGACCGGTGAGGCGCAGGCACACGAGCGCTGCGGCCGCGGCGATGAGCGCGGTCATGATGCCCG
Organism: Candidatus Dormiibacterota bacterium; assembly: GCA_049287785.1. GTDB lineage: Bacteria > Chloroflexota > Dormibacteria > Aeolococcales > Aeolococcaceae > Palsa-851. The sequence continues at coordinate 16,232 of JBAQGL010000311.1, read as the reverse complement.
TCATCACCCTGCCGCTGTTGTGGTCGATGCTGACACGCAGCAGCGCCAACGGCGCGGCCATGAGCTCGTGATACGCCGGCCCGTAGGCCGTCACCACATGGCTGTAGATGCCGCCGTGCTGGGCGAACAGCCGCAGGCTGTACAGGTAGAAGCCCTCGTCGTCGTGCGGCGCCCAGCGTGTCAAGGCAATCGGCAGTGCGATCGCCGCCATGAGCAGCGTCAGCGGTACCAGTGTCAGCGCAACGAGGCGGCGGCTCGGCACCATGACCCTCCAAGCAATCCGACACCTACCGGTAACCGAACAAGGTACTCGCGGATCTGGCATCCGAGTCCAATCCCCAGCAGGACCCGGCACAAACGATCTTCCAGGACCCACTTGTAAACCGATCGGCTTCTGCCGGTGTTTAACGGAGTGGTGGATGTGACTGGCACGTCGAGGGCACCCATCGATACGGAGATGGAGGATCTCGTCCGCGGTGAGTCGCGGCGACTGTACTCGATCGCCTTCTCCATCCTGCAAGACGCGAGTGAAGCGGAGGACGCAGTGCAAGAGACCCTGATCAGCGCGTGGCGCAAGTGGCCCTGGGCCGCCGGCGCCAGCCCGACCGCGGGTTGGCTCACGCGCGTCTGCGTCAACCAATGCCTCAATCGCCGCCGAACCAGGCTGCGCCAGATGCGCTTGGCCGAGAACGCAGCGAGCCATGAGCCGTGGCAGGACGTCCATCCACCAACCGACCTCGACCTCGGTCGCGCTTACGCTCAGCTGAGCAAGCAGCAGCGGGCCGCGGTCGCACTCCACTACTTCTACGGATACACGCTGGACGAATGCGCCGAGCTGCTCGGCAATCGTCCGGGCACAGTGCGCAGTCACATTGCTCGAGCTCTGGTGACGCTGCGCCGGGCGGTGTCGGCATGATCAACTCGGACGACGAGCTCATCGAGTCGCTTCGCGAGCTGGCGACTCAACAACCCGTTCCACCCGCCGGGTGGGAGGACGACCTCCTCCGGAGGATCAGCGCGACTCCGGTGAGGTCGTCGATTCCGCCGGCGAAATTGTGGCGCGGCCGGCCGGGCAATCAGCGGTGGCGGCCTCTATTCGCGGAAGTCGGAGCAGCGCTCGCCATCGCTGCCCTGGTCGTGCTGAGCATTCAAGCGGTGTTCCACCCAGGAACCCCGTCCAACGTCAACGGGCCATCCGCCGCGACGTCGCCGGTCACGTCGCCGACCACGGGGGTACCGAGCCCCTCGCCGACAGCCGCCGGTGTGAGCGGTTTCCAACCGCAAGCCGTTACGGCCGTGAGTGAAAGCACCTTCTGGGTGCTCGGTACCAACGGTTGCGTTGCCTCCGGCTGCGCGTCCGAGATCATGCACACCATCAATGCCGGGGAGTCGTTCCACCGGATTCCGGCTCCGCCCACCGATTTTCTCGCAGGGAACACTTCGAGTCCTGGCCCACCTTTGGTGAGTGACATCCGCTTCGCCGACCTCTCCAACGGCTGGGTGTTCGGCAACACGCTGTGGGCGACCCACACGGGTGGCACCGCATGGCATCAGATCACGTTCGGCGGCAGCCTCCTCGGTGTCGACCAGCTTGAGCCGGGAGCGAATGGATACGTGTACGGCGTCTTCGAGCTCTGTGCCGATCCCTCGACGGCCACAGGGTGCGCTCATCACCTCATGCGGTCTCGCGCCACCAGTGACACGTGGTCGGTGATCACGCCTCCGGGCAATCCCGCCGGGTGGCCGCGGATCGGGGTTCATGGCGACACGGTTTGGGCGATGTACTTCCAGCGCAGCACGGGGCTCGAATTGATCTCGCACGACGACGGCGCCGTCTGGGTTCGCGGCGCCTCAGCGTGCGAGCCCGATCTTCCCGGGAGCCTCGATCCGGTCACCACCACCGTCATATGGGCGTTCTGCGTCACCGGAAACCTCGGCGGGCCCATGGTGTCGAGCAACGGCGGGTTGACCTGGGCGTCGGGCGGCGGTTTCGGAGGCTTGTTCAGCAACGGCGGCACGGTGGCGGCGCTGTCGACCCAACACGCGTTTATTGCCGATATTGGGTCGGGGCTCTCGGTGACCGACAACGGTGGCCGGACGTATCAGTCGATCGCGGAGTTGAGCGGGGCGGTGTGGGTCGGCTTCACCGACTTCAAGGTCGGTTACGTGATCACGAATGTCCAGAACACGCAAGCCACAGGGCTCTGGCGCACCAGCAACGCCGGCGCGACCTGGTCGCGAGTCTCAGTTGCATAGCACTCGACCTGCGACCCATGGGTACCTCGGTCGAGCCTTGGTGAACCTCAGGAAGGAGCGACGACTGTGAGAGGGATCTCGCGGCTCACGGGTCTTGGCGCGGTGGTGCTGACGAGCCTGCTCACTGCGGTTCTGGTCCTCGCCTTTCACAATGCGGCTCCCCTCGCTGCGGTCAATGGGAGCGATCAGGCGGAGGTCCATGTCACGCGTGCTCCAGGACTCCTGGTGTTGCCCGCGCTCGACTTCACGATCACCGACCCGGCACTCGCTGCGCGCCTCGCAACCGACATCCGCAGCCTTCCGGTCGCCCCGAGCGTGTGCGTCGGCGGAGTGGACTACGGCACGTCCTACTCATTGACGTTCGCATCGCCGGGGACTCCGAGCTGGACCGCGGTGATCGAGGTGTTCGGATGCGATGAGGTGACTATCAGCAACGGTCCGGCGCGCCAAGTTCGATCGCCGGCATTGTGGACTGATCTCGCCCAGGCTTTGGATCTCACTTCGGATGAGCTCCGGCCGCTCCCTTGCGGAGGCCCAGGACTGACCAGTGCCAGCGTCTGCTATGCCGAGAGTGTCCAATCGCCCGCCACGGTTCCGTGGGCGCCTCTACCGATCCAGGCTTACCTGCCAACCCCGCTCCCGACCCCGACCGCGACCCCGGCTCCTCGATGCAAGTTGAACGACCTCAAGGCGCAACCCATCACCTCGTGGGGCGCCACGGGGAACGTGGCGGTGGTCTTCGCATTCCTCAATCGCACTTCACATGCGTGCCTGACGGGCGGCTATCCCCGGGTCGTGCTCAGTCAACCCGGAATGCGCACGCTCGTCGCGACCCCGGGCGGATTCTGGGATCGAAACGGCCCTCCCGCGGACCTCGAACCCGGCGCGACTGCTCAGTTCTCCGTCGGCTTCAGCACTTCATGCGAAACGGGTCCGCCGCCGCCACTGTATGAGCATCTCGCGGTGACGCTGCCGGGCGGTGGCTCATTCACCACGGTATTGACTGGCGCAAAGCCTCCCGACAGCCAGATCCCTCTGGGCGTCGACGCACAATGCGGGGTTGCGGTGTCGGAACTGGCGAGCGCGATCGCCCAGCCGGTATACCCTCGCGACCCCCTGCTCCAGTTGACGGCAACCATCAGCATGCCGGACACCGTGACGACCGGCGCGGTGTTCACCTATGTCATCACGCTTTCCAACGCCACGGCCGAGCCGATCTCACTGGATCCATGTCGCGGCTACCACCAACAGATTGACTCGTCCAAGAGCCAGTACTTCGCCTATGAACGGAACTGTGCCGCGGCTCATCCGATCCCCGCCCGAGGCAGCGAGAGTTTCGCGATCGAGATGACCGCCGCGGGTCTCGCTGCAGGCGAACACAGGCTCAGCTGGAACCTCGATACCGGTGGGACACCGGGCCCAGCGGTGTCGGCGACCGTGAACGTCGTGTCATGAGGCCGGCACATCCACACACGTCCCAGGTGACACCTCGAGCGGCGTCCAGATTCAGATTCCTCCTTGACGCTTCCAACACCGGCGTGCTCTTGGGGGCGATTATTCTCACTGCCGCGGCGGTGATGTTCGGTGCGATCTTCTCGCCATTCGTGACCGATGGCTGCATCAACTGCCCCTCGGACTACACATTTCCCGCGCGAAGCGTGTTTCAGGGTCTCGACGGCTGGATCATTCTGCTTGTCCTGGTCGCGCTGCTGCTCAGCGCGGCCTACCTGAGCAAGCGACGGCAAAGGGGCTTTGCAATCGCGTGCGTGGTCCTCGCGCCGTCTGCCGTAGCCCTCTGCATCTTCGAGAGGGTTGATGCAGCGCGTCGCGTCATTGCTCTTGGCGGAGGAAGTCCGCCGGTTGAACTCGGTCACCCCGGCGCAAGCGTCGAAGGGTTTCTTCCTCCCGTGTACACCGACTTCGGTTTCTATCTGCTACTCACCTCGTCGATTGTTGCCTTGCTTGCTGCAATCGCCGTACTCGTGACGACTCCGCGGAACCGGACGCCCGATCGGACGGTGGCCAAGCAGTCGGGCGCCCACGAGCAGTCGCCATCACGCGCACGGAATTTGCCGTTTCACCGACGTTCCCGGAGGGCCATGTGACGAAACCCCTGCGCGCCCTCGGCCTGGTCGTGGTCGTCCTTGCAGCGGTTGCGTGCGGCCCTCAGCTCACGGGCGCATTGAAACCGAGAGCCACTGCGACTCCAGTCGGCACACCACCCAGCTGCCCACGGGCCGTCTACGGCAAACCCTGCTTTACTCCGGGCCCGACGCCGACCCCGAGCAGCGTACCGATCATCGGCGTTTCAGACGTTGCTTTCAGTAATGCGGTACGCGGGTGGGCAGTCGGTTCGTCGTGTGTTAACAGCACACAGACTTGCACTACGCTCGTCGATGAGACTTCGGATGCAGGCGCGAGCTGGACCCGGCCGATCTCGCTCGGGCAATTCCCCGAATACACGTCGGCAGGGATCTGGTCTCCGACGACCCTGAGCATCAGGTTCGTAGGTGCGAACCTGTGGGTCAGCGGTCCAGGGATCTACGAGAGTCATGACGGTGGGTTGACATGGAAGCGTGTGTTCAGCTCGCCGGTGGTGGCACTGGAGGCCGCTGGGGCCACCGCATGGGCAATCGCTGATTGCGCAATCGCCGATCCCTCGACGTCCTGCGTGCTGTTCACATCGCCGATCGGCTCGGATGCCTGGAGTCGCGCCGGAGTCCAGCCGCCTATAGAGGCCGCCGGGTACGGTGGTCCAGAGTGGCCACCGGTGGTCCTGGAGCGTGCGCCTCACGGGGTCGCGTTCATCGCCGGAGGAAGCGAGCAACCGGGAAGCCACGCTTTGCTGGCAATCACCCGGGACGATGGAGGCACGTGGCGTCAGAGCCAGTTGCCTTGCACGTTCGGCATCGCCGGCTTGCGCAGTCCAAACGGCACGACCGTTTGGCTCTTGTGCGGAGGTGGCGGTGGCGCGGGCAGCGGACCAAAGGCGGTCTACGTGTCGATGAACGGAGGCACGAGCTGGCAGGAACGCGCCAACAATCTGTCCAATCCGCCCGTGGGCAGCATTTCCGGAGCCGGCTATGCCAGCGGCCTGGCGGTGACCAGTGGCGGCGTCGCGCTCATCAGCTCATTGAGGGGGGGCATCATTCGAAGCGTCGACGAGGGGCGGTCCTGGCACGACGTTGGCTCAAACGCGACGTGTCTTCTTGAAGGCAATGGCGTCACCGAGCTCTGGCTGCTCGCCAACGGCGCGGGTTGGGCGCTCGAGGAGAACGACGACGGGGGACCTCAATGTCCACTCCTCATTCGCACAACCAACGCAGGGCTCACCTGGACCTCGGAACGCGCTCCGCTTGGCTGGACCGCACTCCAATGGCAATAGTGTTGTCGCGTTGGGTCGGCGAGTGGCGTGGAACCCCACGACGTTGATTCGCTTATGGTCAATACCAATCGCGTGACGCTCGGCATGGCTGCGACATTTGCGGCCATCGGTCTGGCCGCGTGCGCCGCAACGTTTGCGCATCCGACCCCGAGGCCCACCATCTCGCCGTTGCCGGCACATGCGCCCGCGAGCAGCGCTGCACCCTCCCCTCATCCTCCGCCCCCCGGCGTGAATGTTGCCGGCGCCCAGGACATCGACGGCACGCACGGTTGGGCGCTCGTGGACTTGCCGACCCTTGACGGCTGCTGCGGCGTGCGGGTCGCACAGCAACTTGAGTGGACAGCCGATGCCGGCACCACCTGGACCGACATCACGCCGCCGACGGCTCGCGGCGCCACCTTGATCGGGGTCGACTTCCGCACCGACGCCGACGGATGGGCGGTGATCGCAGGTGCTCCCAACCTGCCTCCTCTGGTCGCCCACACGACTGACGCGGGGCGTGCGTGGACGACCAAGCGCTTCCCATCGGGTCAAGCCGTATTGGGGAGCTATAGCAGCGCTGCAATTGCGTTCAGCGACGCCTCGCACGGCTGGGTTGTTGTCGATGAGGGGTCGAACGCGAACACGTTCTATGGCATCGGCTATCGCACCGTTGACGGTGGCCGAACCTGGAAGTCCCTGTCGGTTCCAGCTCGAGGCGCGGTCTACTTCACGACCGCGACTGATGGCTGGATCGTCGGCGGCGGGGCGCCTGGGGGTGGCTTCTACGTGACACACGACGCAGGCAGGACGTGGTCGGCCGCGTCCGTACCGCTACCCAGCGCCTATTCATCAGATGCTCTGACCTACGGCGATATCGGCCCCGACCTCCCGGTTGCAGGGTCGCCGGTCGTTGAAGCCGCGTTCAGCGATCCCACGAGCGGGACCATCGTCGCGGTTGGCTTCTACGTGTCGCACGACCTGGGCAATTCGTGGTCGTTGTCTGGCGTCTACAAAGTGCCGGCACCAAACGGGAATGCCTTCTCGTCCGCGATCCTCAGCGACGCGACGTGGTGGCTGTCGCCTCCTCAATGGCCGAACACGAGCCTCGTCACCACTGCCAACAGCGGGTCCACATGGTCGACGCGCACCTCCCCGGCACTGCAAGGAGCATCAGTGGGCGGTCTCACGTTTGGTGATCGCGACCACGGCTGGGCGCTCGTCAACTTCTCGGGGTGTCTCATGTACAAGTCTGACTGCTTCTCGGCGACGCGCCTTTACGGGACAGAGGACGGAGCCGTCAGCTGGCGAGCGCTGAATCCGTGATGCATCGCCTGGCCAGCAGCGTGAGGTTCGGGATGGTGGCGACGCTATCCGTCGCGTTCCTCGCGGGCTGCGCCGCCGGGAGCACGTCGGTCCCACCCTCATCGAGGCTTTCCCCCAGCGCACCAACAGAATCGACCCCCGCGTTAGCAGCGACAACCCCGACACCGACATCGCCATCACGTGGTGCCTACATCGTTGATCTCACGTGGGTCAGCGATCAGACCGGCTGGGCGTTGAGCGCGGCCGAGTGTGCGTCCGGTCTCTGCGCCGAACTGGCAAGCACGATCGATGGTGGAAAAACGTGGCGTCAATTGCCGAGTCCGCCGGTCCTGATCGCGAGCGGCACTGTTGACTGCAGCAAGGCCGTCTGCATCTCACACATCCGTTTCGCCACCAGGATGCTCGGCTACCTCTACGGACCAGCGCTCCTCGTGACCAGCAATGGTGGGCAGAGCTGGCGGCCGGAAGAGAGTCTCCCGGTCGAAGCCCTCGAGCCGACGCACGGCCAGGTGTACCGGATCGTGTACGACCATGGCGGGTGTCCCGGACCGTGCGACCGGACCGTGGAGGTCGCTTCGGCGGGGTCTGCCGCGTGGCGGACCGTGCTGAGCATTCCATTCATGGCGGTGGAGTCGCGTCAGGACTCCGCCCAACTGGTCACGCAGGGCAGTCAGGACATCTACATCGCGATCTATGGCGATCTCGCCGCCGGGGGTGGGACGCAGCAAGCGGTCCTGTTCCGATCGCTCGATGCCGGGCGCACCTGGCGCCGGTTCGGTGATCCATGCGGAGGCAGCGGGGCCGCAGTCAACGACGCCATCAGCCTCGCAGCGTCCACAGGAGGCTTCGTCGTCACGCTGTGCGTGCCCCGGATCGGCAACTCCCGTGTGTTCGTTGTGACCTCGAGCAACGGAGGCACGACCTGGGGTCCTCCGCACCCCGCGCCTAGTTCCGTCCTACAGTTGATCGCCGCCGCCAGCCCGACGCATCTGGCACTCGCTACAGGCCCGACGACCGGAAGTGGTCCGATCACGTACACGCTCTATGTGTCTGGAGACGGCGGAGCGCATTGGTCATTGGCGGTCAGCGACCCGGAATACCTCGACGCAGCAGCCCCTGGGAGCGCGTTTCTTGGCTTCGAGGATTCCCTGGTCGGCCGCTGGGTGGGCTTCGAGAGGGCGATTTGGACGACGCAGGATGGCGGTGCGCTGTGGACCCGTCGGCCGTTTCCCTAGCTCCGCGTCCGTCCTCGCGAGCAGGTCTGATTGGCTGCGTGCTGGTCGCGATCACCCTCGTCTCATGTGCCGCGAAGTCGGTCTCGACACCGACTCCATCAGCCGCGCCATCCGCGAGCGCTTCAACCAGCACCTCGCCCGTCATCACCTCTGCGCCGACTCCAACGCCGTTTCCTCCGGCACCGTCGGGCTTCCGACCACTTTCGTTGACCTTTGTGGGCCCGACCGATGGCTGGGTCATCGGCACGGGCGCGTGCGCAAGGTCCTGCGTGTGGATCTACCACACGACGAATGGTGGCGCGACCTGGACACGAAGCGGTGCTCCGCCAGCCTACTTCCCTATCACTGGCTGTTATGAGCTTGCACTGCCATGCGTCGACACGGTGCGCTTCGCCAGCCCAGCGCGCGGATTCGCGTTCGGCGCCAACTGGGGTGATGTCTATATGACGAACGACGGGGGGACCACGTGGAGTCGCGTGCCAATCACCGACGTCGGCGCCATGGCACTTGCCGGCAGCCACGCACTCCGTCTCGAGGCCGCGAACGGTGGCTGCACCACCGGGGAATGTCAAGTCCAGCGAAGCACCAACGGCGGCCTGACCTGGTCATCAGCAGGCCAGCCCGTACTGACGCCCGAGGGTCTCGATGGCAACGTCTTCCTCCAGTCAGACGGATATGCCTATGCGGTCGGGTATGGCAATCCGGCCGGCGGAGGGCCGGAGACCGCGGAGTTCTATCGCTCCCGCAACTTCGGCGCCACATGGACGTACGAGAACGATCCCTGCTCGAACGGATCGCCCGGCCGCCCAATCACTGTCGGTGTCGACGCGTCCGCGGGGGGTGTGCTCGCCGTCGACTGTTTTGCGAACGACGGTATCGTTCAGCGCGGCTTCGTCGTCACGTCCGTCGACGGCGCAGCACATTTCGGGCCGCCGCGTTCGGCACCCGCGGCGTTCGCGGTATTTGCAGCCGGTTCATCAGAGGTGCTCGCCGAGGGAACCTCCGCCGGCGTCTCAGTGAGCCACAACGGCGGGGTGACATGGCACGCAACCTATTCGTGTCCTTCCGTGAACAAGGGAAATCAGGGCATCCAGTTCGTCGGCTTCGAGACAGCGAATGTCGCCGATCTCATCTGCGGCAACGCCATCGCGCGGAGCACCGATGGCGGCCTGAGCTGGGCGACCTACCGGTTCCCGAGCTGACGGACGGGCCAATACCGGCGACCGAATCCTTCCGCAATCTCGAGGCGCGCGTGATAATCGGTTGGCCGGTGCCACGACTTCAGAGTCAAGCGCAGGCGCGGTGCGTCTGAGCGTGGGAAGGAAATCGCAATGGGCATCTCCGACCAACCTGGTCAACCCAAGCTCCTGGTCTGGCTCGGGGGCTTTGTCGTCGTATTCGGCGTGGTGGCGTGGCTTGTGACCGGCGGAGCCAATCGTCTGACCCCGTCCTCACACGGTCATCCGCCGATGTTCACACCAGGATCAACACCAACTCCCTCGACGTCCGCGGTCGGACCAAGATCAGTACCGCTGGGTTGCATGCTGAGCCAGATACAGGTGATTGGAGCCTTCAGCGCATGTACGTCAATCGACCGCACCTCGCGTGCCGTGTGCGAAGTCTCGCCGCATTCCTTCAAGGTGGTGTTCAAGCTGCTCGGTGGCAACCACACATTGCTTCTCTACCTGAACATCCCCGTGCGATACCCGGAACCCGGCGACTACACCCTGTCCAATGGAGGTGCGGAGGTCGACGTTCGCGAAGCCGCGACTGGGGGATTCTGGCAATCAGTATCCGGAGTCCTCACGACCACCAGTCTCGACGGCCGATCCGGCACCGTATCCGCCGTCCTCGAAGCCGCTGCGAGCAGCAATACCGTCTTGCCGGGTGCCACGCTCAGAGTTGACGGACCCTGGAGCTGCCTGTAGCGGGGAAGGTGTGACCGACTCCTAGGCAGTAAATGTCAGCGTATGCACCATTTGATCAACAGCGGTCGATTGATCGGCACCGTCACTCGGAATGCAGAGGTACGTGACCGTGTACGCGCGACCATGTGTGTAGAAGGAGTACACCACTGCATCCACGATTGGGTGCCGGCAGTTGTCGTACGCCGCCGCGGTGTAATCGAGGTACACGCGCACACCTGTGACACCATCAATTTTCACGCTCGACGCCGAGGCGCGAGGTTGAGTTGCATCGGAGGCACTCCCGGACGTCGAGGGTGAATCCGCTGCGATCGTGGAGGCCGGGGGAGATGTCGAGGACGAAGTCAGCGGGTCTGTCGAGACGGAGGATCCTGGAAGGGTGGAGTACTCGCGCCACACGCCGCCAAACCCGCCCCGACGATGAGCAGTAGGGCGGCGCGTACGAAAGTGCGATCGTCCTTTGTGCTTTTCATTCCAGTGATGCGGAGTCCTTTCAGAGCCTGATTGCGCTTGCTGCTCAGGTAACGCAGCGTGCCCCTTTGGGCTATGCAATTGCGGGTTTAACCGGGGCTGTCGCACAACCCGACGGTCATCATCCGTGACAGTGTCGGGGAGTGTATAAGAGCCGGAGAGTGATCCCACCTCAGCCCGAAGGTGCCGCGGAGAGAGGCGCAGTCGGAACTCGCCCCCCCGGCACCGTTCCGAGTGTCGACACACAGCCGGGAAAGCAGCCGATCGACAGAGCCAGTACAGCGATCATCGCGGTGGCTGCCGCGCTGGCCGCGGGGATCACGCTCTATCAATTGAGCCGGCCCGGACTCCTCTTCGGGATCACGCCGGACATCTCCGTGTGGATCGGGGCGTCGATCCGGCTCGTCCATGGCGCGATCCCGTATCGGGACTTCGACCTCATCCAGCCGCCCGGGTTCACGCTGCTGGCAACGCCGTTCGCAGCGCTCTCCGAATGGATCGGCACTCGCGATGCGCTCGCGGCGCTGCGTCTTTGCACACCGCTTCTCTCCGCAGGGAGTGTGATCCTCATCGGAGCGGTGATCCGTCACCGTGGCCGCAGCGCGCTGATCGTCGCGTGCGGCGTCATGGCCTTCTTTCCCGCCGAGATGTACGCGTTGCGCAGCGGCCTGCTGGAGTCGGTGGTCGATTTCTTCTGTCTGGCGGGGCTCGCGCTCATCTTTGCCGGCGACGGGTTTACCTCGTCTCGCCGGCGACTCCTGTTCGGTGGTGTCGCTTTCGGCCTTGCGGGATTGGTCAAGTCGCCGGCGATCGTCCCGGTACTCGTCGTCGTCGTGCTGTGCCTGCCGGACATCCGGCGTCGCCTGGTCCCTTTCCTCGCCGGTGTCGTCGCGGGCTTCGGGATTCCAACGCTGCCGTTCTTCCTGCTCGCGCCGGGTTCTCTCATACGCGACGTTCTGAGCCCGCTCAGTTACATACCGGTGGCAAATCGAGTTCCAATCACTGCCCGGCTCGGTGAGCTCACCGGTGTCTTCGCGTTTGGCGGCAGCCCGGTGGTGGCGATCGCCGGCACTGTCGTGCTCGTCACCGTCGTGGCAGCGGCGTTCGTGCTCGCTCCGCGCAGGAGGCCCTCGCCACTCGAGTGGTTCGCGATTGGCGCGACAGTGCTTGCCGCACTTGTCCAGCTCGGGCCCGCCTATTACTTCCCGCAATACGCGGCGTTCATGGCCCCCTTCCTCGCCCTGCTGCTCGGGATCTCCCTCGCACGCCTGCTCGCGGACCGATCGCCCCGTCTAGCGCTGGCAATCGCCACGACCGGGGTCATCGTCCTGTGTGTCAGTCAGCTGGTCGCAATCCCCGGTGTCGCCGCGCCCGACATCGCCGGCGTCGTGGACGCCGTCATTCCCGCGGGGGCCTGCGTGCTTTCGGACGCACCGTCAAAGCTGGTGACGACGAATCGGTTCGTCGCGGCGGCTTCCGGATGCAACACGATGATCGATCCCCAGGGCGCGACGCTGTCGTATGGATATGGGTCGGCGGGTGCAGAGCACCTCTGGACCGTCGAGGTCGAACATGCCGACTACATGGTGACCAGCACCCGTTTCGCGATATGGGACATCCCGCCAGACGCTGCGCTCCGCGCCTACGTCAGCGCGAACTTCCAGCTTGTCCGCGAGGGTGGGCTTCTCTTCTACGTGCGCAACGGCTTTCCGCACGGCAACGTTGCGGGCTTGGCACCGGCGTCACGATAGGGATTCGACTGACGGGTGCTAGCCGTCACGACGCGGCCCGGCGGGGTTGCAGAACCGCCGCCCTGACGTACTCCAGGGGATGCAGCGCACGGCGACCGGTTCCATGCTCGATCTGCTGGCGGCAGGAGACACCGGTGGCGGCGACCAGCGTCCTCGGGTCTTCCGAATTGACAGCAGGAAAGAGGCGCATGCCCCCGATCCGCATCGACAGGTCGTAATGCTCGGCTTCAAAGCCGAATGAACCCGCCATGCCGCAACAACCGCCATCGACCTCGAGAACGACGGACCCGGGGATCAACGACAGCAACCGCACGCTCGCGGCGGTACCGGCGAGCGCCTTCTGATGGCAGTGGCCATGGAACAGGAAGCGCCGGCCCATCAGCGCCGAGGCTGAATTCATGCGCAGGTGTCCGGCTTCAAATGCCTCGAGGATCAACTCGTCCGCGAGCCGGACTCGGCTCGCAACGACCTTCGCCTCCTCGCTGTCGGGCTGCAGCGCAAGGTGCTCCTCGGCGAGCGTGAGGATGCACGACGGTTCCACACCAACAATCGTCACTCCCTGCCGGGCAAGACGATGGAGCCGGTGAGTCATCGCCCTGGCGTCCCGGGCGGCGGCATCCAGACGCCCCTTGGAGATGGCGGCGCGTCCGCAGCAGTGATCGCCGATCAGCTCAACTCGCCATCCTGCCAGCTCCAGCAGCTCCACCGCCGCGATGCCAACCCCCGGTTCGGTGAACGTGGTGAACGAGTCGGCGAGCATCACGACACGTCCCCGGGACCCAGGGAGTGGCCGCTGCCGGCGCGCATCCCACCGCAGCAGCGTGCGCCGGTGGAATCGCGGCAGGGGCCGCTTGCGCGTGACCCCCAGGGTTCGCTCCATCAGCGCACGCGATCTTGGCAGCGACGTCACCAGGTTGGAGACCGGCGCGAGCATTGATCCCAGCCGATTGAGTCGACGCGCGGCGGCGAAGAAACGCGCGCGCACCGGCACGCCGTGAATCCCCTGATAGTGAAAGAGAAATTCACTCTTCATGGAGGCCATGTCCACGCCGAGCGGGCACTCGCTCTTGCAAGCCTTGCACTCGAGGCAGAGGTCGAGGATGTCGTGCAGACGTTCGTCGCCGAGGGCCGCCCTCGGATCCGGTTGCGAGAGCGCGAGGACCAGCGCGTTGGCGCGGCCGCGGGTGCTGTGCTCCTCCTCGCGGGTCGCCATGTACGACGGGCACATGACCCCGGTCGACCCCTTGCGGCACACGCCGATGTTCATGCAACGATCGGCGGCGCCGCGCATGCCGCCGGTGGCCTTGAACGAGAGCCGGGTTGGCAGGTCGAACGCCGGAGGCAGCGCGACGTCTCGGATGCTCTCGCCCATCGGTGGCGCGTTCACGATCTTTCCCGGATTCATCAGCTCATGCGGGTCGAAGAGCAGCTTCAGCTCGCACATCGCCGCGTAGAGCTCGTCGCCGAAAACGATGCGGTTGAACTCGCTGCGAGCCAGACCGTCGCCGTGTTCGCTGGAGTTGGCTCCGCCGAACTCGCTCACGAGGTCGCGAATCTCGGTGGCGACGGTGCGCATCGTCGCCACCTCATCGGGACGGGTCAGATCCATGAACGGACGGATGTGCAGACAGCCGACCGAGCAGTGACCGTAGAAGCCGGCCACCAGGCCGTGGTCCTCCAGGATGGCGCTGAAGCGCCGCACATACTCGGTCAGGCGGGCCGGGTCGACGGCCGTATCCTCGATGAACGCCACCGGCCGGCGCGTGCCCTCGCTCGCGGCCATCAACAAACCCAACCCGGCCGATCTGACCTTGAGCAGCGCAGCCTGCTGTTGCGGTGCCGTCGCACGAAGCGTGTGATAGCCATGACCGTTGCGCCGCCAGAGCGCGGCAAGCCGCTCCACGCTCGCCGATGCCTCGGCGGCATTGTCGCCATCGAAGGTGACGAAGAGCAGCGCACCCGGGTCGCCTTCGAGGATCGACCCGAGTGCGGCGTATTCGAGCTTCCGTCGGGAGAGTTCGAGAATCGTTCGATCGATGAGTTCGACAGCGCTCGGTCGCGTGCTCAGTGCATCCTCGGTCGCGGCGATCGCGGCGGCAACGGATGAGAAATGGCCCACTGCAATCGCTTTCGCCCGCGCAAGCGGAACCAGCCGCACGGTCGCCTCGGTGACGATCACGAGTGACCCCTCGGACCCGACCACCAGCCGTGCCAGGTTGAAGGGCGGTCCGTCGCCGAGTCGGTCGAGTCGATAGCCGCCTGCGCGGCGCCAGTACGGAGGGAAACCCTCGGCGATGGCGGTGCGATGCTCCTCGACGAATCCAGGGATGCGGGCGTGGATCCGTCCCTCGAGTGTGTCCGCGGCACTCCGCTGGAGCATCTCCTCGGTGTCGACCGGTCCAAGCGTTGCAACGCTCGAGTCGCTCAGCACCACCTCGAGCGACTCGACGTGATCGATGGTCATGCCGTGCACGACCGAGCCACTGCCGGCGGAGTTGTTGCCGATCATGCCGCCGATGGTCGCGCGGTCGCTGGTGGACGTATCAGGACCGAAAACCAGGCCGTGCTTGCGCGCGGCGCGATTGAGGTCGTCCTGCACAACGCCCGGCTGGACGCGAGCGAGGCGCTGCTCGGGATCCAGCTCGACGATGGCGTTCATATGACGCGAGGTGTCGATGATCACCGCGCGACCCACCGTCTGACCTGCGAGGCTCGTGCCCGCGCCTCGGGGCAGCATGGGCACACGCCGGCGCGCGCAGACCCCGACGGCGGCGGCAACATCCACGGCATCGCGCGGAAAGACCACGGCAACCGGTTCGATGCTGTACATGCTGGCGTCGCGCGAGAACAGGTGACGTGTGTACGCATCGGCGCGCACCTCCCCGCGCATCACTGCGCGGAGCTCCGTCTCGAGGCCGGCTATCGTCGGAGACTCCAACGTGCCGAGATCAACCAACGACGCCCTCATCACGAAGCGTTGCGATCTCCGTCGCCGAGTATCCGAGCTCGCCGAGGACATCATCGGTGTGCTCACCGAGAGTTGGTGGCGGACGGCGCACGGTTGCCGTGTATCGGGACAGCTTGATTGGAGATGCGGTCATGCGAAGGGTGCCGGCAGTGGGGTGCTCGGTGCTCACCACCATGTCGCGCGCCGTCACCTGTGGATGTTCCAGCGCGCCGGCGACGTTGTTGATCGGGCCGGCCGGAATCCCGACCCGCGACAGCTCATCGGCCCACGCCACAGAGCCCCTGGTTGCGAGTGCGCGTTCGATGAGCGGGATCAGCTTCGTGCGGTTGGCGATACGCTGCGGGTTGCTGTCGAAGCGCGGGTCGTCGACCAGCTCGGGCAGGCCGATGAGCGGGGCGAACCGTCGCCAGAGGGTGTCGTTCCCCACCGCCACCATCAGATGGCCGTCCGCGGTCTGGAGCGCCTGGTACGGAACGATGCTCGGGTGTGCAGACCCATACCGGCGCGGCACCTCGCCCGACGCGAAGTAGCCACCCGCAAGGTACGTCAGCGATGCGATCTGGCCGTCGAGCAAGGAGATGTCGATCCACTCGCCGCATCCGGTGGTATGACGCGCGTGCAGAGCCGCAAGGATGCCGATCGCGGCCCACATGGCCGCGCCGATGTCGGCCGCGGAATTGCCGACGCGCACCGGCTCCCCGTCGGCCTCGCCGGTGACGCTCATGACGCCGCCGAGCGCCTGTGCAATGGCGTCGTATCCGGGCTCGCTCGCGTAGGGGCCGGTCTGCCCAAATCCCGAGATCGATGCGTAGATCAACCCGGGGTTGCGAGCGTGGAGATCGTCATACCCGAGGCCCAACCGTGCGGCGGTTCCCGGCCGGAAGTTCTCAACGATGACATCGGCCCGATCCACGAGACGCAGCGCGATCTCGCGTC
>JBAQGL010000310.1:0-1538 GCA_049287785.1 Candidatus Dormiibacterota bacterium | reverse complement strand
GATCCGGCGACATCGCAACCGTCCCATGGGATCGCGAGGCCATCGCCGCCACCAGCAGGCATTCCGCGATCGTGGTCAACGCCACCCCGGTCGGGCTCGAGTCGCTGCCATTCGATCCGCGATCGGTTCCAGCGGCGTGCAGCGTCGTCGACCTTCGCTATCGACCGCGTCCGGTCGACGTGGTGGCCGCCGCCATCGAGACGGGCCATCGCGCGAGTGATGGGTTGGAGATGCTCCTCCAGCAGGGTTTGCTGAGCTTCAAGATCTGGACCGGCAGGGTCGCGCCTGCGGCTGCGGTCCGCAGCGCGCTTGTCCGAGCAGTCGACGCGTGAATCCGCCGCTGGTCATCGCCGGCATCACGGCTGCCGGCGGTCTCGTCGGGCTGGGATCGGGCTGGCTTGCCGTGGCACTCGAGCGGTTCGAGAGGCTCGAGGAGGAGGAACGCCAGGAGCGCCTCGACTACGAACGTGATGCCGCTGAAGAGCTGAGCAGAGCCGCCGCCGCAGGCGAGGTGGCGGTGCCGGCGCGCCCCTGGGCCGGCGAGCGTTATGGCTGGACCTGGCTGGAACGCTGGCTCTCCCCGGCGCTCGGAGCGGTTGGATTCGC
The DNA here is from genome assembly GCA_049287785.1 of Candidatus Dormiibacterota bacterium. Classification (GTDB taxonomy): domain Bacteria; phylum Chloroflexota; class Dormibacteria; order Aeolococcales; family Aeolococcaceae; genus Palsa-851. The sequence continues at coordinate 932 of JBAQGL010000310.1, read as the reverse complement.
GGCCTTTGCTGCACACGAGCAGGTCGGCACCGGGCTGCTGATCCATCTGCTGTGGATCGCGATCTTCGTCCACATCGTCGGCTTCGACCTGAAGCACCGGCTCATCCTGAACGTCATCACGTACCCGGCCGTCCTCGTCGCGCTCGTGCTCAGCGAATGGTCGCCGCGCCTGACGGTGACCGGCGCGATCATCGGCGCGGTCGGGGTGGCGGCCTTCTTTTTCGTGCAGAACCTCGTCTCCCGCGGCAGCATCGGGCTCGGCGACGCGAAGCTCGGCGCGCTGGTGGGCGCGGTGACCGGTGCCGGTCCGACCAGCGCGAACCTTGGCGCCGTGTACGCGGTGATCGCCGGGGTGTTCATCGGCGGCGCGACCGCCATCGTGCTGCTCATCACCCGGGTGCGCGGGCTCAAAGACCCGATACCCTATGGTCCGTTCCTCTGTGCGGGCGCAGCGCTCATCCTGTACCTCGGTCCGTGACCCGCACGCAGTCCAGGGGTTCGTTGAGGTGAGGCAATGCCGACGCAGTTGATGCCGGGGGAACGGTCCATCGCGCTGGTCCGCCAGCACTGGTCGGTGCTTGCCGGCCACGTGCTGGGTGCGATTGTGGTCATCGTCGTCGCGATCGTCCTCAACGCCAAGCTCCCGGCGACGGTGGGCACGGTGTCGATATCCACTGTCAAGAACATCGTGGCCCTGGTGCTCATCGTCGGGGCGGTGCTCTGGGCGGGGCTCCGAATCCTTCGCTGGCGCTTTGCCACCTATCACCTCACCGACCGGCGGATCGTCATGGAAGGCGGCATCCTTTCGAGGACCGCGGAGACGATCCCGCTCGATCGCATCCAGAACACGGTGATCCACCGGCCATTCGGCGACCGGCTCATCGGCGCCGGTGACATCGAGATCGAGTCGGCCGGGCGCGATGGGGTGGAGG
>JBAQGL010000309.1:0-8258 GCA_049287785.1 Candidatus Dormiibacterota bacterium | reverse complement strand
AGGCTGCCCGTTTCGAGCGCCGCCTTGCCTTCTGGCAGCTGCGGACCAACGAGCTTTCGGGACGTTCCGTCACCGACTCCGAATAACTCGCGGAGTGACGGTTGCACCGCGTCACCGCGCGTCAACGCCCGCATCGCAAACCGTCGCAGCGGGCTGCGCCGGGGGCGCCGGTGAAGTCTGATTAGCCGAGGACGCGAACGAGGGTGACCGCGTCGAGAGTGGGATCTGGAGGACGGATACTGTGGTGACTGTCGAGATGCAGCAGAGGGACGCGAAGGCGCCGCGGCGGCTTGGAGTGCTTCCCGCAACCGCGCTGTTCCGCCGTCGGGACCCGTCCGCGCCCAAGGCGCCACCGGCATCCGGGATCGCATGCACGATGCGCGGCTGCGCCAACCACACTGCGCAGCTGTGCGCCTACCGGGACCGGCGCGAACGCTCGTGCTCGGCAACGATCTGTCCCGCTCACGGCATCTCCCTTGGCGGTCACACGTACTGCCGGCGTCATGCCGGCACCGTCCAGGCGATCGGCGAGCTGGCGCGCGAGCAGAGCGGGCATCCCGATGTCGACGACCGCGCGCCGTCGCTCGTGGACTGGATCGCCCGCGACATCGACAGGGACATCCGTACGCTCCTCGCACGCGCCGCCCGGCCGGGCGAGAGCGTCCTCGCCGATGACACTGCGCGTCTCAAGCACGACTTCCGCCGCAACGCCCGGTGGGAGCGCAGCTGGCGTCTCGTCGAACACACGGGGCCGGTGCTCAACGTGACCCTGCACGTCGCCGCGGCCGATGACTCGCTGATTCACGTGCGGGTTGGAACCGAGACCGTCGCCGATGGGGTGCCTCCGTGGATTGCGCGGCGACGAGATGGCCAGGACGTCGAAGCCGCGATCGACATCTCGCAGCGCAGGCTCTTCTACCGTTACCTCCAGGAGACGATCTCCGAGGCGGTGGTGCGCTTCAGAGACCGTTCGGACCGCATCGACCAGTAGCCGGCGTTCCATAGGGCAACCAGGCTGACCCTCAACCACCGTCGTGACTCCCTGCCCGGAAAGTATGGTAGTATCACTATCATCTTTTCTGATAGCTGACAGCCGATGCCAGGCACCCACCGCCTGACCGGATCAGCCGGAGGTGACGTCGTGCCGCGCAGATACAAGCCGGTCCAGCTGGATGCAAAGCCGGTCCCCGACGAGTTGCTTCTCGAGGCGGCGACATGCCCCCAGTGCGACTCACGGCTGACCGAGGTCCTTGGTCGCATGGGTCTTCGGTTGCTGTTTCGGTGTGCACAGTGCCGTGCCCGATTCTTCCGTCACCCGAAGGCCACCGCGGGCGCGAGGTTGGTCTAAACCCTCAGACCTTCACGTGCTCGACGTCGATGTCGGCGAGCTCCGCAGGGCGAGGAACGCCGTGCGCGTCGAGCAACTGCAGGCAGAGGATCACCATGCGCGCGCTGATGAGGTTGAGGCCGTAGCCTCGCGTCAGACGCTGGATCGCGCCGAGGGTGATGATGTCGCGCTGCGAATACAGCCGGCGATTGGTGGCGGTGCGACTTGGCACCACAAGCCCCAGATGCTCGTACATCATCAGTGTGCGCGTATGCGTGGCCAGGATCTCAGCGGTGATGCCGATCGTGTAGAGGGGCTTATCGAGGTTGAGGATGTGAGCCGCGCCCGCCGGAGCCGCGACGCGGGTCACGAGCGGCGCAGCGCCGGCCGCATCATGCAGCTCGACGACCCGCGTGCACGAGCAGACGCACCACCGACCCGCTCTCTCGCGAGGAGCGCACCTGCACGAGATCGCAAAGCTGGTTCGCTGTCCACAGACCGCGAGGCTCCGACGGATCGCTCCCCGGAGATTGCCGGTCGACCAGCGGATCGATGATCACGCCCCGATCCGAGACCTCGCACACGACATCACCATGGTCGACCCAGAGACGTGCGAGTCCGCGGCCACCACCATGGATGACGCTGTTGGTCGCGACCTCGCTGACGGCGAGGATCAGGTCGTCAAGCCGGGACGGCAGGAGTCCCGCCTGTGCCCCCTTGACCGCCACCAGTGCACGCACCTCCCCGAGCGTGCTTGCGTCGAAAGCAACCTCGGCGACGACCCCGTCGGGTGGCGGAAGTGGTGAGGCGAGGGGCGCCGTCGGGACGACGAACTCCTGGCGGGCCCCCTCTGCCGAGTACGAGTCGATGGCCATGCCGTCGGTGACCAGCGGGTGCGTGTAACGAGCATCGATGAGAACGCTCGGGTCGAGAGATGCGATGTCGTACGGGCAGATCAGCCAGAAGCCCTGCAGCCGGGCAAAGGCACGGTTGATCAGTGCTTCATGCCAGTGACACTCCTCCAGCTGAGCCGCCGCCCGGCCGGGCCAGATCGGCTCGCCGACACCGCGCATACGAACGGCACCGCGGCGCGCCCCGGCGACCGAGAACGCATTCCACGCCGGGATGATCCGCGCCGGATTCGCGCCCACGAACTCCATGTCCCGGTATTCCACGAGGCCATCATCGTCGGCGCCGATGATCTCGCGGAGCGCATGTATCTTCCGGCGATTCACCATCACGAGAGTCGGTTCGCCGGCTGCGACTCCGTCCCGAACGAAAGGCACCATGCGCTCCAGGAACTGGCTCTCCCCTCGATAGAGGATCGCCTCATGCCTGAAGTCCGTCACCGCGCGATCGTCGCTCAACTCGCCACCTCGAGGTCCGTGCTCATCGAAGCGGGGATCGGCACACTGCTCAGCCCGGCCGCCGCGAGCGCGCGCTGCAGATGCGGTTGCATCCCCCTCAGGGTGATCCGTCCGGCCTGAGCCTGACGGACCAGCATCCGTAGTCCGGCAACAGAGCAGAAGGTCACCGCGGTGAGGTCGATCGTGATCACCGCATCACCGGCGATGGCGTCGCGCAGCGCCGCGTCGACTGCGTCGAAGTTGGTCTGGTCGATGCTGCCAACGAACGTCAATAACGCAGGCGTCGCTGATCGCGAGATGGTCAGCGCTCCGGCGACCAGGGTGTCGTCGCTCAACAGCGTGGGCTCCGCCGCTCGCATCGTTGACTGTTCGTCCCCGCGCGGAAGGTCGAGACGTGCGCTGTTCTGCCATTCGCCGAGCACGATCGCAGCCCGCGCGGTGAGGTCGTTCGCGGAGAAGCCGAGCTCGGCAATGCGACTGGCGTGCGTGCTCACAAATGCGCCGAACTCCTCAACGAACTCGCGGATCACCGCCGCGAGGGCCTGGCGGCTTGTGCGCCGGTCCGGGGGCTCGGCAAGGGCTTCGGCCTTGGCCGCGATCAGCTTCCTGAGCGAGTCCGGGTAGAGGCGCTCGAACTCGGCTCCGAGCGCCCGCTGCACCTCCAGCCGCGCCGGCCCCATCATCGCGATCCAGCGAACCCTCTCGGCGTGCGAGCCGAGCGCGCAGCGCGGATAGAACTGATTCGTGCTCAGCTCACCGACGACGAGGTGGGCGCAGGCTACGTGCGTGCCGAGCGGCTTGCCGTACGAGGTCGCGGCGATGAACTGGGCTCGCTGAAACGCGGGGCAGTCGATGCTCGTGCGGTCGAACTCGCGTCCGAAGTGACACCGATCTCGAAGCTCGGACTCGCCCGTCGCGGACGGCGCGGTCGACTGGCGCTCGGAAAGCACGGCTGTCGGGCCGGCTCAGACGTCCGCGCGCTCGATCATGATAGCGAGTGTATACCCTGCAGAGCAGGTCGATAACGTGAGTTCGAAAGACCTGAGTAGCCACCCCTGCCGGGGGATAAACCCCGGCGGGGTGGGCTTTGGGGAGGGGAAATTCAACGTGCTGGATGCCGCTCACACCCGGAGAGTGAGGCTAGCATTCTGGTAAGGTAGCTGTCAAGCAAGCTGATAGTTCAGCTATATGGATGTTGGGTACAGGGGAAGCTCGATGGATGATGACGTCAAGGTGCTGTTGATCGAGGACGATGCCGCTGCCGCGGAGATGTATCGGCTGCGCCTCGCGGCGGACGGCTACAGCGTGGTGATCGGCCGGGACGGCGAGGAAGGCCTCCGCATGGCCTCCGAGGAGGGTCCGGACTTCATCTACCTCGACCTTCGCCTGCCGGGACTCGACGGCTTCGAGGTGCTCGAGCGCCTCCGTGAGGATCCCGCCACCACGCACATCCCGGTGATCATCCTCAGCAACTACGGCGAGCCCGAGTTGCGGGAGCGCGGCTTGAAACTCGGGGCTCTCGAGTTCCTCGTGAAAGCGGATACGACACCGGCGCAGCTTTCGACGAAGGTCGAGCAGTCGCGCGGATCGCAGGCGACCCGCTGACGCAAGCACTCGCCCGGGACTGCCCTCCGAGTTGTGCCGGCGGCCGCCGGTTGAGGCCGGCCGCCGGACTTCGCGACTTTTAGGGTATCGCAGCTATCCTAAAGAATGATAGTGCGTCTGTAAGAGTTTTGCTCCGCCTCGATCATATACCGTGCGGCACCGGTTTGTGGCCGACCCCCTCCTCCTCCACCGAGCTGACCTCATCTCCGAGGCGTGGTAGGGTCTCGACCGTCACCTCGCCGTCCGAACGGGTGCTCATTGCCTCCTCTCCGCGGCGAGCGCGGTAGAAGGCACCGAGGAAGATGTTGGCCACGGCGGCGATCGGCACTGCGAAGAGTGCGCCGAGCACTCCCGCCAGCTCGGCGCCGACCAGCAATGCGGCCATCGCGACCAGCGCATGCAGGCGCGTCACGCGCCCGTAGATGCGCGGACCCAGGAGGTATGCGTCGATGGCGTGTCCCAGCAATCCGACGGCCAGGGCGAACACGGCCAGGATCGGGCTCTGCACAAGCGCAACCACGACGGCGAGCGCCATGGCCACGACCGCGCCAACGATGGGGATGAATTCCAGAAAGAAGGCGGCGATCCCAAGAAGGATCGCGTACTGGACCCCGACGATCGTCAGCGCGACGCCGGTGTAGAGGCCGATGACCATCGACATCACCACCTGACCGCGAACATACGCCGCTACCGTCGATCCGACCGCGACCGCCGCGAAGTCGAACTCACGTTGCCGGCTCGGGAACAGGTTGCGAGCGGTCGCGACCACGCCGCGTCCTTCGATGAGCAGGTAGATGGAGATGACCAGGGTCAGCACAACGCTCACGAGGCCCGAGACGAACGCCGCGGCAACGCCAAGCGCCACACCGATCTGCTGCCCGTTGACGGCTTTGATCAACGAGGTGAACGAGAAGGTGATGCCATGCCGGCGCAGCTGGTTCTCGATGGTCTGCAGCAGCGTCGGCAATTCTTTCGCCTGCGCGATCACGGTCGGAACGATGAGCCACATCGCGCCGGCGATGACCGCGATGCCAACCGCGTAGATGAGGAGGACCGTGAATGAACGGTGTCCGCGGAATGGCCTGACGCGCTCCATCCTGTCGACGACGGGAGTGAGGATGAGCGCGATGATCCCCGCGAAGATGAAGAGCAGCAGCACGTTGAAGACGTGGACGAGGATGAATGCCGCGCCTTCGAAGATCCAGATGATCGCAAGCACTATGGCCAGCCATACCAGCGCCTTCGCCGATCGCGTATCCCACAGCTGACGCGTCGCCCTGCGGGCGCTGGTCGACCGCGAAGGCCTCGATGTGGTCCGCTCGTTCGCCGAGCGCCCACGACTCGCCGAGGACGCCGCGCGTTCAGGGGGAGCCGTGGCCAAGGCAGACTACGCTATAATATAAGATGATAGCGTAAGTGTAGCATACGATCAGGCACCATCGTTGGGTGTGGGGCTGTCCCGAGCATGGGTGATATAGTCGCTATCACAAAAATGTCATCCTCGCGCGCCGTCTAGCCGTGCCCGAAACGAGACAGAAGGACTCTGCCCGCGGTATCGCCGGCGCTCAGCACAGTACAGCTCCGCGCGACCAGGAGACACGCAGCGTCAATGAGGCGATCGGTCGCCTCGTCGGGCGGCTCCTCGACGACGCACCCACCGATCCTCGAGAACGAGTGCCGCTGGTTGACCTCCTGAGGACGATGGCCATCGAGGGCACCGCGGTCGTCCCGGACGCGGAGTGCGTGATCTCGGTCGTGCCCGCCTCCCGACCCGACGTCTTCGAGGTGGTCGCCGCATCAGGCCCCTGGGCGGAGCGGCTCATCGGCGAGCGGTGGCCGCTGCACGACGGGATGCTCCACGGTCGGGCAATGCTGCACCACGCTGCGGTCGAGACCACCAACGCGCCCGCTGAGAGCGCTGCTCCGGAGGTGTTCGGCTCGCACATCCGCATCGGCCGGCTCGTCCCGATGTCCACCGGGGCACCCCTCCCCGACGGGCGTGTCGGCATGGGAGTCGTCGGCTTCTGGCGACCCGAGACCCGGCCCTTCACCGATACGGAGCGAGCCATCATGGATCGATTCACGCGGCTCGTCAGCATCATGGTGCTCGGCGACGACGCGAGGGGATCGACGCAGCACCTCGTCGACCGGTTGCGCCTCACCACCGAGGCGACCCGGGCGCTGTCGTCCTCGCTCGACCCCGCACGCGTGGTGCAGGCGATCGTGGACCGGATCGCCGAGCTCGTCGACGTGGATCGCATCACGGTCACCGAGTTTCATACGGACTCCATCGAGGCAATCGCCGGGTATGACCGGAATCGCGTGCCCGCGCGAATCGGCGCGACGTGGCATCTGACTCCCGAGCTCCGTGCGGCCATCGATCGCGGCGACCTCAGCTTCGAGGGATTCCCCGATATGTCAGGCATGCCGCCCGATATGCAGGAGCAGCTGTCGGACGTGCGCACACGGATGATCCTGCCGCTCCGCACTGGTGGGCGCGTGCTCGGGATCCTCGCCGTGAGCCGCCGAACCGATCGGCCCTTCGGACAGCTGGACCTTGACAACCTCGAACAGATCGCCCTCTCCGCCGCGCTCGCGCTCCAGAACGCCAGGCTCTTCGCCGAGACGAAGGAAGCACAGCAGAAGGCGCTCCACGCGCTCCTGAGCATCTCCGATCATCTCGACGAAACCTCGTCTGAGGCCGACATCTACGCCCGCGTCGCGACAACGGTTGCCGAGCTCGTGGGCGCACGGCGGGTCACGCTGTGGCGGCTCAGCAGCGATCGCACGCTGCTCACGCCCGCCGCTCCGGCGCATGGCGTCGCTGCGAAGGAGTTCGCGCGGCTCCGCGCAGTACCCTGCAGCCCCGATGGCACGTCCATTCGCGAGCGTGTGATCTTCGGTGATGCGGTGTTCCACGGACACGCGACCGAGCTGGGGATGAGTCTGGAGACCGGCGCCGGAGGTTCCGCTGCCGACACGATGGCAGTCGCCTGGCGCGCCGGGTCGGTACGGCTGGGGATGCTGGCCGCTCACGAGCCGATCAAGCCGGGCGGCTTCAGCGACGAGGACGCATGGACGCTGCAGCTGGCCGCGTTCGCCGCAGGTCTGGTGTGGCAGATCAAGGCGTCCGAGCACCGCATCCGCACCCTCGGTGACGCCGAGGCGCAGCGGCTGCAGGAGCACATCGAGCGGACGCGCTCGATGGAGAAGATGCGATCCGATTTTCTGAAGCTTGCGTCGCACGAGCTGCGTGGCCCGATCGCGGTGGTGCGTGGGTACTTCTCCATGATGGCCGACCACTCCCTGGACGCCGAGGCGCTCGACCGCGCGATGCCGGTCATCGAGCGCCGCCTGGACGATATGAACGCGCTCGTCAATGAGATGCTGGAGACCGCTCGTCTCGACGAAGGCATCACGCGCCTCGAGCGCGAGCCGCAGAGCCTTCGGGCGATCGTGACCGCTGCGACATCGGCGATCCAGCCGCAGCTCACCGACGGTCACCGTCTCGACGTTCGCCTGCCCGGAGCGGCGCTCCTCGTCAACGTCGACTCCGGAAGGATCGAGACGATCATGCGGAATCTTCTCGACAACGCAGTCAAGTTCTCGCCCCACGGCGGTGAGATCAGTTGCCACACGACGGCGAGCCATGGCGTCGCACACATCGCCGTCATCGATCACGGGCTCGGTTTTCCGCCAGAACAGATCGACCGTCTCTTCACGCGCTTCAGCAGGCTTGTGACCCCGGAGAACAGCCACATCTCCGGCACAGGACTGGGCCTCTACCTCTCTCGCGAACTGGCTCGCCTCCACGGAGGCGACATCACCGCGAGCACGACGCCCGGTGGTGGTGCCTCGTTCGTGTTGACCCTGCCGACATGGAACCCGGAGACAGTCGTCTAGCTCGAGGACCGCACAGCGACGTCACCCCACACGGCCACCGAGTCGGCATTGAGGGT
>JBAQGL010000308.1:0-9079 GCA_049287785.1 Candidatus Dormiibacterota bacterium | reverse complement strand
TCGTCGGCACACACCATCACTCCCTTGCCCAGGGCGAGGCCGTCGGCCTTCACCACGCACGCCCCGCCGAGGTCGGCGATGAACGCGCTGAGCCGCGTGCGATCTGCCGCTTCACCGGCAGACCAGCGCGCCGTCGGGATCCCCGCCCTCTCCATCAGCGTCTTCGCAAATGTCTTTGACGACTCGATTCGCGCCGCGGCCGCAGTGGGTCCGAAGACGAGGATGCCGCGCGCATGGCACGCGTCCGCAACCCCGGCCGCAGCCGCGGCGTCCGGGCCGATGATCACCAGACCCACGTCGCGCTCGGCCGCGAGCCGCGCGACCGCCTGCCCATCGGTGACATCGACGGCGATGCTCTCGGCGATCGAGGCCGTGCCGGCGTTGCCCGGCGCGACGATCACCGAGACGCCTGGCGCATCGCGCAGGCAGGCCCAGGCAAGCGCGTGCTCGCGTCCCCCGGCGCCGACGATGAGGACTCGCCCTATTCCCATTCGATGGTCGACGGCGGCTTGCTGGAGATGTCATAGACGACCCGGTTGATCCCCGGCACCTCATTGACGATGCGCCGGCTGATCAACCCGAGGACGTCGTATGGGACTCGAGCCCAGTCGGCGGTCATCCCGTCCTCGCTTTCGACGATGCGCACGGCGACGACATTCCCATAGGTCCGGAAATCGCCCATGACGCCGACCGACGAGATCGGCGTGAGGATCGCGAACGACTGCCACACCTTCCGGTAGAGGCCGCTGCGCTTGATCTCGTCGATGACCACCCAGTCCGCGGCGCGCAGCGTCTCGAGGCGCTCGCGGGTGACGGCGCCGATGATCCGGATCGCGAGCCCCGGGCCCGGGAACGGCTGGCGGTACACCATGTCCTCGGGGAGGCCGAGCGCCAGACCGACATTGCGAACCTCATCCTTGAAGAGGTACCGCAGCGGCTCGACAAGCTCGAACCGGAGGTTCTCCGGAAGCCCACCGACGTTGTGATGGGTCTTGATCTTGGTCGCGTTGTGGGTGTCGTGTGAGGTCGACTCGATGACGTCGGGGTAGAGGGTGCCCTGCGCCAGGAAGTCGATGTTGCCCAGGCGGGTCGCCTGCTCCTCGAACACTCTGATGAAGGTGGCGCCGATGCGCCGGCGTTTCTCCTCCGGGTCGATGACCCCGGCGAGCGCGTCGAGGAACTGATCGGTTGCGTCGACGTGCACGAGATCGATATGGCGCTGGGTGCGCATCACGTCGACGACCCGGTCGCCCTCGCCACGGCGGAGCAGACCGTTGTCGACGAACACGCAGGTGAGCTGATCGCCGACCGCGCGATGCACGAGCGTGGCTGCGACCGCCGAGTCGACCCCACCGCTGAGCGCACAGATGACCTTGCCGTCGCCGATCTGATGCCGCAGCGCGTTGATGGTCATGTCGATGAACGAGGCGGCCTGCCACGTGCCCGCGCAGCCGCAGACATCGATGAGGAAGTTGCGGAGGATGTCGCGCCCAAGCGGCGTGTGCGCCACCTCGGGATGGAACTGGATGCCGTAACGCCGGTGAGGGCCGACGAACGCGGCGCACGACGAGTTGAGCGAGTGCGCGATCGCCTGAAAGCCCTGAGGAAGCTCGGTGACGACGTCACCGTGCGACATCCACACCGCCAGCTCCGAGGGAAGCCTGGCGAAGAGCCCCGCTTCCTCGTCCACCGTCACGGATGCGTGCCCGTACTCACGGCGCTCCGCCGGTGCGACCGCGCCGCCGAGGTTCACGGCGAGCAGCTGCATCCCGTAGCAGATCCCGAGGATCGGGATGTCGAGATCGTAGAGCGCCGGGTCCGGTTGCGGAGCGCCGGATTCGAACACCGATGCAGGCCCGCCGCTGAAGATGATGCCGCGAGGATCCCGGCGGCGGATCTCCTCCGCGCTGATGGTGCCGGGAACCAGCTCGCAGTACACCTTTGCCTCGCGCACGCGACGCGCGATCAGCTGGCTGTACTGGCTCCCAAAGTCGAGGACGAGGATCGTGTCCTGCGCGACCTGCACAGGCGTGCGCGCCACCGCGCCTGCATCGGTCGCGACAGTCATCACCGTCCTCCCACCGCTCCTCAGACCCCCATCCCGACTCGCTGCTCGCGCTGCTGGACCTTGCCTTCTGTCTTGATCGAGGGGGCGATCACCATCTCGGTTTCCTGGAATTCGGTGATCGTCCGCGCGCCGCACACGCCCATCGCGGCCTTCAATGCTCCGACGAGGTTCATGCTGCCGTCGTCCACGTGCGCCGGTCCGAAGAGGATTTCGCGCAGCGTGCCCTTGATACCGGTGCGGATGCGCGTGCCACGGGGCAGGTTGGGGTCCGGCGTCGCCATCCCCCAGTGGTTGCCGTGTCCCGCGGCCTCGGCGGCGGAAGCGAAGATCGAGCCGATCATCACCGCGTCGGCGCCACTCGCGAATGCCTTGGCGACGTCACCGCCGAGACGCATCCCGCCGTCGGTGATGATGGCGACGCGCTCGCCGCTGCGGCGGAAATGGTCGTCACGCGCGGCCGCGCAGTCGCTGGTGGCGGTCACCTGGGGCACGCCGACGCCGAGGACGGCGCGCGTCGTACATGCAGCTCCGGGACCGACCCCGACGAGCAATCCCTTGATGCCCGTGTCCATCAATTCGAGTGCTGTCGCGTAGTCGACGCAGTTGCCCGCAACCACCGGGATATCCACGGAGTGCGTCAGCTCGGAGAACGAGAGGTGCTTGTACGACTTGCTCACGTGCCGGGCGGTGAGCACCGTTCCCTGCACGACGAGCATGTGCGCGCCGGCTTCCTGGACGATCGGCGCTCGGCGCTCGGCGTGCGCCGGAACGGTCGAGACCGCGCACGCGACACCGGCCCGGGTGATCTCCTCGATGCGCTGGCCGATCAGGCCGTCCTGCACGGGCGCGGTGTAGATCTTCTGCAGCAGCGTGTTGATCTGGTCCACCGGGCACTCGGCGATCGCCGCCAGCACCTCAGCCGGGTCCTCGTACCGCGTCTGAACGCCGTCGAGGTTCAGGACCGCGAGTCCGCCGAGGTGCCCCATCTCCGCCGCGAAGCGGGCGTCGACGACGCCGTCCATTGCGGCGGCGAGGAAAGGGATCTCCAGGGTGGTCCCGTTGACCGCGAACGACACGTCAATTTCTGCAGGGTTGACCGTCACGCGACCGGGGACCAGGGCAACCTCGTCGAACCCATACGCGCGCCGGGCCCGCTTACCTCTGCCCAACTCGAACTCCATCTGGAGATTCTACAGGAGGGAGGGGGGAGTCCGGCCTTGGGATCGCACCATCTTGTGGGCTCAGAGCAGCCCACCCACCACATCTGGTGGGTACCTACGGATAGATTCCTCGGACCTTGGTGGCTTCGGCGACCTTGGACACCGCGATGCGAAACGCCGCCGTGCGGAGCGTGACGTCGTGTGACTGCGCCTCCGAGCGCACCGCCTGGTAGCTCCGCGTCATCACTTCGCGAAGCCGCGAGTTCACCTCACCTGAGCCCCAGAAATACGCCTGGATGTCCTGCACCCACTCGAAGTACGAGACGACCACGCCGCCGGCGTTGGCGAGGATGTCGGGGAGGATGAGGACGCCGCGCGCCTCGAGCGCCTCGTCTGCCTCGGTGGTGAGGGGCGCGTTCGCACCCTCGGCGATGACCTTGGCGCGAACGCGGTCGGCGTTCCGCTCACCGATCTGCGCCTCGAGGGCCGCCGGGACGAGCACCTCGACGTCGAGCGTCAGCAGCTGTTCACGGTCGATCTGCTCCGCGCCACCGTAATCGGTGAAATGGCCGCCCTCCTCCTTGAGGTGGCGCAGTGCGGTGAGGTCGAGCCCCTCCGCCCGATACAGACCGCAGGTGCTGTCGGAGACCGCGACGACGGTCATTCCTTCCGCCGACATGAGCTCCGCGCACACGCCGCCGACCTTGCCGAAGCCCTGGATCGCGACACGCGCACCGGACGGATCCATTCCCGCGTCGCGCATCGCGAGCACGGTGATCATCGTGATGCCGCGTCCCGGTCCCGTGAAGCGACCTTCGGAACCGCCGATCGCCTGCGGTTTGCCGGTGACCGATGCCGGCACCGAGTAACCCGCGTGCATTGAAAGCGTGTCCATGATCCATGCCATCACCTGTGGACCGGTGCCGAGGTCGGGCGCCGGAATATCGCGATCAGGGCCGACGATGAGCGAGATCTCGGTGGTGAACCGTCTCGTCAGCCGCTCGAGCTCGGTGATGGTGAGCTCGTGCGGGTCGCAGATGACACCGCCTTTTGCGCCGCCGAACGGGACGTCGACAACCGCCGTCTTCCAGGTCATGTACATCGCCAGGGCTCGCGCATCGTCGAGGGTCATCGACGGGTGGTAGCGGATGCCTCCCTTTGCGGGGCCGCGAGCGATGTTGTGCTGGACGCGAAAGCCCGTGAACACACGGAAGGATCCGTCGTCCATCTCCACCGGGAAGTGCACCACGAGCTCGCGTTTGACTTCGCGTAGCACCGCCCGAACGGAGTCGTCGAGCCCGATGGCGTCGGCGGTTGCGTCGAACTGCCGCTGGGCAATGCTCAGGGCGGAGCGCTGATTGGTCCCGGACATGCGCAGGCCGCACTATACGCAACAAGCCAGTGGTTTAGGTCGGTCCGGACACCCCGGATTAGCACTCCGACACCACGTGTAGTTGCCTGCCCTGGCAGCAACGCTGTGCACAATCATTGACAATCGCGATCACAACCAGCATGCTATGCCGGAACGACTAGGAGGTTTTGGACACCTCCTGTCACAAACAACAAGGAGGCCCATAGGATATGGCCAGGACCAGACGTAGGAGAGGCGGCGTCGAGAAGGCCGTCAAACGCACCGTGAGGCGCGTAGGGACGACTGCTCGCCGTCGCGCACCCGCCGCTGGTGGCGATCTCGTGAAGGCAGTGCAGAACCTCGTGAAGGCATTGCCCGTCGGCGAGCTGGAAAAGCGACTTGCGGGCCTCGAGAAGACTGTCGCGCGGCTCGAAGTGAGCCTCCGCGGTGCAGCCAAGCGCGCGTCGACCGCAGTCCGCGGCAGCAAGCGCACCACCGCGAAACGCGCCACCGCAAAACGCGCCACCGCAAAACGCGGCGCGGCAAAGCGGACGACCGCCAAGCGGGCAACAGCAAAGCGTGCGACAGCGAAGCGGGCCACCGCAAAGCGGGCCGGCGCCAGGAAGACCACGGCGCGCAAGACCACCGCACGGAAGACCACGGCTCGGAAGACCACCCGTAAGACCACGGCGCGCAAGACCACGGCTCGCAAGCCGGCGGCACGCAAGACCACGGCCCGTAAGACCACCGCGCGCAAGACCACGGCTCGCAAGCCCGCCGCGCGCAAGACCACGGCCCGTAAGACCACCGCTCGCAAGACCACCGCTCGCAAGACCACGGCTCGCAAGCCGGCGGCTGCGCGCAAGACCACGGCTCGTAAGACCACCGCGCGCAAGACCACGGCCCGCAAGCCGGCGGCCGCTCGCAAGACCACCGCGCGTAAGCCGGTAACCCGTCGCGCGAAGCCCGTCGCCGCCGCCCCCGCCGCGGCGCCTGCGACCACCACAACGAGCTGAGGCACAGGACTCAACTCGCCACCCTTTCGTCGTTGGAAGGCCTCCGGCTCGTGCTGGGGGCCTTCTTCATGTCAGGTCACAGCGACGCAAGGAGCCGGCGCGAACCGACGACGAGTGCCGTGCGGCTCAGTCGCTCAACACTCGGGCGACCACGGTGGCGGCATGGCGAGCGCCGGCCGCATCGACATTCAGGTGGGTGACGCAGCGCATCGTGTGCGGACCCATCGTGCTGACGAGGACGTTCTCGTCACGCATGCGGGCCGCGAGATCGGCGGCAGGAGCCCGGGTGTCGAACATGACGAGGTTGGTGGGTACCGCAGGCTTGCGCAGGCTCGTGCCGGGAATGCCCTCGATGCCGTCGGCGATGACCCCCGCGTTGGCATGGTCCTCTGCGAGCCGCGCGAGATTGTGCTCGAGCGCATACAGTCCCGCGGCTGCGATCACGCCGGCCTGGCGCATACCCCCGCCGAGACGCTTGCGCCACCGCCGCACCTCGTCGATGGTTCGCGCGTCGCCGGCAACGACAGACCCGACCGGCGCGCCGAGCCCCTTGCTCACACAGACGGTGACGGTGTCGCACTCGTCAACGAGCTCGGCGGGCGTCACACCGAGCGCCACCGCGGCGTTGAACAGCCGTGCTCCGTCGCAATGCACCCGGAGTCCCAACCGGTGAGCGGCGCGGGCAGCGGCATGGACCCGATCCACGCCGACTGCGCCGCCGCCCCTGCGGTTGTGCGTGTTCTCGATGCACAGCAGCGTGGAGACGGGCTGGTGGATGTCGGCCATGCGCACCGCCCCGGTGACGGCCGGCGCATCGGGAACGCCATCGACGCTGTCGAGCGTGCGCAATTGGACGCCGGCGACGATCGCGGCGCCACCTGCCTCGTAGAAGACGAGGTGCGCCTGCGAATCGGCGATGACCTCGTCGCCCGGACGGGTCTGGGCGGCGACGCATGTCAGGTTGCCCATGGTCCCGCTCGGAACGAAGACGCCGGCCTCCTTGCCGAGGCGCAGCGCCATCTCCTCCTCGAGCCGGTTGACCGTCGGATCCTCGCCCCACACATCGTCACCAACCTCGGCGCGGGCCATCGCCGCGCGCATCCCCTCGTCGGGAACGGTCAGCGTGTCACTCCGAAGGTCGATGATGCCTGGCACGGATGCTGCTCTCGCGGGTGGTCACCAGTGCATCCTGAACCATCGACGGGCGGCCTCGCGATGTCACGCAGGTCCGGTCGCGCCCCATGCGTTTCGCTTCGTACAGGGCGCCGTCCGCAAGCCCGAAGAGCTCCGTCGCGGTGTCCGTGTCCTCCGGATACGCGGCGACGCCGACGCTGACGGTGAGGCGCACCGCGCCACGCCCGGGAAGCTCGACCTCGGTCGCCGCGACGGCGGCACGGATCTTCTCGGCGACGACGAATGCCTCTGCTGCGGAGGTGTTCGGCATCAGCACCACGAACTCCTCACCACCGTAGCGCGCGGCCAGGTCCGCACGGCGAACGTTGCTGACCACCGTCCTTGCGAAGGTGGTGAGCGCCAGATCTCCGGCGTGATGACCGTGTGTGTCGTTCAGTGCCTTGAAGTGGTCGATGTCGAGCATGAGGATGGCGAGCGACGCTCCCAATCGCTCGGCGAGGGCCACCTGCTGGCCGAGCGAGTCGATGAGGAAGCGGTGGTTGTAAAGCCCGGTGAGGTCGTCGATGCTTGCCTGGCGTTGCACCACGGCGAGAAAGCGGTAGCGCTCGAGCGCCAGCGAGACTTGCTCAGCCGTTGATGCGACCAGGTCGGCGTCCCCAGGAGTGAATGCGCTGTCCTGGCCGGCAACCGCAAGGACGCCATGAACGTGCTTGCCGAGTCGGAGGGGAGCAACGCAAAAGTCGCGCACCAGGAGGCTCGCCTCGGGCGCGGCTGCGGTTGCGCCGAGGATGATCGCCCCGACGCCTTCATATCGATACCCCTCGCCAAGTGGCCCGTGAGCTTCGAGAAACCCATCGAAGGTGATCTGACGACCGCCGTCGGCGACCGCGAACGGATCACTCATCTCGGAGGCGCTGACCACGATCATCGCCATGTCGACCTCGATCGCCCGACGCAACTCCGAGCAGACGTTGGCCAGCGCTCCTTCCAATGGCTGCGCGAGGCTGAGCTCCATCGCGACCGCGGCTCGCGTCGCGGCGGTGCGCATCGTCGATCGGACCTGTGTTCGCATCGCCTCGAAACTTGCGCCCAGCCTGCCGACCTCGTCCACGGAATCCGCGTGCACGGGGCGGTCGAAGTCACCGCTTCCCAGGGCCGCGACCGCTGCGTCAAGCCGCTGGAGCGGACGGCGCAGGTCGATCTGCACGACCATCACGATGAAAAGCATCGCGACCAGGATCACCGCCACCAGCAGGAGGATCGACTGCCAACCGATCGGCGGACCCGAGAATGGCGTCGCCACGGCCAGCGTGAGTCCGGGGCCGATCGCCACCGATGCCACAGCGTACGCGTGCGAGTGGAGCGACACAACGCCGGGCGCCGGATTCCGTATCGCGTTGGCGAGTGCCGGGGTGAGTGACGTCACGCTGCCGGTCGCCGCGAGCGTGCGGCCGCCGTCGAGCAGGAGGATGCCGATGGGGTCCGCCGCCGTTGCAATGTTGTGCGCGACGGCGGCGATCAGGGCGGCCGTCAGCGGACGGGCGACGAATGCGGTTGCGCTGCTTCCGGGAATGGTCGATTCGGCAACGAGCCACGCATTTCCACCAGGCCCCACGGCAGTCGTGGCACTCGCCGACACCGCGATGACGATCGGAGACACCGATGCCGCGGAGAGGACGCTCGACCCCTGCACGGCCACAACCTGGCCGGCGGGCGTCACAACCCCGAGCACATCACCCGTTCCGATCACCGACGTATCCGCGACGAGCGTCGCCCGCAGAGCCTCCGGTGCGGCAACATCGTGGTCGGTGGCGAGCTGCCGGCCGACGCCTGCGATGAAGCCCGCCAGCGACGCATGCTGGCCGTCGAGCAGGTTCGCTGCGATAGATGCCCTGTCGGCCGCGCTGTTCTCAGCCTGCGTGCGGGCGCTCGCTTCGGCGAGCATCAGCGGCACGACCGCGATGGTCATCCCGGCAACCAGGATCACCGCGGCGAACTTCAATGAGAACGAGGCATCTCGCCAGATGCCCGTGAGCCTTCGCACCCCTCGCAAATCGATGTCCTCAGCTGACTCGGCGCATCAGGAGGAGGGACACAGTCGCGACGGTCGCGGCAACCAGGACCGTGGTGAGGGCGATCACCGGCACGGCGCCCACACCTCCCGCGCCATCCGCACCCACCGGGGTCACGGCCGGAATCGTCAGTTCCGGTGGCGCGAGGACCGGCGGCCTCGAGCCGGACGCGGGCTCCTGCTCACGCGCAGGCAGGGGCAAGGTATGCGTCGCGCTGATGCCGCCGGTGCGCGGCGCTACCGCCGGGGCAGGCGCCGACGGGGTGCGCGGTGCGGGTG
>JBAQGL010000307.1:0-5536 GCA_049287785.1 Candidatus Dormiibacterota bacterium | reverse complement strand
CTGGAATGCGCTGCACACCGATGTGTACCTCCGCATCGCCATCGAGCTGCACCTCAAGCGTTTGATCGTCGGCGGCTATGCGCGTGTGTACGAGATCGGTCGCGTCTTCCGCAATGAAGGACTGTCGCCTCGTCACAATCCGGAGTTCACGATGCTCGAGGCGTACCAGGCGTATGCGACGTATGACGACATGCGTGAGCTCACCGAGTCGTTGATCACCGCCGCCGCCAACGCGGCCGGACCGCAGGTCGCCGAGGACGCCGAGGGCGGGAGCGCGCCGTGCGAAGACCCGTTGGCGCGCACCGCGTTCGGCCGCTCGCTCGACCTCCGGCCGCCTTACCGCGTGGCAACCATGGTCGACCTGGTGCGTGAGCACACCGGCATCGACGCGCTCGCATCGTGGGACGGCATGCACGAGGCGGCCGCGAGCATCGGCGTCGAGGTGTCGCCCGACCTCGGCCCCGGCGGTGTCCTCCTCGAGATCTACGAGCAGCGCGTTGAAGGCGAGCTCTGGGATCCGACCTTCGTACTGGACTACCCGGCCGAGGTGAGCCCGCTGGCGCGGCGCCGTCGCGACGATCCCCGTTTTGTCGAGCGCTTTGAGCTGATCGTCGCGGGTCGCGAGCTCGCCAACGCGTTCAGCGAGTTGAACGATCCCATCGACCAGCGCGCGCGTTTCGAGGAGCAGGCGCGTTTGCGGGCCGCCGGAGACTCCGAGATCCCGCCGATCGACGAGGACTTTCTCGAAGCGATCGAGGTCGGCATGCCGCCCGCCGGCGGCCTCGGCATCGGCGTCGACCGGCTGGTGATGATCCTCACCGACTCACCGACCATTCGCGACGTGCTGCTATTCCCGACGATGCGCCCGCAGCACCGTGGGGGCGACGCCTGATGCTGTCGATACAACGCATCCGCGACGACCCCGATTCGGTGCGCGAGGGGGCCCGCAGGAAGGGCGAGAGCGCACCCATCGATGAGCTGCTCGCCGTCGACGCCGAAGCGCGAGCTCTGCGCACCGAGGTCGAGCAGGCTCGAGCCGAACAGCGCGCCGCGTCCGCAGCGGTGCGAGGACAGCCGTCCGACGAACAGCGAGGTGCGCTGACCGCGCTCAAGCAGCGCATCCAGGAGGGCGAGACGCGCCTCGCCGAGCTCGATCAGCGTGTCGACGCGCTGCTGCTCGAGGTGCCCAACCCGCCGCACGAAAGCGTTCCCGACGGTGCCGGTCCCGAGGACAACATCGTTGCGCGCACGTGGGGTGATGCACCGAACTTCGTATTCGATCCTCAGCCGCACTACGAGATCGGGGAGCGCCTCGGAGTCTTCGATTTCGAGCGCGCCGTGAAGATCAGCGGGTCGCGCTTCGTCGTCCTGCGCGGTGACGGCGCGCGGTTGCAACGTGCGTTGACGTCGTTCATGCTCGACCTCGCCCGTGAGCACGGGTACACGGAGATCGCACCGCCGTTCCTCGTGCGGCGCGAGGCGATGATCGGCACCGCACAGCTCCCGAAGTTCGAGGACGAGGCATATCACGCGGACGACGGGCTCTTCCTGATACCGACCGCCGAGGTGCCCGTCACCAATCTCTACTCGGGCGAGATTCTCGAGGCTGCGCAGCTGCCCATAGCCCATGTCGCGCTCACGCCCTGCTGGCGGCGCGAGGCCGGTGCGGCGGGGAAGGATACGCGCGGATACATCCGGCTCCATCAGTTCGAGAAGGTGGAGATGGTGCGATTCACCACCCCGGAGACATCACTGGATGCGCTCGAGCTGATCACCGCGCATGCGGAGCACGTCCTGCAGCGCCTCGGCCTGCACTATCGCGTCCTGCTCATGTGCACCGGCGATCTCGGATTCGCGCAGTGGAAGAAGTACGACGTCGAGGTGTGGGCGCCGGGGTTGCGGCAGTGGCTCGAGGTGTCTTCGTGCTCGGTGTTCGCGGATTTCCAGGCGCGACGCGCCGGTATCCGGTACCGCCCCGGGCCCGGCGAGAAGCCGCGCCACGTGCACACGCTGAACGGCAGTGGCCTCGGCGTGCCGCGCACCTTCGACGCGATCCTCGAGACCTACCAGCAGGAGGACGGGACCGTGCTCATCCCGGAACCACTGCGCGCGTACCTCGGCGGCCTCGACCGTCTGACCGTGCCGTGATCAACCACGACATCGATCCCGCCTGGCTCAACGATCGCAGCGAATTCCAGCAGAACTGGGTGCACGGCCTGCGCAACCCTTCGGGCCTGCACCTCCAGTACGAGCTCGACGGCTCGCTGGTCTTCACGCACTGGACGCCCGGTGATGACCACGCCGGGTTTCCCGGCTTCGCGCACGGCGGGATCATCAGCGCGGTGCTCGATGACGTGATGGGGCGGTGCTCGGCGCTGCACCGTCATTGGGTGGTCACCGGGCGTCTCGAGGTGCGCTACCGGCGCGCCGCGCCGCTCGGTACCCAGCTCCGAGTCGAAGGACGGATCACCCGGCTCCTGCGGCGCGCCCTGCACACCGAGGGTCGCGTGATGCTCCCCGACGGCGGGATCGTGGCCGAGGCGACCGGGACCTACCTGCCACTCTCCGACGAGCTTCGCGAGCAGATGGTCGCCGCCTGGCCCGGGTTCGAGGAGTTCCTGGAGTAACAAGATCGTCCGGCCTCGAGAGCCGCGCTCCCGCGCTGATAGGGTCGACGCATGCGATCGCGGCGACTGTGTGCGGCTGTCGGGACGATCATTGGCCTCACTGTCACGTTCTTCCTGGGCAATGCGCTCGGCTTCTGTGTCAGCGAAAGCGTCCCCTCGACCTACGTGTGTCCCGGCGGAGGAGGGAGTTGCCTCCTCAGCTGCACGTTCTGGTCACCGGCCTTCCTCATCGGTCCACTGATTGGACTGCTGGTCGGCCTTATCGCCGGATTCGTCGTCCATGAGGTGACCCGCCGGGCAGCCTAATCCCACACTGCGACGGCGGTCGGCCCGCCGGATGTCGGTGCGATCCGCCTACAGTTGGTGCGATGCCCGAAGAGCGCGAGATCAAGGTCCCAGTGGGCATGGACTTCGTGCTGCCCGACCTCGACGGCGTCCTCGAGGGCATTCGCGCGGTGGACCGCGGCAGGGTGGAGCTGTCGGCGACGTACTGGGACACCGATGAGCTGACCCTGCTCCACGCCAAGCTCGGCCTCCGGTATCGGAGCGCTCCCGGAGAGCAGGGAAAGTGGACGCTCAAGGCCGGCGACAGCATGGTCGGCGACGCCGTGTCTCGCGAGGAGACCGACTTCCCGGGGTCGCCTGTCCAGCCTCCCGATGCAGCCGTCGAGGTCATCCGAAAGGCGGTCGGGGAGGTGGCGCTTCACCCTGTCGCTCAGCTGGTGACCGACCGGCACTCCGTCGACCTGGTTGCCGGCGACACGCGCAGGGCCGAGGTCGCCGACGATCGCGTGTCGGTCCGTTCTGGCGATGCAACGGTGGACGCCTTCGGCGAGGTCGAGGTGGAGCTGTTCGACGCCGAGGCGGCGTTGATCGACGCGGTGATGGCCCGCCTCCGCGCTGCCGGCGTGGGCGAGCCGCACAGCACGCCGAAATACGTCCGCGCGCTACGAGCGCTCGGTCACGAGATCCCCGAACGCACAGCTGTTTGAGCGCATGAGCCAGCCTGCTCATTGGAGAGAGGAGAGAGACGTAGCCCGCTCAGCGCGGGCTGCGCTCCCGTCCGGTGGGACCCGCCCCCTTAGGCACCCATCCCCCTGGCTGGCATCCCCCCTCAGATGTGGCCCCTGGGCGAGCATCCTGACAAGGCCCACCTGAGGAGATGGATCCGGCTCACGGCGTCTTCACCGTTTTTTACCGTATGCCAACAAACATTTGCTGCGGAGCGCCTCAGGGCCGCCGATTGACCCTCCGGCACGCTGTAAAGTCGGAAGCGCGATGCTAGCGGCGAAGGCTCAATCCGGAACTCGGACACACGACTTCTTTCAGGACGCCACCATCGACGATCTGCGCCTGGCGGCGATGTTCCGGCGGGGCTTCCGGCAGGCAATGATCCAGATCAATCGATCCCTCGCCCAGCACGACCTGAGCCCACTCCAGTACCACCTGCTGCTCGAGGCGGGGGCTGCCGGCACCGAGGGGTGCGTCCAGGGGGATCTCGCCGAGCTCATCCAGGCCCCGGAGGCGCGCGTTTCGCTGATGGTCCACGAATTGAATGCTCGCGGCCTGGTCAGGACGCTCCGGTGCGCTCCCGACCGGCGCATGGTCCGGGTCGGGCTCACCGAGGCCGGATGCCGCGTGGTCGAGGCCGCGCTCCACGCCCAGCGCGCCGCGCTGCATCAGATGGCGGTTGACTTCGACGTGCCGGGCGTGGCGCAGATGCTTCGTGGAGCGGTGCAGCTATACCTCGGGGTCGACATTGCCGAGGAAGGCCGCCTCTAACACGGCACCGACTCGCAGCGCGTAGCGCGGCGCGTTGACCCCGAGCCAGAGCGCCTCGCTCCAGTTCGCCGGCCGGCGGATCGCACGACCCGGCTCCGCCCACGCTCCGGAGAGCTCGCGCGAAGGGGTGTCGAGGATCACCCGGAGCACGCCGAAACGCTGCGCCGATTCCGCCGCAGCGGCGGACTCCATGTCCACCGCGACGTGGCCTCGTCGTGCCCAGGTTCCTCGGTCGGGTCCGGTCACCATCCCCGCCGTCGAGACCAACGACCCGCCCGTGAACGGCAGACGAAGATAGCGGGCGGCCTTCTCGAGTGCCGCGACGACACCGGGATCGCAGGCATGGGTTGCGCCCTGCTCGTCGACGACCTGGCCGGCGATGACCACCATGCCGGGGGTCTGCTCGGGCAGCAGACCGCCGCAGAGCCCCGCGCTGATCACGATCCCGGGCAGGCCGGCCGGTGGCCGCCCCCCGATGCCGACACGGACGATACGGAGCTGCGGAGCGCGGCGGTGCACGCCCCAGGCCTCGACGCCCATCGCGCAGATGGCGTGAACCGATGCCTCAGGCGGCATAGCCATGCTCGCGATACCAACGCACCGCTCGTGCCACCGCTGCATCGGCGCTCGTCGGGCGGTAACCCAGCTCCTCGATCGCTTTCGCGCTCGACGAGTACATCTCGAGACGGCCCATGCGCACGCCTTCGAGCGGAATCGCCGGGACCGCACCGGTCATCCGGACGCGAACGGCGTCGACCCGTGCTGCAGCCATGGCGATCGCGTAGGGGAGGCGAAACGCCCGCTCCGGCTTCCCGGCCGCCCGTGCTATCAACCGCCACATCTCCGCAAGGCTGAGGTTCACGCCTCCCGCGATGTAGCGCTCGCCGGGACGCCCGCGCTCGAGGGCCAGGACATGCGCGGCGGCGACATCCTCGACGGGGACGAGGTTCATACCCCCGCCGAGAGTCGCCGGCATGCGACCTCGCAGCAGGTCGACGATGATCTTTCCGGTCGGCGTCGGGCGGTGATCACCCGGACCCACAGGTGCCGTCGGCAGCACGGTGGTGACCGCTACCCGCGCGCGCAGCGCCGCTCGTTCGCCGGCGAGCTTGGAGGCGTGGTAGGAC
>JBAQGL010000306.1:0-7661 GCA_049287785.1 Candidatus Dormiibacterota bacterium | reverse complement strand
GCATCAGTGCCTCGAGTGGCCCTGTGATCTCGCGGGCCATGGGAACCGGGACGATTTACAACTGGAATTAGCTCATCCAATAGAAGCGATCACACATCTCCCTCTCTCAAGGAGACCCTCGAGCGCGTCTCGAGGGTCTCTTTCGTAGCCGGGAAGGCATCTCGGCCTCGACGATCTCGAAACTCATCGACGACGTCCTTGAGCGCAAGGCCTTTGATGCCGTGCATCGCCTTCGACCCTCAGATTCCGTCGTGGACGGTGAGAGCGTAACCGTCGGGGTCCAGGAAGGTGAACATCCGGCCGAACGGTCCATCCATGGGCGCCGACACAATTGGAACACCGGCAGCCACGAGCTGATCGTGCACTTCTTGCGCGGCGTCAGCGAGTAGCCACAGTGACACCCCGACCCCTGGTCGGGGGCTTGCCCCTTCGAGATCAGTCCCCGGCAACGGCTCTCGGACGGCAAACGGTACCGGCCTGGTGTCGAAGACCACTGCGCCGGGCGGACTCGCGGGGAGCCGGCGTAGTCCGAGCCGGCTGTTGTCGAACGCGGAGCTGGCGAGGGGCGTGTTCGTGACGCGTCAATCGATGAACGGAGTGCTACGCGGCTTGCAGGAGCGCGGTCTTGTCACCCGACCGGCCACCGCTCCGAGCGGCCGCGCATTGCCTGGCCAACTCACACCGGCCGGGCGGCGCCGTCTCCGGTTTGCGAGCGCCAAGGTGCGCACCGTGGAAAAACAGATGCTCGCCAACTTTTCGCCAGCCGAACAGGGCCGGCTATGCCGAGACCTCACCGCCTGCATCGCCGCCCTTTGATACCCGCATCAGGCCGATAGCTGCTCCAGCAACTTGCCGCTGAACCTCTGGATCCGGGCCAATTAGGCGGCGATTGGCTCTTTCGGTGTAGAGCCAATTGGACCAGGATGGGACCCAGTGAGGCATCTACTTGGCATCGGGGCCGCGGCGTGGCCTTTGGGCGGATGAACCGCCACCTCACACACCTCACCGCAGGTTGGCGCACCGGGCTCCCTCGACCCGTGCTCATCCTTCAAGCGGGAAACGCCCTCAACTTCTTCGGCTACGGGCTCATTCTTCCCTTTGAGATCATCTATCTGCACCAGATACGTGGCTTCGCAACATCGACAGCCGGACTGGTTCTCGCTGCGACCATGGGGACGGCAGCAATCGCCACCCTGCCGACGGGAGCGCTCCTCGACCGGCGCTCCGCCAAAGTGATCGTGGTCGCAGGAAGTCTGGCCAGCGCCCTCGGCTACGCCGGCTTCGCCTACGTAGACCATCCCTGGCAGGCCTTTGCGTGCTCGATTGTCAGCGGAGCCGGAATCGGCGCGGCAGGGACGGCAAACCGGCAACTGACCATCAGGTTGGTCAAGCGCGAGCAGCGAGCGGCCGCCTTCGCGCTCAACCGCGTCGCGGGCAACTTCGGTCTCGGCGCCGGCGCGACCGTAGCCGGATTCGTGATCGCGTCCGCACAGCGGCTCAGCTCGTTCCAAGCGCTGTATCTCTCCGACGCCTTCACCTACGCCGGATTCGCGCTGGTCGTGCTCGCTGCCGTACCGGGCGTGAGAGCCGAGATCATCACGGCGACAGACGCCAACGGAACCGGCTTTCGCGCCGTCGCTCGAGATCGGGTCTTCCTCACTGTGATCGCAGCCAATATCGTGCTCGTTGTCGTCGGCCACACCTTCTTCTCCAACATCCTGCCGCCATTTGCAAAGAGCCACACATCACTCGGTCCCGCCGCGATCGGGATCCTCGTCCTCGTCAACACGTGCTTCGTCGTCATCGCGCAGATCCCGGCGGTGCGCGTCGTGGCACGGATGCGACGCACACACGGTTTTGCGGCGGCCAGCGCGCTTTTTGCGGTCAGCCTGCTCGCGGTGCTGCCGGCGACGCTCATCCACTCGGAGCTCGCGGCGACCAGCCTCCTCGTCGGCGTTTCGATCGTCTTCGCAATCGGCGAATGCGTCCACATTGTGGTTCTCGGGCCACTGGTTGCGGACATGGCTCCAGCCCATCTGCTCGGCCGCTACCTGTCGCTCTACAGCCTGACGTTCAGCATCTCCCTGGCCCTCGGTCCGGCGATTGGTGGCCTCCTGCTGCAGACCTCGCCTGACGCGGTTTGGTGGGGTGGCGCGCTCGCCGCGGTGCTGGCCGGGGCCGTCCTGCTTCGACTCGGTGGCCGCATCCCCGACCCGCTCCACAACGTCGAGCGGGTGACTGTGACCTGACGGCGCCGCTCAGGCCGCGGTAACCCACGTCATCGGCCAGTCATCTGCGCCCAACATCGCGCGAGACGCGTGATGGCCTCTGTGAGCGTCGCCGGCTGCGCGTAGAAAGGAATGCGAATCCTGTCGGTCGCTCGACCCGCACGGGACGAGAGCAGTGGCCCGGCGATGACGGCGACACCGTCAGCGAGCGCGCGGTGGCTGAATTCGAGCGCGTCGGTGCCAGGGAGACGTATCCAGAGGTTCGGACCGCCCGAAGGCCGGCGCCATTCAGCAGCGGGCATCGACGTGAGCAGCGATGATTCGAGCGCGTCGAGCGAGCGGCGCAACTGCTCGTTTCTCCAGGTGCGAGTGGCGTCGTGATGATGCTGCAAGAGCTCGGCGGCGATGATCTGCATCGGTGCGGAGGTGCCGAGGTCACTGCCCGACCGTTGCTCGATGAGGCGATTGATCAACGACGATCGAGCGCGGATCCACCCGAGTCGAAGCCCACCCCAGTAGAGCTTGGACATGCTGCCAATCGTGACGACACGGGCCTGGTCGTCAAATGACGCCAGGGGCGGCGGCACGGTTGCGCCGTGGTCGAGATCGGTATGGGCACGGTCATCGATGAGCACCACGTCTTCTTCCTGTGCGACGCGAACAAGCCGGCGGCGTGCCTCCGCAGACATCAGCGCGCCGGTCGGATTCTGGAAGTCTGGTGTGACGATTGCGACGTCGATCCGTCCTCTGCGACAGGCAGCCTGGAGCGCATTGACATCTGCTCCGTCCTTGCCCACGGGCAGCAGGTGCATGAGCACACCGGACCGGAGTGCAAGGTCGATCGATCCAGGGTAGGCGACCTCCTCGATCGCGAGTCCGTTGCCTGGCCGGGTCAACTCCGCCATCAACAGCCAAAGCGCCTGCTGGGAGCCACTGGTGATCATCACCTCATCAGCGCGCGTTGCCAGACCCTGCGCGCTGAGCAGCGCCGCGACCGCCGTACGGAGATGCGGATGGCCGGCGGCGTGGTAGCCGTGACCTTGCGTGAGAACGCTCGGGTCGGGCAGGAGCGAACTCGGATCGGCGATGGATTGCGAGACGATCGGTGCAGCGCCGGGCGCGGCGACGGTCAGGTCGATCGTTGTGCTGCCCAAGTCGCGGAGCAATTTGGCCATCACCGAATCCGCTCGGTGCACTGCGGCCTCTGATGTGCGTGCGGTGGCGATTCGAGTCGCCGATCCCTGGCGCGCTTCGATCCATCCCTCTGCCCGGAGCACGGCATAGGCAGCGGTGACGGTGTTGCGGCTCACGGCCAGGGCATGCGCCAGCTGACGTTCGGGCGGGAGATGACTTCCATCGACGAGATATCCCTCTTCAGCGAGCCGTCGCAACCCATCGGCCAGCCGCCGAAAGAGGGGGCCATCGTCTGTGTCCTCCCAGCCAAGCAGGGTCGCGATCTTCGTCGAGTCCAGCGAGAGCACGAGCCAATTATCCATCAATTGGCTCTTTCAGTGTGGAGCCAATTGCTCGACGATCGGATCCCATGAACCTCACCCGGCTGCCCAGTACGACTCGCCTGTTCCTCGCCGGCAACACCGTGTCCATGGTCGGAACCGGGCTGGTGCTGCCGTTCCTGCTCATCTATCTGCACCAGGTCCGGGGGATCGCCCTCCCGGTGGTGGGAGCGCTCCTGGCCGGTGCTGCCGTGGCGGGCCTGATCGTGGTGCCGATCGCCGGTGCGCTCATCGATCGCCTGGGTGCTCGCCCCGTGCTCGTCGCGATCATGCTTGGACAAGCCGTTGCAGATGTTCTCTTCGCCTTGGCTCACAACGTCGAGACGGCATTGCCCGCGGTGCTGCTCTACGGTGCGTTGTGGGTGCCGATGTTTTCGACTTTGCAAACGATGATCGCGGGCCTCACCCCGGATCCGGTCACGCAGCAGCGCGCGTTCGCGATCAACTTCACCGCTCAGAACGCGGCGCTTGGCATCGGGGCCGCGGTCGCCGCCGCAGTCGTCGGCGCCGGCGCGCAGAATCCCACGTCCTTCGAGGCGCTCTTCCTTGCCAACGCAGCATCGTGCCTGCTGTTCGTCGCCGTGCTTCCCTTCATCCACAATCCGCACCGGCCGCGGCAACGCAGCGAACCGAAGGCGGGCTACCGCGACGTGGTGGCGCATCCGGGACTGCGACTCGTACTCGTTGCCTCGCTGCTCCTGGCCTTCGTCGGCTACCCGGCGTTCGACTCCGGAATGCCGGCGTTCTCCACGGTGGTGGCGCACGTGTCCGTACGCGTTGTCGCGCTCTCGGTCACCGTCAACACAGCCTTGATCGTTGCGACGCAGTTGCTGGTGCTTCGACTCGTGCGGCGGCTGCGCCGAAGCGTTGCTGTGATGGTGATCGGAGTGATCTGGGCCGCGTCCTGGGCAGTGTTGGGGCTGTCCGCGCTGCCGACTCTGCCAGGCGCACGGGTTGCCTGCGTCCTCGCCTTCACCGCGCTGTTCGGCCTGGGCGAGACCTTCTTTTCACCGACAATGGGTGCGCTGATCAACAGCCTCGCCGACGACCGGATCCGTGGCCGTGCGAATTCGATCTCGGGCTTCTCCATGTCGCTCGGTTTCATCGCGTCACCGGCCATCGTCACCGGCTTCATCGCAGCGGGTGCAGCCGCGATGTGGATCGTGCTGCTGTGCCTCCTCTGCGTTGGCACCATCGGCATCGGTGTCACCCTCGGTCGCAAGCTCACCATCGAGCAGGACCACGTCGGCACGCACGCAGCAACGCCTCCGGACTCGGCTGCGTCCGAACGCTCGGAGCGCACAGTAGTGGCAGGGACGGAGTGATGCGGACAATCACAATTGGGAGGCTTCGAAGATGGCGCGTCAACCAATCGGCGGCACCCCCGCAACGCGAGTCGGCCCATTTTCACCAGCGGTCAGTGGCAACAATCTCATCTTCGTCAGCGGGCAGGTGGCGCTGGACCCAACAAGTGGCGCGCTCATGGGTGGCGACATCTCCGCCCAGACGGAGCAAGTCTTGCGCAACCTCGCGGCCGTGGTCGAAACTGCCGGCAAGAATCTCGGTGACGTGTTGCGCGTTGGCGTCTACCTCACCGACATGCAGTCCTACTCCGCGATGAACGAAGTGTATGTCAAGCACTTTGAGGCCCCGTATCCCGCGCGCACCGTGATCGCGGTGGCAGCACTGCCGCTTGGGGCAGCGGTTGAGATGGATGCCATTGTGGGCTAGGTGGTGGATCTCGACTTCGTTCTTGCCGACGTTTTCAGTGACCGGCCATTCATGGGAAACCAACTCGCAGTGATCCCCAACGCCGAGGGTCTGACTGACGCCACCATGCAGGCGATAACCAGAGAGTTCAACTTCTCAGAGACGACCTTCGTCTTACCACCGGAGAACCCCACGCACACTTGCCGGCTCCGAATCTTCACGCCACGGAATGAGTTGCCCTTCGCCGGTCATCCAACACTCGGGACAGCCGCCGTACTTGCCAGGCGTTTGGATGCGAATGCCTCGCTGCGGCGACGATTTACCTTCGAGGAAGGAATTGGTCCGGTCGCGGTTGACGTGGATGGCGATAACGCTTGCCTGCGGTTACAGTCACCCAACTACGAGACCACGGCGGAATCCCCGCCGATCGAGGCTATCGCCAAGGCGCTCTCCCTACGCGAAACCGACATCACAGAGAGCTGGTGGGCAAGCGTGGGGCTGCAATTCTGTTACGTCCGGCTCGCCAACATTGAAGCAGTGGATAGGGCGGCTCTTGACAAGTCCGCATGGGCCTCGAGCGACGCCAATGGGTGGCCCTCTGCGCTGTATGTTTTCGGAGGGGAGTGGCGCAGTGGCGCCCGTATGTACGCCCGGTGCTTCTTCCCAGGAGCCGGGATCGACGAGGATCCAGCCACTGGCTCGGCGGCCGCTGGGCTCGCCGCGAGCCTCGCCGAGCGGTCGCCCGCGGGACTCGAAGCGTGCGAACTTTGGATCGACCAAGGCGTCCGGATGGGACGCGCCAGCGTGTTGCACGCGGAGGCTCGCAGGGAGCGCGGCGTGCTGATCGAAGTCAATGTCAGTGGCTCCGTGACTATCGTCGGCACGGGCAAGATCACGCTCAGGGAGTTGTGACGCGACTGAAGTGATACCGAGAAATATCGAGGATGTACAACATGGATAGCAAAGACACTCGGCGTCGGTTTGCGACGCTGAGCACGGCACATGTGGCGGATGCGTGCACTCGCGCTCAGATCCCGGTGCGCTGTGCGCCAGCGATTTTGCAGGCGGTCGTCCCTGGCAGCCGCCTCGCTGGTCGCGTGTCTCCCGCCCGACATGTCGGCAGCGTCGATATTTTCCTGGAGGCGCTCGAAGGGGCTGAACAGGGCGATGTGTTGGTGGTCGACAACGGCGGACGTCTCGATGAAAGTTGTGTCGGCGATCTCGTGGCTCTGGAAGCACAGACTGCTGGACTGGAGGGAATCGTGATCTGGGGGCTCCATCGCGATACAGCTGACATACGAGCGATTGGGTTGCCAGTCTTCAGCCTGGGAACGATCCCGACCGGTCCTCAACGACTCGGTGTGCGTTCCCACGATGCGTTGGAGTCAGCTTCCGTTGGAGATTGGACGGTGGGTCGTGAGGACTTGGTCCTCGGCGACGACGATGGGGTGCTCTTCGTGCCCGCGGCCTCCGCCGGGGACGTCCTCACGCTTGCAGAAACCATCCGCGACACCGAGCGGCAGCAAGCCAAACTCATGCGTGGAGGTGTTTCTCTGCGGAGTCAGGTTCAGTTTGATGCCTACCTTGACCAACGCGAAAAGACGCCGTCTCTGAGTTTCCGCGATCACCTGCGAGGCGTGGGCGGCGCTATTGAGGAATAGCGGACGAGCTCGTCGCTCATCCGGAGTTACCGGTGAGAGCGCGCCGGGCCAGTTCGGCGATGTCGGCACCGGTGTTCGCGTGCCCGGCAATGCCCCAACCACCGTCCGGCGATTCCACGATCAGCACCCACGTTCGTGCTGCGAGCTCAGGGTCGCCGGCGGCGGACACCACGATCTCCGTCAGCTCCTTGACGACGCCCAACTGCTTCTCGCGGTTCAAAACGCCGGCCGGAGTCAGCACCTGGACGCGGATGTGACGGCCATTCCCGGCGACGTCGCTGATCGCGTCCGCCGCGAGCTCATGAACGAACCCACACGTGTTGTCCTTGAAGAGTGAGATTTCAGGGACACCCTCCCAGCGCATGACAGCCGCGGCCAGGTCGCGAGCGAGTGACTTGCGGTCGTTGAAGGTTCCCGCTGCGGCGTAGACATCGATCATCGTCATGGTGGCAACTCCTTTGCAAGCTCAGGCGGAACGTGACGCGCCGCTGACGAGCTCGCCATCGCCCGCAGCAGTTGATTCGGCGGCAGAGCGATCAGGTTTTACG
>JBAQGL010000305.1:0-6581 GCA_049287785.1 Candidatus Dormiibacterota bacterium | reverse complement strand
CCTCTGCTCGTGGCCGCACCGGAGTGCGACCTGGTCGGAGTCATGACTTCCTCGCCGGAACGTCAGGCACTCGTGGCCCGCGAAGTGCCGGGTGCGCGCACCTTCGCATCGCTCGCCGAACTCGTCGATGCGGGGGTCGAAGCCGTCGCCATCTCGACGCCGGCGGAGACACACTCCAGCGTCACCGAGGAGGCGCTGCAACTGGGGCTCGCGGTTGTGTGCGACAAGCCCTTCGCGATGGATCCGGATGCCGCGCGGCACACCGTTGAACTCGCCGACGAGCGCGGACTCGTCCTGAGCCCGTATCAGAACCGCCGCTGGGATTCGGATTTCCGCACCGTGCAGAAGGTGGTCGCGGGGGGGGCACTCGGTACCGTGACGCGGTTCGAGTCGCGCTTCGAGCGCTGGGCGCCCGAGCGCGGACCGGGGCGTTCAGGCGGGGGCACGCTCCGCGATTTCGGGAGCCATTTGATGGACCAGGCCCTCGTGCTGCTCGGGCCGGCTGTCTCCGTCTACGCCGAATGGCGTGTGCGAGATTCGGGGCTGGACGACGACATCTTCGTCGCGGTCACCCATGCCAACGGCGCGCGGTCGCACTTGATGGGAAGCTGGAGCCAATCCTCGCCAGGCCCGCGATATCGCGTCACCGGCACCCAGGGAACCTACGTGCTCGGTCCCGCCGACACCCAGGAGGATCTGCTCCTCGCCGGCGACACGCCCGCGACCCTCGGTGATCGGTGGGGAGTCGAGCCACCCGACCGTCACGGCACGCTGTACACCGGCACGACCTCCGCGCCGTACCCGACGGAACGCGGTCGCTGGGATCTCTTCTATCCGGCGTTCGCGAGAGCCGTGCGCGGCCTGAACCCACCGCCCGTCGACGCCCACGATGCGGTCGCAACCGCCACCGCGCTCGAGGCTGCCAGGGTCAGCGCCACCGCCGGCGCCGTGGTGGCAGTGCCCCGCTCGTGACCGACGCCGACGATCAACAGCTTGCCGATCTGCTCGCCGAGGAGGCGCGGCTGGTCTTCACGGCTTTCGACCACACAACCGCCTGGACGCTGGGGTCACGACTGCGGGCCGAGGCACTCCGGGCTCATTTGCCCATCGCGATCTCGATCCGCCGCAACGGTCAATGCCTGTTCCACGCCGCGCTGCCTGGCTCGTCGGCCGACAACGACGGGTGGCTGCTGCGCAAGGCCGCAGTGGTCGAACGCTACGGTCATTCGTCGTACTTCGTCGGATGCCAGTTCCGCGCCGAGGGTCGTGACTTCGACGTCGACTCTCGCCTGGATGTCGGTGCCTTCGCGGCGCACGGCGGAGCATTCCCGATCATCCTCGAGACGAGCGGGTGCATCGGCACAGTTGCGGTTTCGGGACTCCCGCAGGTCGAGGACCACCGATTCGTCGTGACGCAGCTCGAGCACTTCCTCGTCGAGACCGGGCAGCTTCCTGGCGGCTAGGCCCGGGTTAGAGGGGAAAGAGCTCGTCCTGCTGGTACGCGTTCCAGTTGAAGAACCAGGATTCGGTCACCTTGCCGTTCCTCACATCCAGGGCGAAAGGTCCACCCCATCGAGAGTCGGCGATCGTCCGGTGACCCAGCCGAGCAGGCGATGGGCATCCTTGTCATTCGCCAGTCGCTTGGGAAGGCGCTCCAGCGCAATTGGGAGTTCCCACTCCACATATTCGTCCGGCCAGTTGGTCACCTCGTATCCAAGGCCGAGGTCGACGTGGTGTACCTCAACCTCACGAAGCCGACGGACGGGACTCCCGCTGGTCGGCCAGCGGTCGGTCGAGAGGAGCTGCGCGTTCGGCCACCCCGCTGCCGCAGATCGGTCCCACGTGGCTTCGAGACGCTTCGCCGACTCAGCGACGTCTTCATAGAGCTGACGTGCGGTACGCGCTGCGCCAGCCTGAATGTCGCGGTCACGCTCTGCCGGTCCGCCTGGGTATCGGGGGACCCCTATCCCGTTGAGTGCGCCTTCCAGGCGACGAGCGTGTCCGTCGGCATTGCGAGCAATGTGAGTGAGGACATGACCGATCGTCCAGCCCGGCAAGCGGCTCGGTCGTCCCACGGTCGCGTCGTCGATGATCACCACGGTGGCCAGCAGCCGTTGGTGTGCCGCCTGGCTCATGCTGATGGCGACCGGTAGTTCCATTTCCATAGGGGAATCATCTCTCCCGACGGCGGCAACGGCCTACCCGGAGTTCGTGAATCGATGCTCCCAACGAACTCGCAACGTAGCTTCCACCGGCCTCTCCGGCTGTCGGGAAGAGCGTTGCGCGCCACATGACCCGAACTCTGGGGCCCCGATGACATTCGTGCAAACCGATTGCACTAATGTGCGGCCACCTAACTACTTCGTGGTGTCTCGCGCATGTCCGGGTGGTCGCTTTCCATGTGACGAATGAAGTTCTTCTGGTACGCCTCCCGCTCCTCGCCGGTTTTCAGCCCCCACGAGACGAGCTCGGGCTCGAAGCCCGCTCGGTGACAGCTATCGAGCCTATAGAAGACCGTCCGCCGGCCGCGTACTCAGAGCCCACACACTCAATCGTGGCGCCGGTTCGCTGCCAAACCGAGCAGAACGCGAGCACGCGGATCGCGGTGAACGAGTTGTGCATCCGGTTCTCTCTGAGTCGCCAGTAGGCACGCTCACCACTCAGCGGCTTGGTCGTTATCGGTGATCTCGGACGTCCAGGTCGACGCTTGGCCAACTCGTGGGGCTGGATGTGCTCGCCGGACATGCGACCCACGTTACCGCTGGCCCCCGCGGCATCGAACCGGCGGCTCATGCCCTCGGACGGTCCCCCGAGTTTCGTTGCCTATTTCAAGTCGAAGAACCGCTCGGTCGTCGAGGTTGACCCGTCGCGACCGCGGGTACCCTGCAACCCGAACCACGAAGAGCCGAGTAACCTAGTTTCTCAGTGCGCGTGCGCGTGGTCACGCAAATGTGTCACCTCGGTGACGCCGGAGTAGCGGTCATGCGACCAGCTGGCGATATCGGCGGACCGCGACCACAGTAGTCGACGTGTTGGCTTGTCCGCTCCTGAAGTGAACGACAACCGTGACGCCGGGACGGCATCGGGAAGGTAGCCCAAGAACATGAGCGAAAAGCAAACCGGGTCGTCGACTCTCCCAGTCGATCGTGGCGTCGCACCCTTCAACTCTCCCGACGGCGCCACCGACTCCGCGCTCGCGTCGATCGTTCGATCCTCATCGGACGCTGTCATCGCCAAAACCGTAGCCGGCATCGTCACAGCTTGGAATGATGGAGCTACCCGTACGTACGGGCACACCGCCGACCAGATGCTCGGCCAGAGTATCGAGATCACAATCCCAGAGGAATGGCTCACTCAGGAGCGCGAGCGCCATGCAAGAGTTGCATCCGGCTTGTCCGAAAGCGGCTATCGTTGCGTGCGCCTTCGAGCCGACGGAAACCCGATCGACGTCGTTATGTCCATGTCACCAGTCCGCGACCGCGGCGGACGAGTTATCGGCGTCGCTTCGATATCTCGTCCGCTGAGCGATCAGGAGTCAGCGGACGCTCGTTTTGCATCGCTGCTCGAAGTGGCACCCGATGCAATGGTCTGTGTCAACGCAAGCGGTCTAATCACGTTGATCAATGCGCAGGTCACCGCGGTGTTTGGATATTCGAGGGAGGAATTGATTGGCGCCTCCCTCGAGGTCCTCGTCCCGGACGAGATCCGATATCGTCACCCCCAGCATCGCGCCGCCTTTCTCCATGATCCGAAGCCGCGTCCGATGGGGACGGGCTTGGCTCTTCGCGGCCGGCACGCCGATGGGTCGACGTTTCCCGTGGAGGTCAGTCTTGCGGCCGATGTCCATAACGGCGATGCAATCGTCATCGCGGCCATCCGCGACGTCACTGAGCAGCGGGCCACAGAGGCCGCGTTGCGGGACAACGAAACGCGGCTTCGTCAGTTGGCGGACAACGTCGACATCGTCTTCACCATGCGACAGATACGTCCGCCAAAATTCCTTTACGTCAGTCCCGCGTTCCACAAGCTCACGGGCTACGAGCCCGCGGAGATCGAAGCCGATCCGGAGCTGTCCCTCAAGCTGGTACACCCCGACGATCGCGAGCGTGTGGAGCGATCCTACTTCGCTCCGATCCGTGCTGCTCGCGCGTGCACGTCAGAACATCGAATTATTCGCGCTGACGGCGAGGTTCGATGGATCCGCGCCTCCGTCAACCCAGTCCCTAATCCGCACGGCCCCCCAGAACGCCTCGTAACGATCACCGAGGACATCACGGACCGCGTCCGGGTGTCTGAGGCGCTCCGCGAGGCGGAAGCGGCAGCACGGGCGGCGAATGAAGCGAAGAATCTCTTCCTCTCGCGGATGAGCCACGAGCTGCGCACGCCTCTCAATGCAGTGCTGGGATTCGGACAAGTGCTCGAGCGACGGCTGCGAGACACCGAGCACGTCGAACCGGTGCGCCACGTGCTGCAGGCCGGCAGGCATCTCCTCAATTTAATCAACGAGATACTCGACATCGCACGCATCGAGTCTGGCGAACTGACAGTCAGCGCAGAGCCGGTTTCCGTGGTCGATATCGTCGACGAGTCCGCACGTCTGATGCAGCCTTTGGCGGTTGCCGCCGGTGTCTCGCTGCTGGTCGTCGGAGGCGCCCCAGCGTCGTACGTGCTTGCGGACCGCCAGCGACTTCGTCAAGTCCTGCTCAACCTCATCTCGAACGCGATCAAGTACAACCGCCCGCAGGGGAGCGTCAGGGTCTCCTGGTCCACCGAGGATCGCCGCCTTTCGATTGCGGTGGAAGACGATGGCCCCGGCATCCCGGTCGAAGTCCGAGGTCGGCTGTTCATGCCATTTGATCGACTCGGCGCCGAGTCCACTGGGGTCGAGGGCACCGGCATTGGCCTGACCGTGAGCCGAAGCCTTGCCGAACTCATGAATGGGGCGCTGAATTTCGAGTCGGACGACGGATGCGGGGCGACGTTCACCGTGACTCTTCCCGAGTCTGACGCTCCATCAGCGGCGATCGCGGCCGAGCCCAATTCGGCCCTGCCTACGCGAGATACAGAAGCTGTGAGCGCGACGGTGTTGTATATCGAGGATAACGAGCCGAACGTCAGGGTCATGGAGTCGGTGCTCGGGCTCAGGCCGGAGTGGCAGATGATGCACGCCGCCCTCGCCAACCTCGGTCTTGAGCTTGCACATGCACACCGGCCCGACCTGATCCTCCTCGACCTGCACCTACCCGATCGATCCGGGCTCGACGTCCTCATAGCTCTGCGGCGTGACCCGGTAACCGCCCAGATCCCGGTTGTCGTCCTGACCGCTGATGCCAGCGCGACGCAGGCTCAGAGGCTCGCTCAAGCGGGGGCCTCGCGCTACCTGACCAAACCATTGGTTCTCGATGAGATCCTCGCAACGCTCGACAGCATCACCGGCGCTGACATCGGCATCGAGGTCGCTCATGCATCGGCGCCTTGAGCAGTTCTCCGCAATGAGCGTGCTTGTGGTCGATGACAATCCAAGCAATGTCATGCTCCTCAAGACACTGCTCGAAGATGAGGGGCTTCTTCGCATTACAACCCTGACAGACTCTCGCCAGGTTGAGCATATGTTGCCTTCGCTGGATCCCGACCTCGTTCTGCTCGACCTGCACATGCCCTACATCGATGGGTACGTAGTTCTCCAGACCATCACCCGATTCGCCGCAGGTACCTATCTCCCGGTACTGGTTCTGACCGCCGATTCCACCACCGATGCGCGAGACCGCGCGTTGAGCAATGGTGCACGCGACTACCTCACCAAGCCGTTCGACACTGTTGAAGTCACCTTGCGAGTCGGCAATCTTCTCGAAACACGGCAGCTGTACGGAGCACTGCGCCGAACCGCGCTCGCCCACATTGCAGCGATAACCGAAGCCGAGCTCTCGGAGAGACGGGAGAAGACCCTTGACGTTCTCCGGAATCGGAGCATCACACCGCACTACCAGCCCGTCGTTGAGATCGCAACCCGCGCGATCGTCGGACACGAAGCGCTGGCGAGGTTCCCGGCGCCTCATGAGCATGGTCCCGCCGGGTGGTTCCTCGACGCATCTAGCGTCGGCCTCGGCACGGAGCTCGAATGGCTTGCGGCGACCACGAGCCTTGAGTTTCTACAGGATGACGCGGCTCGAGGTTTCCTGGCTGTGAACATGTCGCCGGCGGCGATCCTGCACCTTTTCCACGCGAAGCTTTGCGAGGAACAGTTGTGCCCAAGGATCGTGATCGAACTCACGGAGCACGTACCTATCGAAGACTACGCCCCGCTGCACCGCGCCTTGAGCGACATGCGCCTGCACGGCGCTCGCCTGGCTGCGGACGATATCGGGGCTGGCTACGCTGGTTTCCGACATCTGGTCTCGCTGTCGCCCGACATCATCAAGCTGGATATCTCGCTTGTAAGCGGCATCCAGCGCAGTCGGTCCCAGCGCGCGCTGGCGAGCGCCTTGATCGCGTTTGCGACAGATGTCGGGGCTACTGTCATCGCCGAGGGTATCGAGGATGCCGATGAGCTTGTCGTGCTTCGCGATCTCGGCGTGCTGTGG
>JBAQGL010000304.1:0-3128 GCA_049287785.1 Candidatus Dormiibacterota bacterium | reverse complement strand
GCGAAGGCGTCCCGCCCGCGTGCCCGCCGCAGCACATACCCTTCCCTCTCTCAGCCTCTCAGCGAGGCGGCGGCGCCGGGACCCAGGCTGTGCCTGTACACGTCGATGTCGCGACATTGGTGCCGATCACCGGTGCGGCATAGCCGGAGCCGCGCA
Organism: Candidatus Dormiibacterota bacterium; assembly: GCA_049287785.1. Taxonomy (GTDB): domain Bacteria; phylum Chloroflexota; class Dormibacteria; order Aeolococcales; family Aeolococcaceae; genus Palsa-851. The sequence continues at coordinate 2,972 of JBAQGL010000304.1, read as the reverse complement.
CCGTGACGGTGCTGGGAAAGCCCGGCAGGGCAATGGGGAGCTGGACTACCCGGGTGACCTGCGCGTAGACGCGGCATCCGTCGCTGGCACAGAGGGTTCCGTCCGGCACCTGCGGGTCGTTCGCCGTCTTCAGCACCAGTGCGTTCGCCGGGTCACGTGGAATCTGCGCCGACTGATCGCCGGTCTCGATGCAGGAGCGCTGGAACGCGTACAGGTTTCCCTCACGATCCTGCGGGTTGATGTCGACGATGTGCACCGCGCAGGTCGCGCCGGGACATGAACCCGTCTCGGCGTAGAGATAGCGCGGATCGACCGAATCGGCTCCGGATTGCGCGCTCAGCTGGGCGGCGTCCTGCACGCGTCCCGACCACACGTACAGGTATGCGGTGTCCGCGACGAGGCACACCAGGCTGAACAGGAACAATGCGAATCCGAGCGCGAACATCATGAGCGTCTGCCCACGCTGGTGGACGTGCGACGCCCCGGTGCGCACTGTCATTGACGGAACGGAGGTGGCAGCGCCTCAGCCTGCGCGTGCAGTGTCGGCGTCCAGAACACGCCCCAGGCCAGCGGCGTGTTGGCGAAATCGAGCGACGCCGATGCATTGCAGGTGACCACGTGGAGCCCCGACGGAGGATTCAGGGTCCGGTCCACGTAGCCGGGAACGACGGCGCCCCCGGGTTTGATTGAACCGATGTCGCAGGACACCTCTGCATGCGCTGGTGACCCGGCGTACGCGACCGGCTGGACCGGCGGAATCGCGCCGTTGCCGCTGTCGCCGCCGGACGTGCAGAGCGCCTCAGTGTGCCAGTGGAGCAGGCCCGTGTACGTGGTCATGGTTCCGTAGAAGGTTTCCGCCGCGTATCGACAGCCGGTTGGCAGACCGGCGGTCACCAGGGAATCCGCGGGCGTGGCGCAGCACCGGCTCCCCGCGGGATCCACCGCGTTCTCCGGAGCCTGGAACCGCGATTGCGCAGCCAGCGCGGTCGCCGAGTTCAGCTGCTGCTGCACGGTGACCTGGACCATCACCGCGATGAAGTTGCAGACGAGGAACAGCAGGATCGGGATGACCAGCGCGGTTTCGAGGACTGCCTGTGCGTTGTCGCCTCGACGCCTCGTTCGCCTCATGGCGCGAAGCGAAGCGTGTGAGTCGTTGCCGAGATGTTGGTCGGGAGCTCGAATCCGCCGGCGCCGGGACCGAATCCGGGAGGGACCAACGACGCGGCGAAACCGATGATGCGCACGGTGATCAACGGCGAGTCGTTGCATCCACGCGGATAGGGCGACGGCTGCCCCGGCGGCGGGGCTGTACACGGAGGCGGGTCAGCCTCACTGACGCAGACCACGATCACCCGCGGACCGTCCACTGCCTGCACCTCCGCCGGCGTCGACGGGCAGTGCTGGGTGCTGTCCGGCGCGCAGGCGCCGGTCGCATCCACAGCGCACCAGCTTTCGACGGTCGTCCCGAACATCGAGCTGCGCAGCCGCGCGGATATCGCCGCGGTGACCGCTCGAGCATCCGGAGCAGTCTCCGAGACCGGGCTCGACCCGGCGGACGAGGCGATCATCGCAGCCTGCTCCACCGCTGACACCTCGGCGGAGGTCTGCACCGCCCAGAGCCCGGCATCGAGGGCGCCGATCAGGCAGAAGAGGAACAGCGGCAGCACCACGGCGAACTCGACCATCGCCTGTGCGCGGCTGTGGCGCGGCATGCGTCGAAGACGCACCACTCCCTCTCTCCGACCCTCCCCTCCCATCGTCCACCCATGCTAGCCGGGAAGGGGGTCCTTACGAGGGAAGCACCACGAAGGTCAGCACGACGGGCTCGAGCGCCGCCACCCTCACCGGGTCGGCGGGCTGGTTGGTCGTCGGGTTGATGAGCGTCGTCCAGTTGCCCCCGGAGAACACCTCGAGGACGTATGGACCGCCGATCGGCACGTTGGTGAACGTGAAATCTCCCGAGGCGTCGGAGGTCGTGTAGAAGAAGGGAGCGCTGGTCTGGTACATCCCGTTGGGCTCGGCCTTGTAGTTCGAACTGAGCCGGACGCGGCCGGAGATCGGCGCGCCGATATGGGTGACCAGCGTGCCGGACACGGCCTGAGGGGCCGCCAGCAGCGCCTCCGCCTGCGCGGCCTCGGCGCTTGCCGGGAAGCCGGTCACCAGTTGCTGCAGCTCGACGATCGCCTCGCTGTAGAAGTCGCGGCCGACGTCCTCCTCGCCTGCCGCGAGGAGGGCGGAGGGAAAGAGGCTGTCGGCGGTCCTGGTCGCCTGCGCCGAGCGCTCACGAACCACGCTGTCGAGGATCGAGACGGCGTCGGTGGCACGGCCGGCGATGATCAGCAACCCTGCTTCGCCGGCCTGGTCGATGGGCAGCTGGCGCGCCGCCTGGTTGCCGCCCGGCGTTGCCGGGGCGAGCCGGGCAATCTCATCCAGCCTGAGGATGGCGTTCGGGTAGTCCGCCTCAGCAGCGTCGTTCGCGGAGGTCCTGAAGAGGAGCGCCGCAAGGTCGTCGAGCGCCTGCTTCCGAAGCTTTGGGGCCGTGACCGATCGGTACAGGGCGACGGCCTGATCGACCTTGCCCTTGCGGCCGAGTGCCGCCGCCCATGCCATGAGGGTCTGCTCCGCGGCCCCGGCGGCGGACGCGGCGGCGCCGGGATCGAGCACGTAGAGCGGGCCGGAGCGTATCGAGATCGCCTCATCGATGGCGATGGCGCGCGCGTAGTCGCCGGTGTTAGCCAGTGCCGAAGCCGTCGAAGCGGCCGCGGCTGTGCCGGTGGCCGCGCCCACCGTCACCCCGGCTATCCCCGTGACCATCCCGGCAACGACGAGCAGCACGATCGGCCAGCGCCGTGCGCGATACGCGACGGGCTCCGGCCACGCCGGTGGCGCCAGAGGAGGCGCAGGCATGGCAGCCGAAACAGGGGACAGCGGGGGAGCCGGGTGCGGATCCACGTCTGCATAACGTACGTGCG
>JBAQGL010000303.1:0-3579 GCA_049287785.1 Candidatus Dormiibacterota bacterium | reverse complement strand
CCACCGGCACCGTGCGCAGGGCCTTCGCGAATCCCCCGGCGCCGGTTGTCTCCTGCCCGACGCAGCCGCACCGAAGCGGGATGGTCTCGTCGGTGAGCCGTGCCGCCTGGCCGCCGACGCGGATCTGCAGGAGCACCGCCGACGCGCCGTCGACCGCTGCGTCGAGATCGGTAGTGAGGGTGAGCGTCCCGTTGAAGCCATGGGCACGCGCGATACGTTGCGCGGCGCCGCCGACCACCTCAAGCCGCTTCGCGTCCGTGTCCTGGAGCACCAGCTCCTCCACACCGAGACGCTCGCCGACCCTGCCGAATCCGTCGACCAGCTCGGGGCTGTAGGTGCTGCCCCCACCGATGATCGCAACCTTCATGCGGTCTTGCCGGCGGGAGCGTCCTCACCCCGGCGCTGCTCGCGAACTCTCATGAGATCGATCGCGGTGCGGGCGATCGGCGTGTCGGAGCCGAAGATGCGGTCAAAGGCGAGCCGGAGACCGGTCGTGCTGCAGCCCGCGATCACCGCGTCGACGCCGAGCGTCGACACCTCGAGCCGCGGAGTGAAGGGCGAGATCGAGGCGAGGGCTTCCGCGATCGGGCGGAGCAGCAGGTCGCCGCCACCGGTGCCGATACCACCGCCGAGCACGACGAGCTCCGGGTCGAGCACCGCCGCCACCGCGGCAATCGCATGCGCAAGGCGGCGTGCCTCGATGCGCACCACGCGATCGGCATTGGGATCGCCGTGACGCGCGGCGTCGAAGATCTCCGCGACCGACGTTGCAGAGTCCATCCCGTTGGCTCGCGCGAGGGTCACGATCGCCGCCGACCCGACCAGGCTCTCGTAGGCGCCGGTCCCCCAGGTTGCGCGATCACCCGGACTCGCTTCCGCATCCAGGTCGAGACGTAAGAACGCGATCTCGCCGGCGAGCCCGGCCGCGCCGCGACGCAGCGCACCGTCGACAAACACGCCGGTGGCGACCCCGGTCCCCACCGAGAGCAGCACGAAGTCCTCGCTCTCCTGAGCGACGCCCTGCACGTGTTCGCCGACCGCTGCCATGTTGACGTCGTTCTCGAAGACGACCGGCGCAACCAGTGCGTCCCGGATGGCCGGGATCACCTTGGGGCTCTCCCATCCGGCGAGCTGCGGGGCGAGTGACAGGTGATCCGCCCCCGGACGGAGAACGCCCGGGGTTCCGACGACCACCTGGTTGATGTCCTCGAGCGAGATGCCCGCCTCTGTCGTGAGCGTCTCCGCGGCCTGACGGAGCTGCGAGATGACCGCCTTGGCGGTGGTACGCGGCGTTCGCGTCGCGCAGCGGCCGACGACCGCCCCGGTCAGATCGACCAGCGCTGCGCGTACCCATTCGCGACCGACGTCAAGACTGAGCACCCACCCGGCCCGAGGGTTGACGTCGTAGAGCTGTGCGCTTGGACCCGGGAGGCCGCTCGTTCGCCCTACCCGCCGGAGGAGTCCAAGCTCGACCAGCTGGCCGAGGACCTCGGAGACCGTCGGCTTGGAGAGCCCGGTGCTCCGGACCACGTGGGGCGCCGCCACCGGTCCACCGGTGTGCACCAGCTCGAAGGTGGTGCGCAGATTGATGGCGCGAAGCAGGCTGGGCTTCGCAGCTTCCGGTGCCGGCATCGAGTATGTCTCCCGACGAACGTTAGTAAGGTTGGTTATCTACAGCATCCTGCCGGACGGCAGTCATGGAACGGCCGGGTCGTTGTCGACCTGCCACGCAAATGCCATCGGTGTCGCCGCCGTCAGGTCCAGGGCGGGCTCATCGGTTGACCACGACTGCACGTTGTCCTGGAAGACCGCGGTGGCGCTGTTGAACCGGGCAAACGAATCGCCGCCGCCGGCAGGGCACGTGCGCATGCCGGCGACCACACCGGTTGCGGCGAATGAGTTCGGACCCTCCACGGCAGCGCCGGCGAGGACCGGTGGTGCACCGTCGAGCGAGCCCGCCAGGTTGGCGACCTGGTGCTGCATGCAGTTCGGGAACGTGGTGCCGTCACCAACGATCAGGGATGTGCCCCAGGCGTTGGCGCCGAGAATGTTGGCGAGCCATCGCGAGTCGTAGGCGGCGAAGGCGCTGGTCCCTGTGAGCTCGTCGTACTCGGACGCCATCACGACCAGGCCGGCGCCGTGCGTGGTCGTGTCGAACGTGTTCCAGGGGAACCCGAACCCGAACGGGTCCGCTCCACTCTGGGCGACCGCCCGGTCGAGTTGCTTGCGAATGTCGCCGAGCAGTTGCGCCCTGGTCACCTCGACGCTCGGATCACCGGCATGTCCCAACGCCCGGTAGAGCTCGAAATGCGCGAGACCACTGACGTCGTAGAGGTTCAGCGTATCGGCCGCGTCGTTCGGACCGGTGATGTAGGCATGCGCCCAGTGCGCAGCCTGGCGCAGGTAGTACATCGCGTTCGGGTTGGGGGTCCCCGCCGGGGCGGGACCTGCCGCCAGGGCGTCGTAGAGTTCCGTCGCGCCCCACTCGAGATCGTCACGCCATTCGCGCTCCGGGTAGAACCCGTACGGCACCGCGGTCTGGAGCCTTCCCGGGTGGAGGTCGGCGAGGCTGAAGACGTCCTCCGCGTCCTTGAGACACGTCGCCGCCTGGACCGGCTCGGTCACACGGTCGAGCTGATAGCAGAGTGCAAAGTCCGCGGCGAGGCGCCCCGCCAGGTTGGGGCTGATGAGCGAGCCCGGCGGCGCGGCGCGGAAGACCGGACGGTTCCGGATGTAGCGGTCGGTCGGATCGGTGCCACCGTAGGTGTCGTCCACCTGGGGAAGCCGCCAGATGTCGTGGTCACTGACGGTCTTGCCGTTGCCGGCGCCGATGCCGACCTGGAGGTACAGCGTCCTGGTGCTGTCGTCCCACATGTGCTCGAGCCAGTCGAGGCCGAATGCCGCCTCGGCGCTGTAGTTCGCGGTCGCCGACCCGGGCCCGAGCTGATTCGGGAAGTCGCGGACATCGGTCTCCATCATGCCGACGACATAGCTGATGGTCTCGGTGAACTTCAGGTAGTCGCCGGCGTCCCACCATCCGCCGGACGCGTCGATGCTCATGCCGAGCGCGGTGAGGTCGCCCTTGAAGTTGCCGTTGCTGTTGACGTCGGGGATGAGATAGGTCATCGCGTTCTCGTCGTTGAGGTGCCCGGGTGCGGTTCGCAGCGCGGACGGGATGAAGTTGGGACCGTCGCGCTCGTTCTCGTAGAAGGACAGCGAGTTGGCCATCGCTTTTGCGTACAACCGGGCTGGGGTGTCGATGCGGAAGACCGGCGAGCGCACCTCCATCGTGCCGTCGCTCACGACGATGTGGAATGACCCCTCGCGGTGGAGACCGTCGAAGTCGAGCGCGTAGACGTGGGCGTAGGCGGTGCTCCACAATCCCTGGTCGGCGCCGACGGCTGACGAGTAGGCGGTGTCACCGCGTGCGTCCACGACGCGAAACACGGCACCGGGATGCGCGGTCGAGGTCATGAGATAGGCGCGCTTGGTCGCGCTGGCGGCGTAGCCGATCTGGTCGACGCGAACCTGGGTGCGGGACGCCGGCGCCGCATCGACGGCGGTGATCGGGATCAGGGC
>JBAQGL010000302.1:0-3252 GCA_049287785.1 Candidatus Dormiibacterota bacterium | reverse complement strand
ACAGGACAGTCCTTGGACTTCAAGCGCCGGCGGCACCGCCGGCACCTCCGTTGGCGCGTCGACCATGCTCACGTCGGGGTCACGCGGGTAGCGTGGGTACTTGTCGAGGGCTCAAACAGCGGCACGGCTTCGGAAGAAAGGTCACCGCCCTCGACTGGAATCTGCGGGAATCGCTCCTTTCGCTCCCCGAGGATGCCCTGCGGGCGCCACCACAGAAACGCCAAAAGCAACGATCCAATAAGGATCGCCTGAAGCTCAGGGAGTATCTCGGCATTGCCCAGAACCGGTAGGAACTGACTCGCCTGAACGACACCGGTCATGACAACCAGCGAACCGAGCAACGCGCCGGCGTTCCGTCCGCGTCCACCGATCGTTACGGCGGCGAGCAGGAAGATGGTCTCCTGAGGCAACCAGCCCTGAGGACTCCAGCCGCTCGTGTACACGGCCAGGAGAGATCCGCCCAAGCCGGCGGCGGCGGCACCCACGAGAAACGCGGTCATCTTCATCCGCCATACCGGCTTGCTCAGCGAAGACGCCGCGACCTCGTCTTCACGAATCGACTTGAGCGCACGCCCAAGGGGCGAGCGGGTCAACCGTGCGATGAAGTAATAGACGACGAGGAGAGCCAGGGCCGAAATCCCCAGGAACACGAGTTGAAACGCCACAGGCGAGAGTTGGTCCTGCCAGGGGGCGGGGATTCCGGTAAGCCCGTTACTTCCGTCGAACAGATTCACGTCGTTGGTCACCAAGACCAGCAGGCCCTGACCGGCGATGAACAACGTCAGGGCCAGATAGTCGTGGCGCAGCCGGCGTAGGGCGAGACCACCCATGACAACCGCGAACGCAATCGTGCAGGCTGTCCCGAACAGCACATCCCAGGGGAAGCCCCACCCGAATCCTCCGATGTAGGAGGTGAACCCGTCATTTGGCGCTGGGCCGATCGCTGCTATCCCGGTCATGTACGCTCCGACGGCGACCAAGACGATGAACGCGAAGTTCAGGATTCCGGCGTGACCGAATTGCAGGTTGAAGCCGAGAGCGAGGATCCCGTTCAGACACGCGATCACGGCGAGCGTCAGGAGGAAGAGAAGAAGGTTATTCATTGGCAAACGCCGCTCGACCCGACGGCCCGAAGAGGCCCGCAGGTCGCACGACCATGAGGACCACGAGCGCTGCGAACACCACGACCGGAGATATCGCCGAACCGATGAGCGGAACGCCCAACTGCGTCGCAAGGCCGATGACCATCGCCCCGACCATGGCTCCGTACGGCCGCCCGATGCCCCCAAATACCGCGGCCGCGATAATGAGGTACACGAACGTGCTCCCGAGCGTGGGATCAAAGCTGCGCACCTGCATCGCCTCGATCACACCAGCCACGCCGGCGAGGCCGCCCGTGATCAACCACGCGGCGTCGGTGATCCGAGCCGTCCGAAGTCCACACACTGTTGCCAACGTGAAGTCGTCGGACATCGCGCGCATCATCTTGCCGAGCTTGGTGTACTTGAGCAGCGTGTGAATTGCCAGCAGCGCAACCACCGCAATGATCAGATACAACAATTGGCTGCTCGTCACGACGAACGGACCGAACGAATGCGCACTCTGACCGCTTGAGGAATAGCTCAGCTGGCGGTATTGAGCTCCCCAGATAAGCAGGAGTACGTTCGCCAGGATCAACGACATTGCGAACGCCACTGCGAGGATGAAGAGGAGTTGCGGGCGCCGCCGGGCAAACGGTGTGAATATCAAATGTCCAACCAGGAGGGAGGCAAGTGCCGTTGAAACGGCCGCCACCGCCAGCGCTCCCCAGAAGTTGAGATGGAGGGACTCATCCGCGACCAGCGCCATATATGCGCCGAACGTCAGGAAGTTGCCGTACGCGAAGTTGACAACTCTTGTGATTCCGAACTGCATGGTGAAGCCGACCGAGGCAACAGCGAATATGGCGCCATCGATGATTCCAAATCCGATCAACAGGGACCAATTTGTCATCCTCCCGACCTGCCAGTTAAGTGCAGCCGGCCGTTCCCGGCCGTGGTCGAGCCGAGCACTGCGGCGCGGTACCGGTCAGCAACTCCTTGGCCACGCCCCACTTCACAAGCCCCTTTTCTATTCAACGCTGGTTCGGTGCGGCCGACCAGTCTCACGTGGTGAGACGGTAGTTGATGATATCGAAGGGCAGATTGTGCCGCCCCTCCTTCCGGCTTGTCAAGCCCACGTCTTGGTCGCCTTCGAGGAAGGTGGGGCACAGCCGGCGTTGGGCGAACGATCTGGAAGGCCCGACGACTGCTCATGTGCTGCCGATTGGAGCCACCACATCGCGCTTGGCGCGACCAGCCTGGTCGTTAGTAGACGAGATGTCCCATCAGCTCGCCCAAGCCGGCCGCAGTGTGGAGGGACCAAACCTCGCGGATGATCATCTCCGCACGTCGCCGGCCAAGAAGTGGTTCCGCAAGTTCGAAGAACTTCGTGGTGACCTCGTCGTCCGCAAGCGGAACTCCCGGGGTTCCATGAGGACACTCGACCATCGCTTCGAGAGTCCGCCCATCCGTGGTGTGCACCAGCACACGCGATCCGTAACGCTGCGGTGCGATCCGATCCATCTCCGAATCAACCGCCATGTGGACCCGCGGCATCAGCGCGCGTACGGCAGGATCCGCGAGCTTCTCGGCATCAAAATCGCTCGGCGACAGTTGACCGTATATAAGACCTCTCGCCACGCAATACTGCGTGCTCCTGAGCGCTTCCAGGCGCTCAGAAGCGTTTGGGCGATCATGCGCACGTAGCGACATGGAATGGGTGCGCACGGTCACTGCATCGATCATCGAGGGCTGGAGGTGATGTTGTCGCTGCAGGGCAATCGCCGCATCGATCGAGGCCGCGATTGGCGCGGCGGCTGGATACAACTTGAATCCCACCTGGCCAATCCGGAATGCCGTACCGAGACCGTCGACCAGCTGCCTTGCATCAGCACCACGCGACAAGACGGCGAGGTAACCGTTGGCTCCTTCGAAGACGGTGTCGCCTGCGCAGAGCCCTTCGGCCGCAAGGATGCCGGAAAGAACGCCACTGCTCGCTGCATGCCCGGCGTGAAATGCCTGCGAGATGTTCATCACGAGACCTCGTTCCTTGATCCCACTCGCTTGAGCGCCGGCCAGTCCGAGTGCGTGGCACACGCGCTCGCCGTCCAGATTCAGAAGACTGGCCGCTGTTGCAGCCGATCCGAAATGTGGGTTGGTAGATCCCATGTAG
>JBAQGL010000301.1:0-1583 GCA_049287785.1 Candidatus Dormiibacterota bacterium | reverse complement strand
TCGCAGCGCGTGGGAATCGCAAGGTCATCGTGATGAACGACCTCGAGGAGTCGATCGCGCGCGTCATCGCGGGGCCGGAGCGGAAGAGCCGCATGATCAGCGACAAGGAGAAGCTGACCATCGCCTTCCACGAGATGGGGCATGCGCTGGTCGGCACCACCCTCGAGCACACCGATCCGGTGCACAAGGTGACGATCGTCAGCCGCGGTCAGGCGCTCGGCTGGACCATGAGCCTGCCCATCGAGGACCGCTACCTGGTGAGCAAGGCCGAGCTCGTCGACCAGCTCGCGCAGATCCTGGGTGGTCGCTGCGCCGAGGATCTGATCCTCGGTGAGGACAACATCACCACCGGCGCCTCCGACGACATCCGCAAGGCAACCAACCTGGCTCGCAAGATGGTCACCGAGTGGGGGATGAGCGACAAGCTCGGCCCGCTCACCTTCGGCGAGCGTCAGGAGATGGTCTTCCTCGGTCGCGATCTCGGCGAGCAGCGCAACTACTCCGAGGGCATCGCCTCCGAGATCGACCAGGAGGTGCACCAGCTCGTCGCGGATGCGTTCCAGCGCGCCAAGAAGGTGCTGCGCGAGCGTGAGCACGTGCTCCGCGCGCTGGCATCGAGGCTGGTTGAGGTCGAGACCATGGACGCTCCCGAGATGGAGCGGATCATCAAGGAAGCCGAGTCGCACAACGGCGTCGCGCCGGTGAACGGCAGCGGGCCGCCGCCCGAGGCTGCGCCTCCCGCACCGCCGGACTTCGTTCCGCCCGCTGAGGCAGCAGCCGGAGCGTAGGGGTACACTCTGGCCGACGGGCCATCGTGGCCGTCGACGGCTCCAATGCGACCCGGGGACGCGTCTCGCGCCTCGAGGACCGCTGCCGCTGACGGGTCGGTGTCCTGCTTGCAAAGAGCGCTTGGATCCACAGGAGGACCGAGACGTGGAGGGAGTCGACACGCCGTCGCTGGCGATCATCGGTGCGGGCCGGGCCGGCTCGGCGCTGGCGATCGCCGCGCATGACGCCGGGTATCGCGTGGCCGCCGTCGCCAGTCGCCGGGGTGAGATGGCTGCGCGGCTTGCGGACACCGTCGGAGCCCGGGCCGTGGCCACACCGCCGGAGGCAGCCGCCCTCGCCGACCTCACACTGCTGGCGGTGCCGGACGGCGCAATCTCGACCGTCGCGGACGCCATCGCCGCGTCCGGGATCTCGCTGCACGGTGCCGGCGTCGTTCACCTGGGCGCGCGCTTCGGCCCGGAGTTGATCGCGTCGTTGCGCGTCACCGGCGCCGAGGTCGGCGTGCTCCATCCGCTCCAGGCATTGGCCGGACCGGACAGCGCGTCACTCCTGGAGGGCGCGTTCTTCCGGGTGGACGCGAGCGGACTCCTGCGGCAACGACTGCTCGGACTGGTCGCGGCACTTCGCGCCACGCCGCTCGACGTCGACCCGACCAGCGCGCCCCTCTATCACGCGGCGGCGGTCCTGGCGGGCAACGCACCGCTGGCGCTGCTCGCCGAGGCGACCCGTCTCCTCGAGGCGACGGGCATCGACGCCGCGACGGCCCATGCGGCGCTGTCCGCATTGCTCGAAGG
>JBAQGL010000300.1:0-3628 GCA_049287785.1 Candidatus Dormiibacterota bacterium | reverse complement strand
GCTGTCGATGACCTCCCAGACATCGACACCGAGCCGGCGGCACATCTGCGCGACCTCGTTGGCAAAGCCGATGTTGATCATGCGAAAGGTGTTCTCGAGGACCTTGACCATTTCGGCGGTGGTTGCGTCCCGCACCGGGGTCACGACGTCGACGATGGTCAGGAGCGCCTGTCGCGCAACCTCCGTCGACGTATCGTCGACTCCACCGACGACCTTCGGCGTGGTGCGCAGCGTGAACCGCTTGTTGCCGGGATCGATCCGCTCGGGGGCGAACGCGAGAAATGTATCCACTCCCATCACCAGCCCCGAGCGTTCGAGGATGGGCCGGAGCACATCCTCGGTGGTTCCCGGGTAGCTCGTGCTGGTGAGCACGATCAGCTGCCCCGGACGCTGGCACGCGATGAGCGCCTCGCCCACCGCCTCGATGGCTGACGTGTCGGGTTCGCGCGTATCCCCGAGTGGGGTGTGCACGCAGATGTCGACGACATCGAGGTCCCCGGCTGCGGCAAGCGCGGTGACCGCGGTGAGCCGGTCATCGCGACGCGCCCGTGCGACGTCGCTCGAGGGAACATCCTCGATATAGCTCTCACCCGCCGTGATTGCCGCGCATCGCTCCGCGTTGGTGTCGATCCCGACCACCGCGAAGCCGGCATCGGCGTACGCGACCGCCGTCGGGAGCCCCACGTATCCGAGCCCGACGATCCCGATCCGAGCGCTGCGATCGCCGATCCGCTCGACAAGTCGCTGCGCCTCGCCGGTCAGTTCCACAACGGGCGCAATCATACGGACAGCGTCGCGTGCACGTGCCCGCGTGGCGTCGCTTTCAGTACGCTCCGTTGGAGTGCGCGATCGCGCGAAGGGTGCTCCACAGCAGCGAGATGTCCAGCCAGATCGACCAGTTCTCGACGTAGTAGAGATCGAGATGAACGCGCCGCTCCCAGGGGAGCTCGGAGCGCCCGCGAACCTGCCAGAGGCCGGTCATCCCCGGGGTCACCAGTAGCCGGGCGTGCGCGCCGTGGCCAAAGCTGTCCACCTCGTCCTGGACGAGCGGCCGCGGGCCGACCAGTGACATGGTCCCGATCAGCACGTTGAACAACTGTGGCAGCTCGTCCAGTGAATATCTCCGCAGAAACCGGCCAACCGAGGTGACCCGATCATCTGATGGCGTCTTCACGAGCATCTGACCTTCGCCGGTGGCCGTCTCAACCGGCTGCAGGAGCGCACCCGCACCGACACGCATGCTGCGGAACTTCCAGATGTTGAACGCGCGGCCCTCCTTGCCGATCCGGCGCTGCCGGAAGAACACCGGGCCGCCATCGTTGAGCTTGACGGCCACCGCGATCGCCACCAGCACCGGGCTCAGAACGATGATCAGGAAGAGCGACGCGACGCGATCGAACACGGATTTGACGACTCGAGCCGGCCCGCTCAGCTCGGGCTCACAGATCTCCAGCAGTGGGAGGCCGTCGACCGGGTGCATGACGATTCGAGGTCCTGCGATATCGGCAAGATCCGGAACCACCAGCAATCGGATGCCTGATCCCTGGAGCGCCCACGACATGCGCCGCAACTCGCCACCCGTCGAATGGGTCGTACCGACGAAGGCGATCGTGTCGGCGTCAAGACGCCTCACCTCGTTGACGATCTCGTCGACATCGATGGGCGCGTCTTCGGCAAGTGCATCGGTTGCGACGACGCCCACCACCGAGAAGCCGGTGTGTGTATTTCGATCGATGTAGGTGCGCAGCTGCTCCGCGCCCTTGCTCGGTCCGACCTCAACGATGCGGTGGATTGCGACACCATCGCCGAATCGACTGCGCAACGCCTTGCGCGCAACCCAGCGTCCGAGCAGGGTCAGCAGCGCGGCCAACGGGATCGTGATCAGCACCAGGCCACGCGAGAAGTCGGCTCGAAGCACGTAGGACGTAAAGCCGATGAGCGCGAGGATCCAGATCGACGCGTTGCACACGCGCCGGTATTGCTCGGGCCCGGCAGCCAGGTAGCGACGGGCGTACGAGCCGCTCAGCAGCATGGCCACGACCCAGAGGGCCGGGAAGGTCGCCGCAATCGCGGCGTACGGCAGCCTGTCGTTCAACCGCTCGGGCGAGGCGCCGAAGATGGCGAGCGTGGCGACCGCCACCGCGAGGGTGGCGATCACCGCATCGAGAACGACCAGGAGGGCGACCCATCGCCGCACCGACACGCGCTGCGAACGGGATTCGATGCGGGGATAGACGCTCGTCGGCCAGAACGCGGACGGCGTGGCGTCGGGCTGCCCCACCAGCTGAACGTGCTTGGGGCGATCCACCTGGGTTTCCGGCGCCTCGTCAAGCTCGACCGTGACGCGATGTCCCCGCCCAGTGCCACTCGCTCGCCGGCTTGCCATGGAACCCTCCGGGGACGCTTCAAGATCTCTGGAACGGGAGCCCAATCGATCTGATTATGAGGGCTCTAGCCCATCGCCCCCAGGCTTGGAGCCTCCCCAGGGGCTCCTCGCAGCCGAGGACGGTGGCGCGCGCAGGGCGCGCAACGTCAACCATCCAGCCATTGAACTCAGGATACCACGCGCTTCCGTGCGGCACTGCCGGCAGTCGAGCGCGTCTCGCCTGACTGGCCGCTAAGCTCCATCCGGCGTGTCACTCCAAGACTTCGCGCAATCCCTCCCTGGGGTGGTGATTGCGGCCATGCTTCCTGGCTTTGCCCTTGCGACCCTGCTCGCTCCTCAGTGGCGATGGTGGACGAGACTTGCGATGTCCCCCGGGATGTCCGCAGGGTTCATCGGCGTGGCGGGGATGGCGATGCACGACGCGCACATCCCGTTCGAACCGGTGACCGTGCTGCCGCTGCTCGTGGTGCTCGGGGCTGCCGCGGTGCTCCGATGGCGCCGCGCCTCCCCCACCGCCGGCGTCGCCTCCCCGTGGTGGGTGCCGATTCCAGCACTGATCGGAGGTCTGATCGGGGCGGCGGTGTTCTTCTGGGCCCTCCACGGCCAGGTGCTCCCTCCCGATTGGGACACCGCGACGCACGGCGGCCTCGCCAACACGATTGCGCGAACGCACGACGTGCTGCCGCTGATTCGGATCCCGATCGAAGGGACGGAATTCGTGCGCGTGCGCCCTGGGTTCGAGGCGACGGCCGCGGTGGTGTCGTGGCTCGGCGCACCGTCGCCCGCGATGGCGATGGGGCCGGTGATCACCATCACCCTGCTGCTGATCCCTCTGTCACTCAGCCTGCTTGCGCTCGAAGCGACGGGATCGGTCGCACTCGCAGCAGTGGTTCCGTTCTTCGCGCTCGGGCTTGCCTTTCCGTCGTTTCAGGCCATCGTCGGCCGCTTCCCCGAGATCGTCGACTCGACGCTCATCGTCCCCTTCATCGTTGCCGCGCTTCGTGTCTTTCGAGGTGTCTTCACGCGTGACACCGCACTGCTCCTGTTTGCGATCACGGCATCCATCTGGGTGATCCATGGCCTCGAGGTGTTCACCGGCGCGGTGGTCGCATGCGGCCTGCTCGCAATCACGGTGGTGCAGGTTGTGCGAGCCAACCCTCGAGTCGCGCTCATTCGGGTGGGCATCGCGGCAGGAGCGGTGCTGGCCGGAGCGGTCATCGTGACTCTGCTGACGCGAACACC
>JBAQGL010000299.1:0-1681 GCA_049287785.1 Candidatus Dormiibacterota bacterium | reverse complement strand
CCCGGAGCTGCTCGCCCAATCCCTGGGTCAGTACCTGCGCGCTTGGCTGCAGCGCATCCGCAGCGGCGACAGCGGTGTCCTTCCCGTCCTCCTCGGCATCATCGTCGTCGCCATCGCCTTCCAGATCATCACGCCGGAGAACTCCTACCTCCGGGCCAGCAACCTCGTTTACATCTTCGGCTTGAGCACGGTCTACGTGGTCCTGGCCACGGCCGAGATCGTGGTGCTGCTCCTCGGTGAGATCGACCTCTCCATCGGCTCGGTCGCCCTGCTGGGCGGGACCATCACGTTCAAGCTGGTGCAGCAGGATCCGGGACCCGCGTGGCCCTGGTGGGCGGCGATCCTCATGACCCTGCTCTGCTGCGGGTTCATCGGAGCGATTCAAGGAACCCTGACCGCCCGGCTGCGGATCCCGTCGTTCGTCGTGACGCTGGCCGGATTCCTCCTCTTCCAGGGCATCATCGTCATCATCCTTGGCGGCGCCGACGGAACGCTCACCGTCGGCTCGCAGATCCCCAATCAGAGCGTGATCTTCAACCTCGTGCAGGGGGTCATCAACCCAGTCGCGGGGTGGATCGTCCTGGCCGTGCTCGTGGTGATCGGGGCGGTCTCGCTCCTGTCTCGCGCCTCGGCGCGGCGGCGCGCCGGCCTGGTGGCGCCACCCCTGAGCCTGATCGTGATCCGCATCGTCTTCATGGCACTGATCGGCGCGGGCGTGGTCGCCATCTGCCAGGCGAACCTCCCGTCCGGGGTTCCCGAGGTGATTCCCATCGTGCTCGGGATCGTCGCCGTCTGGACGGTTCTGCTCCAGCGCACCCAGTTCGGCCGGTATGTCTACGCGATCGGCGGCAACCCGGAAGCGGCTCGCCGCGCCGGGGTCAACCTTGCGTGGATACGGACGGGAGCCTTCGCGCTCTGCTCCGCCACCGCCGGGTTCGGCGGGATCCTGCTCGGATCGTTCTTCTTCGGGCAGTACAGCACCAACGATGCAGACCCAGGCCAGCTCATCCTGTACTCGGTGGCAGCGGCGGTCATCGGCGGCACCAGCCTCTTCGGGGGCCGGGGCAAGCCCATTCACGGACTCCTCGGAGGCCTGATGATCGGCGGCATCGCCTATGGCGTATCGCTGCTCTCGCTGGGGGAGCTGTCAACGCCGCTGGAGTACATCCTTCCGGGCAGCGTCCTGCTGCTCGCGGTGATGGTCGACGTGCTCTCGCGTCGGGGAGCCCGGACGGGGAGTGTGGTGCGTGTCTGAGCAGCCGGTGGCAGGTGCCGTGACACCCGGGGCAGGGGTGAGTGGCGAGGGGACGGCGGCGTCCGAGCCGCTGTTGAAGTTGCGGGGCGTCGACAAGCACTTCGGTGCGGTCCAGGCGCTCTACCAGGTGAACCTCGATCTCCCCGCCGGCCAGGTGACCGGGTTGTGCGGCGACAACGGGGCGGGCAAGTCGGTGCTCACCCGCTGCATCGCCGGGGTCCACCAGATCGATCACGGGCAGATCTTCTTCGAGGGCCGCCCGGTGCACATCCGCACCACCCGGGACGCCGCCGGCCTGGGCATCGAGACCGTCTACCAGGACCTCGCCCTGGCCGACAACCTCGACATCGTCCAGAACATGTTCCTGGGCCGGGAGCGGCTCCGCCGGGGGTTGCTCGACGAGGATTCCATGGAGCGGGCGGCGGC
>JBAQGL010000298.1:0-3540 GCA_049287785.1 Candidatus Dormiibacterota bacterium | reverse complement strand
GTTCTGCCTCCTCGGAGTCGCGGTGATGATCGCGGCCGCCAGCGCGACGTGGCCGGCGCGGACGCCCCGGCGCTGGAAATATGCAGCGGTGCTTGCGGCAATGGCGGGCGCCGGAACCTACAGCGTGGTGGTCCAGGCACAGTGGACGCCATTCATCGCGCTCGGGCTGTCGCTGGCGTATCGCCAGTGGCGAGCAGGTAAGAACGCCAGCGGTGCGTTCCTCCTCGTCGTTGCCGCGGGACTGACCAAGCCGCATCTCGCGCTTGTCCTCGGTGCGTTCATGCTCGGCTGGCGTGACCGCCGCTTGCTCAGCGGCGCGCTCGCCGGGGTCGCTGTCGCAGTGCTTGCCAACCTCGCGGTTGCCGGGCCGCAGGGACTGACCGGCTTTGTCAACCTGGCCCTGACCTCGCAGAGTCAGTGGGCACTGTCGACGTATTCGAGTTTCATCAGCATCCCGGCCCTGATCTTCGGTAATTCCTCGACCACGCGCGTCGCCGCCGCGGTGTTCGCGCTGGTTGCCTGTGCCGTCGGATGGCGGCTCGGGAGCACTGTGCGACGGCGCGCCTCGAGACTCGAGCCTGCGCTTGCTGCTGCCGCGCTGCTGTCGCTGCTCGCCGCCCCGCATGCCTTGTTGCACGACACCGTGATGCTCGCTCCATGCGTTGTGTGGATGCTCGCCTGGGCCGCATCGAACCTGTCATCAGCTCGCATGTCGAGGTCGCCCTTCATGGTCGCCGGTGCTTGGGGCACCATCACGGCCGCCGGACTCGTGTCGCTGGTTGTGGGCGATGCAGTCCCGCCGGGCTGGATCGTGAGCTTCGCGCTCGTCGCGGTCGCAGTCCCGGCATCGTTCATCGCGTTGGCTCCCCCGCGTCAGCGCTCGTATCCCCTCAAGCCGGCTGCGATAACGGCGACCAACCTCAACTGATCTCGGCTGTTACCATCGAGCGATGAGGCGCATCGTCGCGCTCGTCCTCCGGGTGGCCTCGGTGCCGGTGGGGGTTGCGGTTGGTCTCTGGACCGCGCAACTGGCGACGGCTCCGTTCCAGTGCCCCCCGAAGGGAATCCCCTGCCTGGACATGGCTTATGTCCAGAAGCCGATCTTCGCGACCTGGCAATGCATCTTGTTTGGCGCGGGTGCCGCAGCCGTCGTGCTTCTCCTCTCCTTCGCGGTATCGCGACTGCCGTCGGCAGTCCGGCTCAAGGCGTCCTAAGCCAGTATCCGTCGGGTCCTGTCAGAACCCGTCCGCGCACCAGGGACGGCCCGACGTCTGAAACATCCGGTCGCCTCGCATGACGGCGCCGGCCGTCCGCTCGGTGACGAGTCCGGCCGCCGCGAGGCGTTGGAACGTCTGGTTGCCGAGGTAGATCATCGCCAGCGCAGACACGCCAAGTGCCAGGTCCGGTGGGTCGTCAACAATGCGTGCCGATGCGCTGCCGTCGGTGCCTGTCTCGAGCGCGAACCGGCCCGGCGTGTATCCGGCGGGGTCGCTCACCTCGAGCACGAGATGATCGGGTGCAGCGTACGAGCGCGCCTCCAGTGCTCGACGGACATCGAGGATGCGCAGCCAGAGGTGATCGATACCGGTCGGGGGGCGCGGTACGCATGCTCTGGGGTTGTCGAGCAGCAGTGGCAGCGGGTCGTCCGGGGCAACGCCAACCACGGTGACTCGATTCACCCATTCGGTGTTGAGGAGATGACGCCACAGCGCTGCTCCCGCAGCGGCGTCCATTGCGAAGATGTCGTCAACGGTCATCTCGTAGTCGGGATCGCCGTCCGACCACCGATCAGCGATCCGGTAGAGGGCCATGCCCGACGGACGTCCCTGCGCGTCGCGATAGAGCACGCCGCAGCGTTCGTGCCGATCCCAGTGCGGGTTGCGCAGCTCGCCCGTGCGCACCCGCCACGCCTGCTCGCTGCGGTTGATCGCGCCGGGTTGGATCCGCCGGAACCGCTCGTGCAGCTCAGAGCCATGTCTCCGAACCTCTTCGAGGCTCAACGCTTCGAAGGTGCCCTCGCCACCATCGACAGCGCGGACGCCTCCTGCGCGCCGAACATCGATGTCATAGGCCGCGGTGGAGGTGGCCGGGCCGAACCCGAACCGACCGTAGATGCGGTACTCCGAGGCGATCAGTGCCGCGAGGGAGTGTCCTCGAACAACTGCCTCGTCGAGGGCACGTCGCATCAACGTGGTGAGCAGGCCTCGTCGTCGCCGCGCTGGAACCACGGCGACATTCGTGATTCCCTCGGCTGACACCGCACTGCCGCCAGGGACCGTCACCTCCATGTCGAAGCTGCGGAGGGTTGCAACGCAGGTGTCTCCGGCAAACGCGCCGACCGAACGGCCCGGGGTGAAGAACGCTGCGCGATATGCGATCGCTCCGTCGGGAACCGCAAGCAGAAAGCCGGCCTCCATGGCCCGAACCCACTCGCCCAGCTCGCTCTCGGTGATAGCCTTGATCACGATCTCGCGAGCCGCCGGCGGTTGGCTGGTCATGCACTCAGGGTACGGCGCTGTACCGAATGCCGAGGCTGTACGAATCGATGCGGATCGCCACACGAAGTTGACAAGCCGCCAGGACGCCATCGCAGCGCTGGAGCGCATTGCGTACATCCTTGAACGCGAGCGCGAGCCCACGTATCGCGTGCGTGCCTTTCGCAATGCAGCCGCCGTCGTTCGTGCGCTTCCCGACACGGAGCTCGAGCAGCGGAGCAGGCGCGGGACACTGCAAAGTCTCGCGGGCATCGGGCCGGCCACTGCCCGCGTCATCGAGGAGGCGCTCGCCGGGGCGACACCCGCGTATCTGCGGCGTCTCGAATCCGAGGCCCCGCCCGTCTCGGACGACGCGCTGGCGCTACGCCGGGCCCTGCGTGGCGACTGCCACGTGCACTCGGACTGGTCGGACGGCGGCAGCCCCATCGAGGAGATGGCTCGGACCGCCATCGCTCTTGGTCACGAGTACATCGTCCTCACCGATCACTCACCGCGACTCACGGTGGCGCGCGGGCTGAGCATCGAGCGGCTCCGCGAGCAGCTCGACGTTGTGCGCGGCATCAACGAACGGCTCGGACCGTTTCGCATCCTCACCGGTATCGAGGTCGACATCCTCGAAGACGGATCGCTCGACCAGGAGCCGGACCTCCTCGCGCAGCTCGACGTTGTGGTGGCAAGCGTGCATTCGAAGCTCCGCATGCCTCGGGTGGAGATGACACCGCGGATGCTCGCCGCCATCCGCAACCCGCACATGGACGTCCTCGGTCACTGCACCGGGCGGATCGTCGTGGGCCGCGGGAGACCCGAGTCGGAGTTCGACGCGGACGCCGTCTTCGCGGCGTGCCGCGAGCATCATGTCGCCGTCGAGGTCAACTCGCGTCCGGAACGGCTCGATCCCCCTAGGCGCCTGCTGAAGCTCGCGATCGATGCCGGATGCCGGCTCACCGTCGACACCGACGCGCACGCGCCGGGCCAGCTCGAGTGGCAGCTGCGCGGCTGCGAGCGCGCGGCCGCGTGCGATGTGTCAGCCGAAATGGTCATCAAC
>JBAQGL010000297.1:0-2426 GCA_049287785.1 Candidatus Dormiibacterota bacterium | reverse complement strand
GCGTGGGCTCGTCGAGCACTCGGGTCAGGGCGAGCTCGGCGGCTCCGAGGAGCGGTCCGTCGGCACCGAGCTGGGTCGGCCGGATGAGCTCGTCGAGCTCGCTCGACGGGGCCATCACCCGGGCGCGCAGCTCGGCATCGACCGTGCGCTCCACCATCGGCCACATGGTGGCGAGCCAGCCGCCGAGGACGACGCGCTGCGGGTTGAAGACGTTCACCAGGCCGGCGAGGCCGGTGCCCAGCCAGCGACCCACGTCCTCAACCGCGGCAAGAGCGACCGGGTCGCCCCATGCCGCCTCCCGGAGCAGCCGGGTGACCGCTTCCGGCTTGTAGTTCTTCTCCACGATGCCGATGCGCCGGAGGATCGCCGGCCCTCCGATCTCCGTCTCCCAGCATCCGATGGCGCCGCAGCGGCAGCGCTCGCCGAGCGGATTCACCTGGAAGTGGCCGACCTCGCCGGCGCATCCGGCCGCTCCCACCAGCGGCCGGCCGTCGATCACCAGGCCACCGCCGACGCCGACCTCGCTCGACACATAGACGAGGTGGTGGACGCCGACGCCCGCTCCCCAGGTGTGCTCGGCCAGCGCACCTAGGTCCGCCTCGTTGGCGATGGTCACCGGAAGGCTCGACCCGAGCCGGTCCGCGACCAGGCGGCCGAATGGAACGTCGCGCCACCCGAGGTTCGGCGCGAAGTGGACGAAACCGTCGGCGCGCCGGACCACCCCGGCGACCGCGATCCCAAGCCCGGACACCCAGCATCCGGCGGGAATTGATGCCTGGGCGGCAAGGATGAGCTTGCCGACGTCCTCGATCGTCTGATCAACCGCCAGACGGCGTGGCTGATGGGTGATCCGAGCGCGGTGAAGGATGCGGCCGCCGAGCCCGACCACCGCGGCAGACAGGGAGTTGACCGCGATCTCGGCGGTGATGGCCGCCGCCCCCTCGGGGTTGGGGCGGGCGACCAGCGACGGGCGTCCCGGCGCCCCCAGCCGTGCCGGATCTCCCTCCTCCACGAGGCCCCGCGCGCGCAGATCCGCGACCAGCTCACCGATCGTGCTCCGGGTCATGCCCAGGGTGCCGCCGATCTCTGATCGGGACAGCGCACCCGACTGATGCAGGTGGCGGAGGAGCAGGCTCAGGTTGTGACGTCGGACCGACTCCGGCGAGGCCATGGGGCTCATACGGACGGATCAGGCCCGGGGCTGCGCGCCGCGGCGGGAGAGGACGTCGATGGTTCCGGCGGCCAGGAGCACCAGCGCCACCACAACGTCGATCCATTCGGCTGGGACGCCGAGCAGGAAGAGCCCGTTGTAAATGCTGCCGATGACGAGACCGCCGAGCACCCCGTGGAGCGTCTTGCCGCGACCGCCGAAGAGGCTGGTCCCGCCGATGACGGCGGCAGCCACCGCCAGCAGGACGTACTGGTTGGCGTCCTTGATCACGTTGGTCGTGATCGACACCTGCCACGACGCGAAGAGCACGCCCGCAATGCCGGCCGTCAGCGAAGCGAGGACGAAGCCCCAGGTGCGGATCTTGGGCAGGCTGATTCCCGCTCGACGAGCGGCCTCGGGGTTGCCGCCGATCGCGTACACGTAGCGCCCGAAACGCGTCCGCTGGAGCAGCATCGTCCAGCCGACCATCACGACGAGAACGATCGGAATGAGGTAGGGCAGGCCGACGATGGTTCCGAAATGCGCCCGGTTGACGTTGCAGACCGCGACGACGATCACCCCGGCCGCCGTCGCCACGAGGATCTTCAGGAGGGTGAGGCTCGCCGGCGGCGCCACCAGGCCGGACCGGCGCCGCTGCGAGTCGCGGAACCAGACCCAGCCGGCCCCGCCGACCACCACAACGGCCAGCAGAATCCAGCTGACCAGCGGCGAGAACTTTCCGTAGAAGAGGTCGTAGATGACCACCTCGTTGTTGTAGTGCGAGTTGCCGATACCGACGAGGCTGCCGCCCAGGACGATGATGCATACCCCCTCGAGGATCAGCAGACCACCCAGGGTGACGATGAACGACGGCATCTTGAGTCGAGCGACCATGCTCCCCTGGACCAACCCGACGAAGGAGCAGAGAAGCAGGGTGAGGATGATCGCCACCCACCAGGGCAGGCCGAGCCCACCGGGTTGGATCATCTCGGCGACCAGCACGGCGCCCAGCCCCATGACCAAACCGACCGAGAGGTCGATCTCGCCGAGGAGCAGCGCGAAGATCTCGGCCATCGCCAGGAGCATGTAGATGGTGCTCTGCTCGAAGAGGTTGACCAGGTTCTGCGGCGACAGGAACTTCCCGTTGGCGATCTGGAAGGCGATGGCGACGACGATGATGCCGAGGAGGACGGGAAGGACACCGCTGTCGCCGCTGCGGATGCGCTGCAGCCAAGCGCGCAGGTACTGACCCAGGGATTGGGCGAGCAGCTCCGGG
>JBAQGL010000296.1:0-3186 GCA_049287785.1 Candidatus Dormiibacterota bacterium | reverse complement strand
GCATGCGTCGGGTGCCCGGCGGTGATCACGCCTGCGGTGAGCAACCAGCAGGCGCAGGCGGCGGCGCTCGAGGCAGCCGGCTGTGCCATCGTTGTGGATGCGGCGAATCTCGCGGACGCGTGCCTTGTGCTCCTCGATGATCTGGGGCGGCGTACGGAGATGACGGTTCGCGGTCGCGCCCTTGTCGACGTCTGCGGCGCCGCCCGAGTCGCCGATGCGATCCGGCACCTGGTCGGAGCTCGAGCCGCATCATGACCACGGTTGCCGTGATCCAGGCCCGCTGCGGGTCGACACGCTTCCCACGCAAGGTGCTGGCGCCGCTCCAGGGCCGGCCGATGCTCGCTCACATCATCGAGCGGGTTTCGCGTGCGACGCTCGTCGACCGCGTCGTCGTCGCCACCACCGTCGGCGGCATCGACGATGACGTTGCGGCTCTCGCGCTCGCTTCGGGTGCCGGCGTCACCAGAGGGCCTGAGAACGACGTGTTGACCCGCTATGTGATGGCGGCGCGCGAGCACGACGCCGACGTCATCGTGCGCATCACCGCCGACTGTCCGCTGATGGATCCCGCGGTGGTGGACGCCGTCATCAGCGCCCGGCGCCGCGATGACGCCGATTATGCGAGCAACGTTGAGCCGCCGACGTTTCCGGAGGGATACGACTGCGAGGTCTTCACGCGCGCGTGCCTGCATCGCCTCGATGCCGACGCGAGCGCGGACTACCTGCGCGAGCACGTGACCGCCCTGACCCGCGAGCGGCCTGACCTGTTTCGCATCGTCCGGGTCGCCTCGGATCCGGACCTTTCCTGGATCCGGTTGACCGTCGACGTTCCCCAGGACCTTGCACGTGTGGAAGCGCTGCTGTCGAAGCTTCCATCCTCGCCCCCTCCGGACCTGGCCGCGGTCGTGGCAGCCTTCGAGCTGGACCCGGCGCTCCGCGACCAGACCGGATTGCCGTTGCGAAACGAGCGATACCACGCTCAGCGCGACGCCGCGCGACGCGAGCACGTGGGGGGATGATGCGGGCCGCCGCATGACGACTGTCGATCTGCCGCCGGAGATTGCGCATGGCCGCAGGGTCTTCCGCAACACGCTGATCAGCGGTGTCGTGGGCGTGCTATCGCTGCTCATCAACTTCTTCGTGGTCGCGTTCGCGATCCGAACCCTCGGCATGACCTCCTACGGCGTCTTCGTGCTCGCGCTGAGCTTCTCCGTCTCTGCCGGTTACCTGAGCATCTCCGATCTCGGGCTGCAGGCGGGGGTCAGCCGTTTCATCGCGGACGCCGACGGCCGTGGTGATCGGGAACGCATGAGCCAGGTTGTCAGCTCGGCGCTCGCCATCCTGCTCGGAACGGGCGTTGCCGCCGCCCTCGTCCTGCTGGTGCTGGCAGTGCTGGCGGCGCATCTCTTTCACGTGCCGACGGAGTCACTTCGAGCAGCGTTGGGTCTGCTGTTCGTCCTCTTCGCGGGTGAGGCGCTGTTCAGCCTCCCCGGGCTTGCCTTCTACGGTCTGCTGCAGGGGTTGCAGCGATATGGGCGGATCAAGGCCGTCGACATGTCGCGGCAACTGCTATATGCGGCCGCAGTCGTGGCTGTTCTCGGTACCGGCCATGGCGTCATCGCGTTCGGCGCCGTCACGGTCGCCGCCAGCCTCTTCTCCGCGCTCGGGTACGCGCTCATGGCGCGGCTCTCATGCCCGGAGCTTCGCATCTCTCCACATCTCATCAGCCGAACAGGGCTCAGGCCCCTCGCGGGGTTCAGCGGATGGGCGTTCGTCGCCGCGATCAGCGGCGTGATCTGGGCGCAGATGGACAAGGTGATCCTTGCGACGGCCGCTCCCGTCAGCGTGCTCACGGGATACGACATAGCCAACCGGCTCCAGAGTGCAGCCTCGTACCCGCTGTCGTTCACCACCCAGGCGGTCGTGCCGGCGGCAGCAAACCTGTCCGCCATCGACTCGACGATCCGATTACGCGCACTGCTGATTCGCGGCACTCGCTATACGCTGGCCCTGTCCTTCCCCGCCACCATCGCCGCCATGATCCTCGCACGCCCACTCATCGTCGCGTGGGTGGGCGCGCAGTACGCTTACATGAGCGGCCCGACGCAGCTGTTCCTCGTGTATCAGCTCGTGATCAGCTCGGCGACCATCGCGCACACGATTCCAATTGGGCTGGGACGCATGCGAATCATCGCGCTCTACGCAACCTCCGCGATGGTGATCAACCTCGTGATCTCGATCGCGTTGGTTCGACCACTCGGGATCTCCGGTGTCATCATCGGCACGCTCATCGGCTATGGCATCACAGCACCGCTGTACATCCGGCTGGCGCTCAACCTGCTCTCGATGGGGGCGGGGCAATTCGTCAGGGAGGCGATACTGCCCGTGCTTGTCTGGGCGCTGGTCTTTGCCGGACTTCTCGCGGCCACGGCCTGGTTCGTCCAGCCGGCGCAGCTGATCACGATTGCCGCGTGCTGCATACCCGCGGGCATCGTCTACGTTCTGGGAGTCGCTCGATTCGCCATCAGCGCCGAGGAACGCGGATCCCTCTTCGGGTTTCTTCGACCCGTGCGCCGGGTTCCCTGATGGAACGGCTCCAGGTGCTCGCGCTCGACCACTACTTCGACCAAGATCTTCGTGCCCTGGAAGCGCATCCGCGCTTGCGCGTCCGCCGGTTTCCGTATCAGCGCCTCCGCGGCCCGGCACTGCGAATGCTCGGCAGTGCTGTGGCAACGAGCCTCGAGGCTTACAACCGCGCCGACCTCGAACAGGAGCGACGCCGCTATGCGCGATGGCTGTTCGGTGAGGTGCGCCGGCTGTATCTCGAGCAGGCTTTTGACGTCATCGTCCTGCCATCGGACACCTTCTTCTATGTCCGCAGTCTCCCCAGTGCCGCTCATGCGCTCGGTATCCCCGTGGTCGTGGTGCAGAAGGAGACGACGGTGTCGGTGGGTACCATGCAGGTGCACAGCGCAAACATGCGAGCCGCGGCGCCATTCATCTCCGACTTCATGACGGTGTGCAGTGAACGGCACATGGAGTTCTGGCGCCGTGCCGGCGCTGATCCAGGCCGCGTCGAGGTGACCGGCCAACCGCGCTTCGATATGTACGCAACGCAGACGTCCAGGCCGGCGAACCCGCGCCCTCGCGTGCTGCTGCTCTCGTACGCACTCGACGCATATGTTC
>JBAQGL010000295.1:0-2957 GCA_049287785.1 Candidatus Dormiibacterota bacterium | reverse complement strand
GCTCCACGCCGCTCTCAGAGGATACCGCACGTGACCGTGCGTCCTCGGCGCGGCCCGGCGTCAGTGGGGAGTCGGCGTCGGCCTGGGGGTGGGGGTCGGCGTGGGCGCCGGCCCGTGACTCGGGCTGGGGCTCGGTGACCCCGTGGGCCTGGGCGTCGGCGTCGGTTTCGGGGTCGGCGACGCCACCGGTCTAAAGGTGGGGATCGGCACCGAAACGCCGCCGGTCGAGGCGTGGGCTTCTCCCGGTGGGGAGATGACGTAGAGCTGCTCTCCCGGGAAGATGTAGCCCAGCTGACGCGCCTGCTGTTCGAGCCAGGCGACCGTCTGAGCATCGGCGATCTCCCGTTCGCGCTCGGAGATCTGCTGCGTGAGCGCCGAGTTTTGCGCGGACAGGGCGCTCACCTGGGCATCGAGATGACGCGTTTGGGCCACCTGTCCGTACACGGCAAATGCAACCAGGCCGCAGACCCCTGCGATGAGGACGATCACGATCCGACGCATCGTGATCGGGCTGTCGTTGCCTGGACGTGGAGTGGAACGGATGACACGATCCTCTTCCCGGCGCTGGTGAAACGAATGCTGCGATGTGACGCCGGGGGTGCCGCGATAGGATGCGGCCCACGGCCGGTTTTGACAAGGACCTTCCGGCCTATATCAGCGCTCGGTTGCCGCCCATCGGGCCTGCCAGTCCGAATCGTCGAGGTCATGCAGGTCGACGCCGTCCTCGCGGGCCTGGGCCTCGAGGGAACGGAACCGCGACGCGAAGCTCATGGCGCGCCCCCTCAGTGCCTCCTCGGGATTGACGCGCAGGCGCCGAGCCAGTGCCACCACCGCGAAAAGCAGGTCGCCGATCGCGACCTCGGGGTCTCCGGCCGCCGCGGCCCAGTCCTCACCGCGCTCCGCCTCGGCCAGGCCCGCGGCAACGTGGTCGACGCGGTCGAGCGCGTCCCGAACCGCCTCGAATGCCGCCGGAAGGGTCGGTGTTTCGTCGAAACCGACCCGCGCCGGGCGCTTCTGCACTCCCTGCGCGTGCGCCAACGCCGGCATTGCCGCGGGCACGCCGTCGAGCAGTGACAGACGCTCGCGTTTCTCCGCGGTCTTGAGCTTCTCCCAGTTGACGACGACGTTCGCCGGTCCATCGACCGCGACGTCGCCGAACACGTGCGGGTGACGGTGGATCATCTTGGCGCGCACGTCGTCGGCGACATCGCCGACGTCGAAGCCGCCCTCCTCCTCCATCGCGATCGCGCTGTGCATGAGCACCTGCAGCAAGAGATCACCGAGCTCCTCGCGCAATGTTCCCGGTTCGTTCCTGTCGATGGCCTCGAGGACTTCGTAGGTCTCCTCGAGGAGATAGGGGCGGAGGCTGCGATGCGTCTGCTCTCGGTCCCAAGGACATCCGCCCGGTGCGCGGAGACGCTCGACCACCTCGTTGAGCGCGCGCAGCGACTGCACCGCGTCGTCACGCATTGGCGTTCTGCGCTCCAACCGGGACGCGACTCTGCGCGCGCACCAGACGGCCCAGCTCGCGAAGCACCGGCGTCAGAGTCGTCTGCCACGCATCGCCGAGGTGCAGCTGCGACGGCGTGGCGGTGATGCCGCGGAACTGTGCGGCAACGCTCTGCAGGTCGAGCCCGTGGTCGAGGGTGAGACGGATGACGACACCGCGACCGCGCTCGGTGTCGACGCCAAGCGCGCCTGCGGCAGCTGCGAGCAGACGGACGCGCAGCGAGTCGATGAGCGCCGACGTCGGCGCGGGCATCGGACCGAATCGATCGACGAGCCCGCGTGCGCGCTGATCGAGCTCCTGCTCGCTGACGCACGCGGCGAGCTCCTGGTAGCAGCGGAGCCGGAGGCGCTCGTCGGATACGTAGTCAGCCGGGAGGAACGCCGCAACCGGGAGCGTCACCGTCACCTGTGCCGGCGATTCGAGCAGTGGCTTGCCCTGCAGGGAGGTCACCGCGTCGGCGAGCAGGTGGTTGTAGAGCTCGAGCCCGACGGCCGCGATCTCGCCGTGCTGCTCCTCGCCGAGCAGGTTTCCCGCCCCGCGAATTTCGAGGTCACGCATGGCGAGCTTGAATCCCGCGCCGAGGTCCTGCAGGTCGCCGATCACGTCGAGCCGCTTGTCGGCCCTCTCCGTGAGCGACCGCGCCGGCGGGTACATCATGTATGCGTAAGCGCGCTGCCCCGCACGTCCGACACGGCCACGCAACTGATACAGCTGCGCGAGCCCGAGACGGTGTGCGTCATCGATGACGATGGTGTTCGCGTTGGGGATGTCGAGCCCGGACTCGATGATGGTCGTGCACAGCAACACGTCGATCTCGCCGTCACCGAAGCGACGCATCACCGACGCCAGCATGCCCTCCTGCATCTGCCCGTGTGCCACCTCGATACGCGCTTCCGGCACCAGCGCGCGAAGCCGATCCGCGACCGCCTCGATGCCTGCAACCCGGTTGTGCAGGAAGAAGCACTGGCCACCGCGCGCAAGCTCGCGCGTGATCACCTCGCGGATCAGCGAATCCTCGCGAGCGGTCACGTACGTCTTGATCGGCTGGCGTTCCTCGGGTGGCGTCTGGATGACCGAGAGATCGCGGATCCCCGCCAGCGACATGTGCAGGGTGCGAGGAATCGGCGTGGCGGAAAGCGAAAGCACATCCACCGCGACGCGAAGCTCCTTGAACCGCTCCTTCTGGAGCACGCCGAATCGCTGCTCCTCATCGATCACCACGAGTCCGAGGTTCTTGAACTCGACGTCCTTCTGAAGCAGCCGATGCGTGCCCACCACGATGTCGACGGCACCGCTCCGCAATCCCGCGAGCGTCCGCGCGATCTCGTCGTCGCTGACGAACCTCGAGAGCTGGCGCACCGTGATCGGAAATGCAGCGAGCCGCTCGGTGAAGGTGATGAAGTGCTGCTGGCAGAGCACGGTGGTGGGCACGAGCATCGCCACCTGG
>JBAQGL010000294.1:0-13893 GCA_049287785.1 Candidatus Dormiibacterota bacterium | reverse complement strand
ACCGATCACTCGCCGGTGAAGCCGTCGAGCAGTTCGCTGGTCGCGTCCGCATGGCCAGCATGGCGAGCGGTCTCCTTGATGAGATGCAGGACAACCCAGCGCAGATCGGTCCCATCGTTATTTCGACTGAGCTCGGTCAGGGGAGTCGCTCGCACGTAGTCGTCGGTCGCCGAGGAGCGAGATGAGCTTCCCGTCGGGGGTCCATCGCGCCTGCGCGTCACTCAGTCCATCGACCTTGCGAAGCACGGCGCCGCGCAGCCAGGTCAACCAGCCGAGCAACAACTCGCGCTCATCGGGGTTGCCCACCGGAAACACCGGATCGGGTTCGGCCGCCATCGCACCACAGGGTACGACCACCCTGCAGCGTCGACGGCGCCGGATCGCTCCGCGTGAGTGCGAGAGTCGGCGTGTGACCCAGCCGAACGATTCGGGCGCGACCATCCGTCGCGCCGGCATCGCCGACGCCGCGGCGCTGGCACAGCTGCGCTGGATCTGGCGAACCCACGAACGCGGCGAGTACGGACTATCACAGGCCGAGTTCGAAGGCGCACTCAGACTCTGGTGGGCCTCACGTGAGGAGAGCCACGTTGCGTACATCGCGGAGCGCGACGGTGATGCCGTCGGGATGGCGTGGCTCGCCGTGTTCGACCGGATCCCACAGCCTCGGGATGTCGAGCGCATCGCCGGCAACGTGCAGAGCGTGTTCGTCCTCGAAGCCTTCCGCAACCAGGGCATCGGGGGAGCGCTCGTCGAAGCGGTGATCGCGCACGCTCGGGCCCGCGGCGCGGGCTACCTGATCGTGCATCCAAGTCAGCGCGCCTATCCACTCTATGAGCGCCTGGGCTTCGCCGCCACCAGGCAGCTTCTGCACATGGACCTCGATCGAGCGCCGGCGGCAGCCGCGGAGTGACCCTCGCCGTCAACCGAGCTGTTTCTCGAACCAGTGGTGCGCGTAGGGCTCGTCGCTGAACGCGGGGACCTCCACATAACCGGCGGAGCGGTAGAGGGTGATCGCCTCCACGAGCGTCCCGTTCGTCTCGAGCCGCAGCGTGCGTGTGCCCTGCGACACCGCGATCGCTTCGAGCTCGGTGAGCAGGCGACGACCGATTCCGTGACCTCGCGCCGCGCTGTCCACCCACATGCGCTTGAGGTCGGCCACCGCGTCGCCATGAAACTTCAACGCCCCACAGCCGACTGGGCGTTCGCCCAGCCAGGCAAGGACCAGCACTCCCACGGGCGGTCGAAGCTCCTCGTCGTCGGCGCTGATGCTGCGTCCGGGGTCGAAGCCCGCCTCGAAGCGCGTGTCCAGTTCGCTGATATACGCGTTCACACACGCCCGAGCCTGCGGATCGGACGGATCGATGGGCGCCACGACGATCGTGGAGTTCGTGTTGTCCGCTGACATGATCACTCCAAACCGGGCAATCCATCCGGCAACGCAGAGGGAGAAAACGGTCCGAACAGACGCCCATAATGGGCTGAAACCGCCCTTCACAGAGGTATCGCGTTGGCGCTCGAAACCGCCGTGGACGTTGCGACGAGCGATGATGCCACCCCGGCCGTTTCGTTCGCGACCGAGCCGGCCCGATACGCTCACTGGCACCTGAGCCTCGACGGCGCCGTGGCCACCCTCACCATGGACGTCGACGAGCTTGGGGGGCTGCGTCCGGGCTACGCGATGAAGCTGAACTCCTATGACCTGGGCGTGGACATCGAGCTCCATGACGCGGTGCAGCGGCTGCGATTCGAGCATCCCGAGGTCGGCTGCGTGATCATCACCTCGGCGAAGGACCGGTGCTTTTCCGCGGGCGCCAACATCGGAATGCTGGCGCAGGCGTCGCACCCCTGGAAGGTGAACTTCTGCAAGTTCACCAACGAGACACGGCGGGAGATGGAGGATGCGACGGCCCACTCAGGTCAGACCTACATCGCGGCGGTGAATGGGGCCGCTGCTGGTGGGGGATACGAGCTGGCGCTCGCCTGTGACGAGATTCTGTTCATCGACGACGGATCCTCGGCCGTCTCGCTCCCCGAACTACCGCTGCTCGCGGTGCTGCCGGCGACGGGCGGCCTGACCAGGCTCGGTGACAAGCGGCATGTCCGGCGGGATCTAGCGGACGTCTTCGTGACCAAGAGTGAAGGCGTCAAGGCGCCGACCGCCCTGCGATGGGGCCTCATCGACGCGGCCATCGCGCGCGGGCAGTTCGACGAGGCGGTGAGGAGGCGAGCGGCAAGCATCGCGGCGCAGGCATTCCGGTCGAATCCCCCTCGCGGCGTTGGGCTCGAGCCGCTCGCGGTGTCGTTCGACGACGATGCGATCGCATACGACCACCTGAGCGCGGCGCTCGACCGGCGTGCCGGCGTGGTCACCCTCACGATTGCCGGTCCCACCGAAGCCGCCCCGAGTTATGCCGACGGCGCCCGCAGCCGGGGATGCGCATTCTGGCCACTCGCGGTTGCGCGTGAGCTCGATGACGCGATCCTTCATCTGCGGACCAACGAGCTGACCCTGGGGACCTGGGTGATCAGGACCGCCGGTGACATGAATGCGGTGCTCGATCACGACCGCTTCCTTCTCGAGCACCGAGAGACCGACTGGTTCGTCAACGAGGTGACGCTCCTGCTGAAGCGAGTGTTCAAGCGCCTGGACGTGACCAGCCGGAGCCTGCTCGCGTCCATCGAGCCGGGCAGCTGTTTTGGCGGACTCCTGCTGGAAATCGCGCTGGCCTGCGATCAGCAGTTCATGCTCGACGGCGCGATGGAGGAGGCCGAGCGTCCCGCGGTCATTGCCGTGACCGGGTCGAACCTGGGCATGTATCCGATGGGCAATGAGCTCTCGCGACTCGAGTCCCGATTTTTCGGATCCGCGCCTCAGCTCGATGCAGCCCGGGCGACGATCGGTACTCGCCTCGACGCCGCGGCGGCTTCGGAGCTCGGGCTCGTGACCGTGATCCCCGATGCCATCGACTGGGAGGACGAGCTGCGCATGGCCCTGGAACAGCGTGCCTCGTTCAGCCCGGACGCGCTCACGGGGATGGAGGCGAATCTCCGATTCTGCGGCCCCGAGACCATGGAGACGAAGATCTTCGGACGGCTCACCGCTTGGCAGAACTGGGTGTTCAGCCGCCCCAACGCGATCGGCCCGGCCGGCGCGCTGCGCCGGTACGGCACCGGTCAGCGCGCGACCCTGAACAAGGAACGGGTGTGACATGAGCCTCAACGCCGACTACACGGATCGCATCCCCAATAACGTCGACCTCCGCGGCGACCGGCGCCTGCAGCGCGCGCTCGAGGCCTGGCAACCGCGCTTCATGCAGTGGTGGCGCGACCTCGGCCCGGATCTGATCGCGCGCGACGTCTATCTCCGCACCGCGATCAGCGCGGACCGCGATGGCTGGGCGCACTTCGGTCATCTCCCGCTCGAGGAGTATCGATGGGGGATATTCCTCGCCGACCGCGAGCCCGACCGACGCATCCCCTTTGGTGAGCACATGGGGATCGAGGCGTGGCAGCAGGTGCCCGGCGAGTATCGAGCAGACCTTCAGCGCCTGCTGGTCGTGCAAGGGGATACAGAGCCCGCATCGGTGGAGCAGCAACGCCTGCTCGGCTTCACAGCACCGAGCCTCTACGACCTTCGCAATCTGTTCCAGGTCAACGTCGAGGAAGGCCGTCACCTCTGGGCGATGGTCTACCTCCTACACGCGTTCTTCGGCCGGGAGGGACGCGAGCAGGCCGAGGAGTTGTTGATGCGGCACTCCGGCAGCGTGGATGCGCCGCGGATCCTCGGCGCCTTCAATGAGCCCACCCGAGACTGGCTGGCCTTCTTCATGTTCACGTATTTCACCGACCGCGACGGGAAATTCCAGCTTGGGACGCTCGCGGAAAGTGGTTTCGACCCACTCTCGCGAACCTGCCGTTTCATGCTGCGCGAGGAAGCCCATCACATGATGGTTGGAACCACCGGCATTGACCGCGTGGTCCGGCGTACTGCCGACCTGATGCGAGAGCATGACACCGACGACATCAGGCGCTACGGGGGCATCCCGCTCGATATCGTGCAGCGATATCTGAACTTTCATTACAGCGTGTCGCTCGATCTCTTCGGCGGCGAACGCTCCACCAACGTCGCCAACTATTTCACCGCGGGCCTCAAGGGACGCTGGCAGGAGGAGCGCCGCGGCGACGATCATCGACTCACCGACGTCACCTCGGTCGTCGACGTCGTCATCGACGGGCGCATCGAGCACACCACGATCCCTGCGCTCATCGCTCTGAACCAGGATCTTCGATCGGAGTACTTCACCGATTGCAACAACGGCGTCCGGCGTTGGAACCGCATCCTCGAAGAGGCCGGCGTCGACCGGACGCTCTCCTTGCCCCACCACGGATTCAACCGACGTGTCGGTGCGTTCGCCGGCTCCTCGGTGACACCGGGTGGCGCCCTGGTCGAAGCCGATGCGTGGGCACGACAGGAGGCGGATTGGCTGCCGACGGCCGGCGATTTCGACTACATCCAATCGCTCATGAAGCCAGTCTTCGAGCCCGGAAGGATGGCCGCATGGATCGCACCGCCGGCGACGGGCATCAACGGACAACCGGTGGACTACGAGTACGTCCACCTCACCTAGACGAGTCAGCCGGCCTCGGTGAGGACCCGTGCCGCCTCGCGGCGCAGTTCGGCGCGGATGACCTTGCCGGTCGCTGTCTTGGGCAATGTCCCCACCACGATGATCCGCCGGGGCCGCTTATATCCTGCAAGCTCGGTGCGGCACCGATCGAGCACGGCGTCCGAGTCGAAGGGGATGCCCGGCGTCGGTACCGCGAACGCAACTGCCCGCATCAAACCGTCGCCCGCGCTGGCGCCGACGACCGCGGCCTCCGCGACGCATTCATGGCCGAGCAAGACGCTCTCCACCTCGGTTGGTGACACCCATTCGCCGCCCACCTTGAGCATGTCGTCGCGTCTGCCGAGGTGGCGGTAGACGCCGCCGGCATCAACCGAATACAGATCACCGGTCGCCACCCATTCCCCGACGAACGTCCGCCGCGTTTCCTCGCTGCGGCACCAGTATCCGGTCGCAGCCGCGGGTCCGGATACCCAGAGCTGACCTGGGGTCTCGACCGGCACTGCGTGTCCCTCCTCGTCGAGGATGCGCACCGCGTGACCGCCGACTGGCGTCCCGGACGCTCCCGGCACCGCGTGTCCGGCGCGGTTGGAGATGAAGATGTGGGTCAGTTCGGTCGAGCCGATCCCGTCGAGGATCTCGACTCCGAAGCGCTCACGGAAGCGCGAGAACAGTTCCGCCGGCAGCGCTTCACCGGCGGACACCGCGTGTCGGAGGGGCGCGAACGTTGTGTCGGGGATGTCGGCGGCGACCAGCGCCGCGTAGAACGTCGGCACCGCGAAGAAGAGGGTCGGCCGGTGCCTGGTCATCAGCGCCGCCACAAGCGCAGGTGTCGGCGGCCGTGCCGGCTCCAGCACGGCCTGCGCGCCCGCTGCGAGCGGGAAGGTCAGCGAGTTGCCGAAACCGTAGGCGTGGAACATCGGCGCGACCGACAGGTGGCGATCATCCGGCTGCACGTCGAGCACCTCGCGCGCGTATCCCTCGCAGGTGATCCTCACGTCGGCGTGGCGATGCATCGCCAGCTTGGGGCGCCCGGTGGTGCCGGACGTGCAGAGCCAGAAGCACGGCGATTCGGCGGTGGTCTCATCCGCGTGTCCATCACCGCCGGCAGCCAGAACGTCAGCCCAACGTGGCCCGTCTGCGTCATCGGCGGGGCTTTCACCGACGCGCACGAGCGCGGTCAGGTCCGGCGCCCCCGCGGTCAGCGCGCCGATCAACGCGCCTGCGTCAGCCGCGACGATGGCGCATCGGGCGCGTGAATCGCGAGCAATGGCCACGAGGTCGTGTGGTGGCAGCAACGGATTGACCGGAAGGGCGACGGCGCCGATGCGCATCGCGGCAAGGGTTGCCACCGCGAGCTCGGTGCCGTCGCGAAGGCTGATCAGGACGCGTTCCTCGGAACGGACGCCGAGGCCGCGTAGCCCTCCCGCCGCCGACACGACGAGGTCGAGCAGCTCGCCGTACGTTGCGCTCGCATCACCGCTCGTGAGCGCTGTCCATGTCCCATGACCGGCAGCCACGTGGCGGTCGACGAGCCACTCGCTGCAGTTGAAGTGGTCAGTCACCTGCGTCCTCAGCAGTTCGCCACAGGGAGTCCAGATCGGAGGCAAAGCGCTCCGGCCGGACGCGGTGCGGATCATGCGACGACGTGTCGACCCAGGTGATCCCGACCGACGGCAGCGCGTCGCGAATCGCTTCGGCGTGGAGCGGCGGCGACAGATCGTCGTGGAGCGCATGCATCGCGTAGACAGGGCATCCAATTGCCGGAAGCTCGTCGACGATGCTCCAGCGTTCCCACTCCGATGATGTCCAGAGCGCATGCCAAGCGCCCGCCACGTCAATCCAGTCGTCACCGTGGGAGCGCCGGAGGCTTCGGCGCATCGGCTCAGGCCACTGGTCGGGCGGACCCATGCGGCGGAGTGTAGCCACCGTTGTGTCCTCGCCGCGCACGTGTGCTGACACCACGCCGACACTCCGGACCAGGTTCGGCGCGCGTGCGGCAAGCAGCAGGGCGACGGTGCCCCCATCGCTGTGACCGACGAGGTGAACCGGCTCGACACCACGCTCCGTGAGCATCGCCCGGAGGTCGGCGACATCCTCATTGAACATCGCGGTGGTGAGCCCGCGACCGTGGGTCGACCGGCCGAACCCGCGCCGGTCGTACACGATCGCCCGGCGACCACCGGCACTTGCGGGCAGGAATCGGTCCCAGGACCGGGTGGACCCGACGCCGTGATGAAGCCATACGGTTGCGGGGAGACGCCCCTGATGGTCCTCGATGTACATGGGTGGCGACCGCAGTCTACGGTCGCCCGGACCTACCAGACAGCGACGCCCATGCCCCCGAAGGTCGCGATCGCCGCGGTGAACGCCGCCGTCGAGATGGTCCTGCGCAGGCCGACCCCGACATCGATGACAGTGATCGTCCCGGCCACGGAGTTGAAGCCGACGACCGTGACCGTGTGCTCCTCGGTTGTGTAGGGCACGACCCGACCATCCCAGGCGCGCCAGGTGCTGGTGCGCGAGAAGGCGAAGTTGAAGTTGGTCCAGACGACCACGGGATGGCCAAGCTGGATCTGGAACTCGATCTGGCTCGTGGTCCAACCGGTCCGGGCCAGGACGGTCGCACCGGCGCGCTGGGCGACCGCGGCGATCGGCGGGTAATAGACGCCGTACCCCGTGTAGTTGCTTTCCGAGCCATCGACGTTTCCGACGAAAGCAGCGTACGGATCTCCCCAGTCGACCGGTCGCTGTCCAGTCACCACGGCTCGCTGCGGCTGCTTCGGGAGCTCCGCGAAGACCCACGCCTGCGTGAGTGGTATGCCCTTCGCTTCGAGGGCGACCGCCAGGGCCGCCGATTCGCAATCGAGCCGCATGCTCTGGCGGATCATCGGAGCGCTCAGGGACGCGGCCGCTGCGATGTGGCAGACGTTCTCCTGTCCGGGCGCGGGAATCGCGTTGGACGAGCACGTCATGGCGGTCCACCCGGCCAATGCCACGAGTGGCCCTGCGGCCGTGGCAGCGAGGCTCATGCTCAGGGTCGCCAGTCCCGTTGCAACCAGAACCTTCCGTGTTTGCACGTAATCGCCTCGTTCGAGGAGCACCCACGTGCCCGATGAGGTGACCGTAGGAGCGCGGATCGGTTGATCAGGCCAAGGCTGACGATCCGTGAGCCATGCGTTACGGGATCATCGGAGGGACGGTGGTCGCCGGCTCCGCACCAACGGTCAGTGCAACGTCTGCGACGGCGGGCTCGCGACCGAATCGCCCACCAGGATGCTCTGAATCGCGCGCTCGCTCTCGACCACCGCGAGCACGATGACCTCGTCCCCGGCATAGAGCACGGTTTCCGCGTCGGGGATGATCATGTGATTGCGACGAACGATCGCCACGATCGCGGAATCTCGTGGAAGACCGAGCTCGCCGATGACCGTGCCGCAGGCCGGCGACTCGTCGGCGAGGGTGACCTCGAGCAGGTGCGCCGACGCTCCCTCGAAGCTCATCAGGTGCACGAGCGACCCGATCGACACCGCCTCTTCGACGAGCGCCGTGTAGAGCTGCGGGGTGGAGACGGGAACGTCGACGCCCCAGCTCTCGGTGAAGAGCCACTGGTTGCTGGCGTTGTTCACGCGCGCGATGACGCGCGGCACCGCGAACTCCTGCTTGGAGAGCAGCGAGATGACCAGGTTGTCCTCGTCGTCGCCCGTCGCGGCGACCATCACGTCGACCTCCGCCATCCCCGCAGCCTTCAGCGACGAGACCTCGCAGGCGTCTGCGACGATCCAGCGGACGTCGACCTGGGCCTGGAAGCGCGCAACCTGCTCGGGGTCGACCTCGAGGATGAAGACGTCGTGGCCGTGCTCCTTGAGGTCCGATGCGACCGCCATCCCGACGCTGCCACCACCCGCGACCGCGACCTTCATCAGTGCGCCTTGGTCGCAGCGGCCACCGCAACGGGAGAAGGCGTGGCCAGCATCGCCTCGAGCGCCGGGAGGTCGTCCTTCATCACCACGAGATGGAGGAGGTCGCCGTCCTGGCCCACCAGGCCGGCGGTGTCGAGACGCGGAGCGCCGGCGCGAGTGACCGCGACGAGGCGGACCTTGCCGTCCGATTCGAGGGTCGCGAGCTTCTGCCCGGCGAGGTGCTCAGGGAGCACGCGGTCCATGAGGAGGAGCGTCCCGGTCGCGTCGCGCCAGTGCGGGGTGAACTCGTCGGGCAGCAACCAGCTGCGCACCTGGTCGACGGTCCACGTGACCGTTGCCACGGTCGGAATGCCGAGGCGCTGGTAGACCTGCGCTCGCTGCGGGTCGTAGATTCGCGCCACCACCCGTTCGACGCCAAAGGTCTCGCGCGCAATCCGAGCGCTGAGGATGTTCGAGTTGTCTCCGGACGTCACGGCTGCGACGGCGTCGGCTTCCTCGATCTTCGCTTCGTGGAGCGCGGTGCGATCAAATCCCGATCCCTCAACGACAATTCCCTTGAAATCCGAGGGCAATCGACGAAATGCTTTGCGATTTCGATCGATGATGGCGACCGAGTGACCCTCGGCTTCCAGGGTGCGAGCGAGCCCGGATCCGACCCGCCCGCACCCGACGATGACGATGTGCATCGCTCCATTCAAGCAGGTCGCTCGGGGCGGTGGGCGATGCCGCCGCCAAGTTCACCATGGGCCATACTGCGGCCGTGGAAGAGCCCCAGGGTCTGCCGCTGCCCTCGCGCCCGCTCGCGCCTCGCCAGCCCATCGCACCGGGCACCACGACGTATCCCGAATCCCTCGCCTACCGGCTGAAGAATCGAATCCTCGGGCCGCCCAAGGTCTCCGAACAGCTCACGCAGGAGCGTCTCGCCAATCCGGTGGCCATCGGCGTCCTGGCCCCGGACATGATCTCGTCCTCGGCGTACGGCACCGAGGAAATGCTTCGCATCATGGTCCCGATCATCGGGGTCGGTGCCTTCAGCATGGTGATCCCCATCACCCTGGCGATCCTCCTGGTGATGTTCTTCGTGATGTTCTCGTACCTGCAGGTCATCGGCGTCTACACGCGGATCGGCGGCTCGTACGTTGTGGCGCGCGACAATTTCGGTCCCAGGGTGGCGCAGGTGGCGGCGGTCGCTCTGCTCATCGATTACACGGTGACGGTCGCGGTCCAGACCTCTGCAGGGACGGCGGCACTCACCTCCGCCTATCGGGCGCTCACGCCGTACACGGTGGCGATAACCGTCGGCGTGACCCTGCTCATGCTCTTCGCCAACCTGCGCGGCATCCGCGAGGCGGGCGCGTTCTTCGCGATTCCGACGTACTTCTACATCGCATCGCTGTCATTCGTGGTGGTCACGGGGATGATCAAGGCCGCTCTCGGCGCGCTCAATGCCCACCCACTGCCCCACGACATCGGCTACCCGGTCGGCAGCCCGGGCAGCGGATGGTTGATGGGGCTGGGCATCTTCTACTGTCTCAAGGCGTTCGCCAACGGTGGGGTCTCGCTCACCGGGCTCGAGGCGGTGTCAGACGGGATCTCGAGCTTCCGCGCACCGGTCGCACGCAACGGTCGCAAGGCCCTCGTCACCATGTGCCTGATCCTGGGTTTCCTGGTGCTCGGCACGTCGATCCTCGCGCACCTGACCCATGCCGTCCCCTATGAGGCGGGGACTCCCACGGTCGTCTCGCAGGAGGTTCGCTACGTCCTCGGTTCCACCTGGGTGGGACAGGCACTTTTCTACGTTGTCCAGGCGGCCACCGTGCTGATCCTCTTCACCGGCGGCAACACCAGCTTCAATGGCTTCCCATACCTCGCGAGCTTCGTTGCAGGTGACTCCTTTCTCCCCCGGCAGCTGACCAGGCGCGGTCACCGGCTCGCGTTCTCCAACGGGATCTTCGTCCTTGCTGTGGTGGCGATTGCCTTGATCATCGCTTTCAAGGCACAGCTGAACGCCCTGGTCGGTCTGTATGCCATCGGCGTCTTCACCGGTTTCACGTTTGCCGGATTTGGCATGGTGAAGCACAACCTTCGCCTTCGCGAGCGACGATGGAAGCTTGGGGTGGTGGTCAACGCATTCTCTGGAACGCTCTCCATAGCGGTGGTCGGGATTCTGCTGGTGACCAAGTTCACCGAGGGCGCCTGGATCGTTGCCGTCGTCGGACCGCCGATGTACTTCGGGCTCCTGCGCCTGCATCGGCAGTACGCGGCGGAGGAGAAGCAGCTCGAGACCGGTGCCGCGGCCGCGGCCGAAGCCCCGGTGCTGCAACGTCACGTCGTCCTCGTTCTCATCGGACAGCTCGACATGGCCGCAGCGCGCGCGGTCCAGTACGCGCGAACACTCCGCCCGGACGAGCTGCGCGCAGTCCATTTCAACATCGACGCTGTTGCGACGGAACAGCTGAAGGAGGAGTGGAGCAGGCTGGGTCTCGCGCATCTGCCGCTCGATATTGTCGAGTGTCGTGATCGCCGTCTGGAGCGGGCTGCACTCGAGTACGTCGCCGATATCGTCGCCGACGGCACGACCGAGTGCACCGTGCTGCTCCCGCGCCGCGCGTTTCATTCGCGGCTCGCGCGCGTGCTCCACGACCGCACCGCGGATCGCATTGCGGATGCCGTCGGCACGGTCGCCCACGTTGCCGCAACCATCGTTCCGTTCAATCTGGAAACCGCTCAGCGGCGACGCTTCCGCCCCAATGCGGTCCGTCCCGATCCGGCCCGCCGCAAGCCGATGCGCGGCGCGGGCGTCGACAGAGAGCTCGCCCGCCGCGCGACCGGAACCATTCCGATCAGCGACGTGACGTGGCGCACTCGGGTCCGTGTTGCCGGACGCATTCGCTCGCTGCGCGTGCAGACCGCCAAGGGAACGGCGAACCTCGAGTGCGAGATCACCGACGACACCGGTATCTTGCTGCTCGTGTTCCAGGGCCGTCCGAAGATCCCGGGCATCGAACCCGGCGCGCGCCTCATCGTCGAGGGCATGGTCGGGTCCTGGCAACGCAAGCTCGCGATCCTCAATCCGGACTACGAGCTGGTCAGCGAGTAGCGCTCGATGTCCAGCGCGGAGCCCGCGGTCGACCTCTGGACGTTGAGCGACCTCTGCACCCCATGGTGCATTCGGGTCGTCGTGACGCTGCATATCGCGGAGCACATCGCTTCGGGTGTGACGGATATCGCAGCCCTCGCCGCCGCGACATCCTCCGATACCGACGCCCTGCACAGCGTGCTGTCGTACCTGGTCGCACGAGGTGTCTTCATCGAGGAGGTGCCAGGA
Organism: Candidatus Dormiibacterota bacterium; assembly: GCA_049287785.1. Lineage (GTDB taxonomy): Bacteria > Chloroflexota > Dormibacteria > Aeolococcales > Aeolococcaceae > Palsa-851. The sequence goes on along the minus strand of JBAQGL010000294.1, from coordinate 2,017 downwards.
CGGTTCGCACTCAACGACACGGCGCAGGGACTGCTGAATGCCGGGTTATTCCTCGGCCTCGATGGGATCGGCGGTCGCATGACCCATGTCTGGAGCACGCTGCCGTCATACGTCCGCACCGGGAAGCCCGGGTACGCGGATGTCTTTGGGGCACCGTTCTGGGACGACCTGGCTGCGCACCCTGACGTCGCTGCCGATTTCGATGCATTGATGGGCTACATGGGTCACGGCACGCCCGATGCGGCGCTGAAGCTTGCCCGCGGAGGATGGGAAGATGTCCACACGCTCGTGGACGTTGGCGGCGGGACGGGTGCGATGCTCGCGGCGCTGCTGCGCGCCCAGCCTCATCTTCGCGGCACGCTCGTCGATCTTCCCGGTCCCGTGACGCGATCGCGGGAAATCTTCGAAGCCGCCGGCGTTGCTGACAGGGTCACGTCGGTGGCGCAGAGCTTCTTCGACCCACTCCCCGCCGGGGCCGATGTCTACCTCTTGAGAAAAGTCCTCAACGACTGGCCGGACCGCGAGACCGTCGAGATCCTGCGTCGTTGCGCGGACGCCGCTCGACCGTCCGGAACCATCGTTGCGATCGGGGGTGTGGTTCCCGACGGGACGCCGCGGCCGCTGAGCGTGGAGATGCTCCTGGTTGGAGGCCGCACCAACACGTTGCCCGAGTTCCGCGAACTGGCGCGGCAGGCCGACCTCGAGATTGTCGCCACTGAGAGCGGCCTGTCACATTTCCTGATCGAGTGCCGTCCCTTGGTAACCGGATAACCGGCTACCGAGGCACGTCGAGGAGCCACGGAAGCGCCTCGGCCATGGGACGCACCAGCGCCTCGAGGTGGGCGCGATCAAGATTCGCGGCGGCCTCGAGCGCGAGCGCCGCTCCCAGCGCGGCGGCCTCGGCGTGGTGGCCGGTCTGGCCGTGTTCGACCTTCCACGACACGAGCGAGGTGCGACCCTCGGTGAGGTCGAGGATCTGACGGTGCAGCGCCTCCCATTCGGTGGTGCGGTGCGCCGCTTCGATCGCCGCGAGGGCAGCCGATTCCGCCTCGCGATATCTGTCGAGGTGGGGGAGCCCATGGATGTCCCATCCGTGTGCAGCGCGCTCGATCCCAAGCGGTGAGAGGGTGCGCAGGTCTTCGAGGAGTCGCGCGGTGCTGCGATCGTCTGCCGTGTAGCCGTAGCCGTCACTGTCCATGCGGCGACTCTGACACGACGGGCGTGGCAATCTACTCCACGCATGGCGACCCAGGCCCGACCCCTCGACCAGACCGTCGCCTTTGTCACCGGTGCATCGAGCGGAATCGGCGCGGCCACTGCCGTGTCGCTGGCGGGACTTGGAGCCAAGGTCGCGCTCGTCGCGCGCCGCGCCGACCGGTTGGAGGAACTCGCGGCACAGCTCCGAGGCGACGGTGCGACGGTTGCCGTGATCCCGGCGGACGTGACGCAGCAGGCCGAGGCTGATCGTGCGGTTGAGCAGACCGTGAGCGAGCTCGGCCGCCTCGACACGCTGGTGAACAACGCCGGCGTGATGCTCCTCGGGCCGGTCATCGACGCACCGGTGGAGGAGTGGGAGCGCATGGTGCAGATCAACCTCCTCGGCCTGCTCTACTGCACCCACGCCGCGCTGCCGTACCTGCTCCGAGCCGCTGAGGACGGCCCGCGCCGCGTCACCGACCTGGTGAACATCAGCTCGGTCGCGGGCCGCGAGACCCGCAACGGGAGCGGGGTGTACAACGCGACCAAGCACGGAGTCGGGGCCTTCAGCGATGCGCTGCGAAAAGAGATCACGACCCGGCACGTTCGAGTCTCCCTCGTGGAACCGGGCGCGACTGCGACCGAGCTTGCGTCGCACAACCGGCCCGAAGTGCTCAGCGGCATCCAGCAGCGGTTCAGCCGGATGGAGCGCCTCACCGCCGAGGACATCGCCGACGCAATCGCCTATATCGTCACCCGCCCGCGGCATGTGGCGGTCAACGAGGTGCTCATCCGGCCGACGGATCAGGAGTAGGCAGGA
>JBAQGL010000293.1:0-3605 GCA_049287785.1 Candidatus Dormiibacterota bacterium | reverse complement strand
CACCACGGCCGCACCTGCGGCGGACCGGTCATGAGCGCGGATCACGCCGCGACTCGCCGCGAGATCAACCGGTTTGACGACACACGGCAGACCCGCAACACCGATGGCCGCGTCGACGTCCGCGACCCCGGCGTCGACATCGAGTGAAGCGAACCGAGGTTGCGGCATCCCGCGCTCGGTCAGGCGTTGGCGGAGCAGGCGCTTGTCGCGCGTGGCCGCGACCGATTCCACGGGATTTCGGGTCGGCGTCCCCAGACGTTCGCCAACAGTTGCCGCGGTGAGCACCGATCCTTCGTCGACGCCCACGACGGCGTCGACGGGCCATCTGCTCGCAAAATCCGCGGCGCGCTCCGCCGACTCCGCGGGGTGGCGAAGATCGAGCGTCAGCACGCGTCCTTCCATCAGCGCAGCGAGTGTCGGCGCCTCGTTCGACGCGACCACGACCTGCAGTCCGAGTTCCTCGGCAGCCTGGAGAAACGCCGTGGCGCGATATGTCTCAGTGGGCAGGATGAGCATCACCCGCGGCATCGGATCAGCCTACGCCGGCGATTCAAACCGACGTACCATGGTCGTGCGTTGAAGGAACCGAGAATCGCAATCACCGACTTCGCTTTGACCCGCATCGAGCAGGTCCGCGCCAATCGCAAACAGCCGGAAGCAGGCGTGCGCATCGCAATCACCGGACGGCAGTCCGGCGCGTTCACCTATGACCTGTCGCTGGTCAATCCCGGCCACGAGCGGGACGGCGAGATGGTGGTCGACGGACCCTCGGGGGTGCGCTTCACGATGCCGGTGGCGTCAGCTCAATATCTCGATGGCGTCACCATCGACGCCGACCGGGCGCGTGGCGCTCTGACAGTGGACAACCCGAATCCGCTCTGGTTCGACGACCTTGCTCGCGACGTCCAGCAGCTCCTGGATGACGAGATCAACCCGTCGGTTGCAAGCCACGGCGGGTACATCGATCTGCTCGACGTCAGCGACGGCATCGCCTTCATCCACATGGGTGGCGGTTGCCAGGGCTGCGGCATGGCCGAGGTCACCCTGGGGCAGGGCGTGCGCGTGGCGATTCTCGAACGATTCCCTCAGATCACCGACGTCCGGGATACCACCGATCACGCTCAGGGTGCGAACCCCTACTACCAGGCCGCGAAGAAATAGCCGCGACCTACACCCAGCCCGGTAAACCCTCCTCGCGAGGGGCGACCCCGGTGCCGAGCCAGTAGTCGATCCAGGTTTCCCGAGCTGCTCCGAGGTGGTCGTACACCGCCTGCGCGACAAGGTTGTCGGGCGCCGTCTGCCAGGTCATGCGAACCGCACCGTGCTGCCGGCAGCGCTCCAGACAGGCGTTGACCAGGGCTGAACCGACCCCCCGGCCCCGAGACGAGGCGACGACGAACAGGTCGTTCATGATCCCGATCCGGCCCGAGGAAGTCGTCTCCCAGCTCCAGAACAAGCTGGCAAACCCGACGTCCTCGGCACCGTCTGCAGCGATGAGCTGCACTCCCTCGTGGGTTGGATCCGCCATCAGCGAGCGCGCCATCGAAAGCAGGGCCGAGTCGGACGGCTGGACGCTGCAGAAGTCGCAATAGCCACGCATCAACGGGAGGAGCCGGATCAGGCGCGCCTCGGTATCGACGATGCCAATCTCAACGCCACCAACTTCCGGCATTCTCGACCTCCTGGATTTGCGCCGATCCGGCCGGCACGCTGTCTGTCTTTTTAGCGACCTGAGGTCATTGTCGTTCCACAGTCGCAACCGGAATTCAACACGAGATCGGCAAAGCTGCTCGGGTGAGTTCCGCGGCCCCTCGCGAAAGGCGGGCACTCCCGACATTCCTCAGACCAACCGGGCGGTCCCCGAAGTGGCTCTGGGTCGTCTACGCGGTCATGGCCACGTTGCTGGCCGCCTATCTCGTCTCGCTCATGGTGCGCTCACCAGACGACAGCTGGCCATGGGTCGACGGCTGGGGCGTGGCCGCGTACGAGGTGATTCTCGCTGCTTTGCTGCTTGCCCGCGGATTCACCAGGCTGCCCGGGCGGGCCGTGCCCCTCACCCTGGGCGCGGCGGTCATGGCCTGGGCGCTCGGCGATGTCGCGGTCACCGCGGAAGGCTGGAATGGCGCCAGCATCGGGATCCCCAGCCTCGCCGACGCGTTCTATGTGGCCTTCTACCCGCTGGCTTACGCGGCGATCGTGCTCATGCTCCGCCGTGAGATCAGGCGGCTGCTGCCGGCGACGTGGCTGGACGGAGCCATCGCAGGGCTGGGAGCGGCAGCCGTCTGCGGCGCATTCGCCTTCCATGCCGTATTCCGGTCCCTCGGCGGCGACGCGACGACTATCGGCGTGGTGGTAGACCTCATCTACCCGATCGGTGACGTGCTCCTCCTCGCCCTGGTGGTGGGTGGGACGGCGGTGCTCCCCGGACGTCGCCTGCCCTGGCTGCTGTTCGCGACCGCCTGCGGGGTCAACGGCATCGGCGACACGTTCAACCTGTTCGGATCGACCTCGCAGGTCGGCGTGGTCTTCAATGGAATCGCCTGGCCGATCGCGATCACCCTGATGTCCATCTCGGTCTGGGTGCCCCCGGGGCGTCGCGATCTGCTCCAGGGCGGCAAGCTTCCCGGGTTCGTGCTCCCTGGTGCGGGTGCGCTCGCCGGACTCGTGATCCTGTTCCTGGGCGCGATGCAACACGACGTGATGCAGGTGGCCGTCGCGCTGGCGACAGCCACGCTCGTGGTGGTCGGGGCGCGCCTCGGCCTGTCGGTCCGAGGCCTGCGGTCGCTGACCGAGGAGCGCCACCGCCAGGCCGTCACCGACGAGCTCACCGGGCTGGGGAACCGCCGCCAGCTGACCACGCTGCTCGATGCGTACTTCGAAGACCTGGCCGATCCGTCGAGTCAGTCACGGAGCCTGGCCTTTCTCTTTGTCGACCTGGATCACTTCAAGGAGATCAACGACTCCTTCGGCCACTCCGCCGGGGACGAGCTGCTCAAACAGCTAGGGCCACGGCTCATGAGCTCGCTGCGCGCATCGGATGTCCTGGTGCGGATCGGTGGCGACGAGTTGGGAGCGGTCCTGGTTGACAGCGACCCCAACTATGCCGCGGGGCTCGCCCGGCGCTTGACCGCGCTGCTCGAGCAGCCCTTCGTCCTCAACGGGGTGAGCGTCCGCATCAGCGCGAGCATCGGCATCGCGGTCGCCCCCGCCGACGCGGGCGACAGCATCAGCCTGATGCGCTGCGCCGACGTCGCCATGTATCGAGCCAAGCTCGCCCACAAGGCATACGAGGTGTACACCCCATCGATCGACGATGGCGGCAACCGCCTCGCGCTCGTCGAGGAGCTGCGCGCCGCCGTCGAGGGCGAGCGGCTCGTCCTCCACTATCAGCCGCAGGTCGATCTCCGCAGTGGCGAGATCGTCGCCGCCGAAGCCCTGGTGCGCTGGCCGCACGAGCGTCTCGGGCTGATTCCACCGCTCGAGTTCCTGCCCCTGGCGGAAGAGGCGGGCCTCATGGGACCGCTCACACGACTGGTGCTCGACCAGGCACTCGGGCAATGCGCCGTCTGGCGCGCCGCCGGCTCGCGCCTCGCCATATCAGTGAA
>JBAQGL010000292.1:0-10323 GCA_049287785.1 Candidatus Dormiibacterota bacterium | reverse complement strand
ATCGTCCGCCTCCGCGTGCACTGTTTTCGCAACTACCCGGAGGCGACCGTGCGCTTCGGCCCCGGACTCAATGTCATTCATGGCCAGAACGCGCAGGGCAAGACGAATCTCCTCGAGGCGATCGCCACCCTCGCGCTGACGCGCTCACCGCGGACCACCAGCAGCGGCGATGTCCTGCTCTGGACCGAGGATGCGGCGCTTGCGGAGGCGGACGTGACGCGTCCCCCCGCCGACGTGACGCTCTCGGTCCGCTTTCAACGTGACGCATCAACGGGGCGGGTGTCGAGAGTAACGGCCGTCGATGGAAAGCCACGTCCAGCGCGGGGCGTTCTCGGCGTCTGTCCGGTGGTGCTCTTCTGGCCTGAGGACCTCGCCCTCGTGCGCGGAGGACCCGACGGACGCCGGCGCTTTCTTGACGTCATCCTCGCTCAGACCGATCAGCAGGCAATCGCCCACATGTCGCGGTTCCGCCGTCTCCTCGAGCAGCGAAACGCGTTGCTACATCAACTCCGTCTCGGCGGCGGCGCTCGTGATTCGCTGAACAGCTTCACCGGGGAGCTTGCGCACCACGGCGCCTGGCTCGAGGTCGCCCGTTCGCGCCTGACCGACGCGCTGGCGCCGCTGGCAGCGCTCTCGCTGCACGACCTCAGCGGTCAGCGGGAGCGCATCTCGCTGCGTTACGCGCCGGCGCATGCCGCCTCGATCCCTGATACCGTCGAGGCCGCGGAGCAGGTGCTCCTGGATACCCTGCGCGAGCGCGCGTCCGAAGAGGTCGCCAGGGGAATCACGCTGGCGGGCCCGCACCGCGACGACCTTGCGTTCGACCTCGACGGTCGCCCGGCTCGCGGCACTGCTTCACAGGGCCAGCAGCGCAGCATCGTCCTGGCGTGCAAGCTCGCTGAGGTCAGGTACCTCCAGGACGCCTCGGGCGTCGCTCCGGTCATCCTCCTCGATGATGTCCTCAGCGAGCTCGATCCCCAGCGTCGTGGAAGCCTGCTCGCGCTCCTTGCCGAGGGTCGCCACCAGGTGCTCGTGACCGCCACCGAGCCGCTCACCGAGGTCGCCGACTTTGCCGACGTGCTCCATTTCACGGTGCGCAGCGGCGTGGTCACCCGAGACGAACGCGCATGACCGAGCAGCGCCTGTCCGATCTCATCGATCCTGCGCTCCGCGGCCTGGGTGTCCGTGTCCAGGTCCGCGAGGAACGGCTGAGGCTTGCGCTCGCTGACGTCGTCGGCGATGGCCTTGCGTCACTCTGCCGAGCCGAGCGACTCGATCGGGGCGTGCTGGTGATCGCGACCGCCAACAGCGCCCTTGCGCATCAACTGCAGATGGATGCACCGCGAGTCATCGATGCGCTCAATCAGCGCGTCGGGCAGGACCTCGTTCGCCGGATTCGATTCAAGGCGATGTGACGCGGCGGGTCAGGCGACCCGCACCGGCATGATGATGCAGAGGTAGTCGTCCTTTCCCACGGGGCGGATGACTCCCGGCTGCAACGACCCGTTGAATGACAGCTGCACCTCATCCGAGTCGAGCGCCGACAATGCGTCGAGCATGTATCGCGCGTTGAACGCGATCTGCACGTCGTCACCCTTCACGGTTGCTGTCAACGGTGCCTCGTCATCGCCGACCTCCGCGGTCTGCGCCAGAAGGGTCAGCGTGCCGTCGCCGATGCGCAACCGCACCGGGTTTGCGGCGTCACGCGCAAGCACCGCAGCCGTCTTGGCCTCACGCAGGAGGGATGCTGTCGAGAGGCTCACGGTCGTGGTCGACTCACCCGGAATCACCTGCGTGTAGTTGGGGTATGTCCCTTCGATGAGCCGCGACGAGATCTCGACATCCTTCAGCGTGAAGAACACCTGGTTGCGCGCGTGCGCGAATGCGATGCCAACCGTCGGGCGGTTGGGATTCACGGCGCGGGCGACCTCCGAAAGATGGCGCGACGGGACGATCACCGACGTCACCGGCGGCGTGCCATTCACGGTGACATCAATGGTCTTCACCGCCAGGCGGTGGCGATCGGTCGCCGCGAGCGTGAGCCGGTTGCCTTCGATCTGCAGGAGCACACCGGTGAGCACCGGCGATGCCTCGTCAGAGCTTGCCGCCATCACCGTCTGGGTGATCGCGTTCTGCAACGTCACCGCGTCGACCTCGATGGACGTCTCGGTGTCTCGCGCCGGCAGCGGTGGAAATTCGACCGCGTCGATGCCGTGGACATTTGCACGATGCACGCCGCCGGTGAGCTTCAGCACCTGCGTGGTCGGCTCCAGTTCCATGGTGCAGGGTGCATCGCCGAGTGACGAGACAAATTCCCCGAGCAGACGAGCCGGTACGGTGATCCGGCCTTCCTCGAGCACCGTTGCCGGCACCGCCACGGTGATGGTGAGATCGAGATTCGTCGCGGTCACTCGCAGACCGTCGGCACCTGTCTCGAGCAGGACGTTGCTCAGCACAGGCAGCGTTGATCGAGGCGATACCGCTCGGGAGACGAGCCCGAGCGCACCACTGAGTGTCGAGGACGAGACGGTCGCTTTCATGGACGTTTCCTCTCTGGAGGCTGCGTTATCACCAGACTCAATGAGTATGACCTGCAGAGTCTAGAGATCAGTAGACGATGTAGTGGTGGGGACATGGGGGACAACCCGGAAAGCGATCTCATCGAGCCTCCGTGAGCGTTGCCGGCCTGTGCGCAAGTGACATCGGTTCCGCACCGGTTGTCCACCGGTGGTGAAGTTCCGCACTTTGTCCACATGCCGTCCCGGGCTTCGACAACAGGGTTGTCAACGGTTGTGGAGCTGCTCGCGGATGGCGCGCACCTCACCCTGGAGGCGCACATCCTCACGCATGAGCTCGGTGATCTTTTCGATCGCATGCAGCGCGGTGGTGTGGTCCCGTCCGCCGAACGCGCTCCCGATCACCGGGAGCGACGACTCCGTTGCCTCGCGAATCAGGTACATCGCGACCTGGCGTGGGAACACGATGTTCTTGTCACGTCGCTTGCCTTTCATCTCCTCGACCGAGATGCCGTAGTGCGCGGCGACCGCCAGCTGAATGGTCTCGATGCTCACCGGGGTCGAGTCCTGGACGGGGATCACGTCGCGGAGGATCTGCTGAGCCGTTTCCAGGGTGATCTGCTGGCCGTTGATCGACGCGTGTGCGAGCACGCGGATCAGCGCGCCCTCGAGCTCGCGGATGTTCTTCTGGATTCGATGGGCGATGAATGAGCAGACCTCGTCCGGCACCAGCTTGCTGTAAGGGCCGAGCTTCGTGGTGAGGATTGCGAGGCGGGTCTCGAAATCCGGGGGTTGGATGTCGGCCATGAGGCCGCCCTCGAAGCGACTCCGCAGCCGGTCCTCGAGCGTTGGGATGTCCTTGGGCGGCCGGTCGCTGCTCACCACGATCTGCTTCTGGAATTCCTGCAACGCGTTGAAGGTGTGAAAGAACTCCTCACGGGTGTGGTCCTTGCCGGCGAGGAACTGGATGTCGTCGATGAGCAGGACGTCGACGCCTCGGTAGCGCATGCGGAACTCGGCGGGGCGGTTCTCGACGATCGAGGCGACCATCTCGTTCATGAACTTCTCGGAGGTGACATAGGCCACCTTCGCGTTTCGATGCGTCTCACGGACGGCGTGGCCGATGGCGTGCATCAGGTGGGTCTTGCCCAGACCCACGCCGCCGTAGAGGAAAAGTGGGTTGTACGCCTTGCCCGGCGCCTCGGCAACCGCACGGCAGGCGGCGTGTGCGAACCGGCTCGAATTGCCGACGACGAACGTGCTGAAGGTGAAGGCGGGGTTGAGCCGGGAGTCGTTGGCTCCATCCTCGGGCTCGCTCACGTGCGCGTAGGTCGGATCCGGAACGTTGGGCGGTGCCTCAGGCGGTGGGGACCGTTCCGGGTCGACCGTGATGATGACCTCGCAGTCGCGCCCCAGCACCCCCGACAGGGTCTCGCGGATCAGCGGGACGTAGCGCTCACTGACCCAGTCGCGGGCGAACATGGTCGGCACGCCCACTGTGAACGTATGGCCGTCGGAATCCACCAGGACCGCGTTGGCAAGCCATGCCTCATATCCGGGGCGTACCACCTGGAATCGGAGCTCTTCCTGTGCAACCTGCCACAGCTGCTGCGGATCCATGCTGGCAGTCGAATTCCCGCTCTCCAGCACGGGCTCGACCCGTGTCGCCTGGTCACCAACGACGCCGACGCCGACTGTTCGATCCACTCGTTCCTCGCCTTGGCCTGCCGAACACAGCGCAGTTATCCACAACTTGTGCACATCGGTGGATAAATGCATGGCCGCTGGTGGCCGGGGGGCTTGGTGAGACGTGTGGAGGTGCTTCCCGCTCCCGCTGCAGCGTGCGGAGTCTAACAATGCGCAGCCCCGGTCACAAGCGGAGCGAGCGCACCACCGCTCTGTGATCTCGCGAGCGCAACTCCAGACCGATGAAGGGCGGTCGACCGCTGCCTTGGTATACTCGCGACGCAACCCCGTCGGGCTCAGCGGTGCCCAGAGCGCCCCCGACGCGATCAGTGTCTCGGAGAGACGGCCATCAAACGGACGTACCAGCCCAAGAAGCGCTACCGGCGTAAGACGCACGGGTTTCGCATACGCATGGCGACGCCCGGCGGGCGCCAGGTGCTCAAGGCACGCCGTCGGAAGGGCCGCAAGCGCCTGACTCCGGCTCCGACGCGATGAACCCGCGGCATCGCCTTCCCGGGCGACGCCGGATTGCGGCGGTGCGGGAATCCGGGAGCGAGGCACGCTCGGGTGCGGTCCGGGTTCGCGCTCTCCCCGGCGAGTCGGCTGTCTCGCGGGTCGCCTTTGCGGTACCCGGTGCCACCGGCGCGGTGAGCCGGAATCGCGCTCGTCGCCGGCTGCGCGCGGCGATCGCCCCGATCCTGGTGGAGCATCCTGGTCTCGATCTGGTCGTGAGCCTTCCGGGGCGCGCCACCGAGACGCCGTTCGAGAGCCTTCGCGGTTCCTTGTCGGCTGCGCTCGCCAGCGTGTCCCGGTCGACCCGGCCGAAGGTCAGGACGTGAGACGCGCGAGCCTGGTGTTCATCCGGATCTACCAGGTGACCATCGGCCCGATCTTCGGGATGATGAGCTCGTGCCGCTACGAGCCGACGTGCTCGCACTACGGCTATGAGGCGATCCAGAAGTTCGGTGCGCGCCGGGGCTGGTGGCTCGCGGTTCGCCGCATTGCCCGTTGCCATCCCTTTCACGAAGGGGGTGTCGATCTGGTTCCGGAGACGTACATCAGCTGGCGGGCGGCTCGTCGCGTGCACCGCGATGCGACCCGGCATGGGAGCGCCGCATGATCATCGCGGCGGCCACGACCACCACGTCGTCGGGGTTCAACCCGCTTTCGATCTTCGGGATCCTGCAGGTCCCCTTCTCGTGGGTTCTGCGCGAGCTGGTGCTCGCCTTCTCGCATGTCGGGCCGCTCAGCGCGATCGGAGCCTTCGGGATCGCCGTCGTCGTGCTGACCCTCGGCATCCGAGCGGTCCTGTTCCCGGTCTTCGGGTGGCAGCTGCGAACGTCACGCCGCATCCAGGCGGAGCAGCGTCTCGTCGCTCCGCAGCTTCAGGAGCTACGCAAGAAATACAAGAAAGAGCCGCAACGACTGAGCCAGGAGATGAACGCGCTCTACAAGGAGCACGGCATCAGTCCCTTCTCCAGCCTCACCGGTTGCATCCCCGCGCTGGTGCAGATGCCCGTGCTGATCGGGCTCTATCAGTCGATCAGGACGGTCACCGGCACTCTGGCCGCGGCGGACAAGCATTTTCTCTGGATCCACGACGTCACCCAGACTGCGCAGCAAGCCTGCTGCACGCACGGACTGGGAGGCCTGCTCACGCAACCGCAGCTGCTGATCCTGCCCATCATCGCCGGCGCATTCACCTTCGCTCAGTCGCGGATGATGATGCCCCCGTCGCGCCCGGACATGTCCGACCAGGAGCGCTCGATGCAGGGCGTCACCAAGCAGATGTCGTTCATCTTCCCGGTGATGATCTTCGTGTTCAGCTTCCTGTTCCCACAGGGGCTGGCCATCTACTGGGCGACGGGCACGATGTTCATGGTCGCGCAGCAGTACCACCTCCTCGGCTGGAACGGCCTGGTGGTGCCGCCTTGGTTCCCGGGTGCAAAGCGCGTCACCGCACTGACGATTCCCCGGACGCCGGTCAAGACCGGTGCGGGCTCGGGCAAGACCACGGTTGTCGTCACCCCTGGCAGGAACACGAGAGCCCGGAGCGGCGCGGCGAGGCTGACCAGCGGCAACGGCACCAAGCCTGCGAGTGTCAATGGCACCAAGCCGGACGAGACCGAGCAGGAGCCGCCGGTCCGGTCGCCGAGCGCGACGGGACGCACGATGGCGAGACCCAACAGACCGAACCGGCGGAGGCGGCGTCGCTGAGCGCGACGCCGAGGGAGAAGTGGTGAGCGAGAGCAGGGTGACCGAGGTCGAAGCCGAAACCGAGGACGGTGTGGAGGCGCGCGGGTCGACCATCGAGGAAGCCGTCAGCGTCGCGCTCGGCCAGCTGGGTGCGAACCGCGAGCAGGTCGAGGTGCAGGTGCTGTCACCGGAGAGCCGCGCGCTCCCCGGTGAGCGTCTGTCGACCGGCGAGCGTCGCGTGCGCGTCTACCGGATCGATGAGCACGCCGCCAATGCACGGGCGCTCCTCGAGGAGCTGCTGACGCGAATGGAGGTGCCATGCCGGGTCAGCGTTCGGCGGGGCACCGGGACGGTCACGTCCTCGTCAGGCGGGCCTGTGATCCTCGACATCGCGGGGGACGACCTCGGCCTCCTCATCGGGTGGCGCGGCGAGACGCTGCGCTCGCTGCAGACCGCGCTCAACCTCATGCTCGGCGAGGAGGGCGTGGAAACGCGCCGGGTCATCCTCGACGTGGAACGCTACCGCGCCCGCCGTGAGGACCAGGTCCGTGAGCTGGCGCAACGCCTCGCGCTGCGCGTCAAGCGCACCGGCGAGCCGTACACCCTCGACCCGATGCATGCGTACGAGCGGCGCGTCATCCACATGACCCTCGCCGATGATCCCGACGTGACCACCGAGAGCTCCGGCAGGGAGCCGGCGCGGCGCGTGGTCATCAATCCGACCGGTCCTGCCCAGGGCGGTCCCCCGGAGCGCTTCGAAGGAGCCCGTCCGGGCCGGTCGTCCGGGCGGCCCTTCTGACCGAATTCGGCGTCACGTCGCTGTCCGGCGGGACGAGGCTCACGGCCGTCCCGCTTCCCGGGCGCGCCTCGGTGGCGATCGCATTCATGGTCGGCGTCGGTTCGCGCTACGAGTCCGAGGCGGAGAGCGGGATCAGCCATTTCGTGGAACACATGGTGTTCAAGGGCGGCCGGCGGTTTCCGACTGCGCGCGACGTCAGTGAGGCGATCGAAGGTGTCGGCGGCGTGCTCAACGCGGCAACCGATCGCGAGGCCACCGTGTTCTGGACGCGCGTGCCGATCGCCAAGCTCGGTCTGGCCGTCTCGGTGCTCAGCGACATGCTTCTCAGTCCCGCCCTTGACCCCGAGGAGGTGGTCAAGGAACGCCAGGTCGTGATCGAAGAGCTGCGGATGTACCAGGACAACCCTCAGGACTACGTGCAGATCGCCTTCGATGCCCTGATGTGGCCCGATCACCCGCTCGGCTGGGATGTCGCCGGGCGGGAGGAGACCGTGCTGTCCTTCACCGCCGGCGACTGCCGGCGGCACCTCGAGACCCACATGCTGCCGTCGACGCTCGTGGTCAGCATCGCCGGCGGTTTCGAGACCGAGGCTGCCATCGCCGAGATCGACGAGGCACTGGGCCCGTGGGCGGACACCCACCGCGGGAAGGCGGAGGCGCCGGTCCCGGCCACGCCCCCATCGGGGCCGCCGCTCCGTGTGATCCGGCGGAGTGCTGAGCAGGCCAACATCCTGGTGGGAGCGCGAGCTCCCTCGTACAACGACCCCGATCGCCACATCGCCGAGATCCTCAACGTCATCCTCGGCGAGGGCATGTCGAGCCGGCTTTTCCTCGAGCTCCGCGAGTCCAGGGGGCTGGTCTACGACGTGCACTCATTCATGAGCCGCATGGCCGACACCGGCGTGCTCGGCATTGGCCTCGCATGCGAGCCGCGCCAGGCGGCGACCGCGCTCGAGGCCGCGGTGGTGGAGCTGCGCAAGCTTGCCGAGGCACCGGTTGGTGAGGCCGAGCTCACCAAGGCCCGCGAATACGCCAAGGGCCGGCTCCTGCTGCAGCTCGAAAGCACGTCGGCCCTCTGCGAGTACGCCGGTCAGCAGCTCCTGCTCCAGGGCAAGATCGTCGAGCCCGATGAGCTGGTGGCGCGCCTCGAGTCGGTCGACGCCGTGCAGGTCAGCGAGCTCGCGGGTCGATTGCTCAGCGCCGGACTGCGGGCCGCGGTGGTCGGACCGTTCCGCAGCGAGTCGCGCTTCGAGAAGGCGATCGCGGTCTGATGTCCGCCTGTCAGACTTTCGCGCCGTGAGTCTCGAACGAACTCTCGTCCTGGTCAAGCCGGACGGCGTGCAGCGCCGACTCATCGGCGAGGTGATCGGGCGTTTTGAGCACCGTGGACTGCATCTCGTCGGGCTCAAGCTGCTTCGGATGGATCGCGACCTCGCCGAACGTCATTACGCGGAGCATCAGGGAAAGCCCTTCTTCGCAGGTCTCGTCGACTTCATCACCTCGGCGCCGGTCGTGGCCATGGTGTGGGAAGGCGACGATGCGGTCGCGCAGGTGCGCTCCATGATGGGCGCCACCAACCCCTCGGCGGCCGCGCCGGGCAGCATGCGCGGCGACCTTGCGGTCAGCATTGGCAATAACGTGGTCCATGGCAGCGACTCCCCGGGCCGCGGCGCGGAGGAGGTCGCGCTCTTCTTTCAACCCGCGGAGCTCATCGAGTGGAGTGGCGTCGACAGCCCCTGGGTGAACGGCTGAAGCCCTGATCTCGTCGGGGCGGCGGCGAATTCGCCGGCTACGGGTCGAGCGGGTCGGTGCTCAGGTGGGCGTGCTCGGTTCGCGCCGCGGCCAGCCTGCGCATTCGCCGGCGGCGCCAGCGCCAGGATTCGAACGCCGCGATGCCGAGCGCCGGAAGCGCCAGCGCGGAGCTGGTCACGGGCTCGATGGTCGGGCCGGTGCCAAGACCGCCGAAGTGATCGACCGGCCAGATGCGCAGGATCGCCTTGGCGAGAATGTTCTTGCGCGGGACCAGCCCGAACACCCGCGAGTCGCTCGAGAAGTTGCGGTTGTCGCCCATCACGAAGTACTGGCCGGCAGGGATGGTGATGGGCTGCGGTGTCGATGAGGCCATACCGGTTGACGTGCAGCAGAACTTGAGGGTCGTCCACGGCTCCGGGAGATAGGGCTCCTTCAAGACCTGGAACGGGCCTATGCCGTCCGGCTTGATGAGCACCTCGGTGGGGTTGTGATTGCCGTCGATCTCGAGGATGTCGCCGGGAAGCCCGATCACACGCTTGATGAAATCCTGCGTGGGATCGGTCGGCGGGATGAGGATGACGATGTCACCGCGCGACGGGTTGCCGCCGAAGTCGTATGAGATCTTGCTGGCGAGGAGCAGGTCCTGGTTCTGCAATGTCCCCACCATGCTCTCGCCGTCGACGCGCACGGTCTGCAGCGCGAACGCGATCGCCACATACAGGATCACCGCGATGAGGAGCACCTCGATGGTGTCTCGGACCCACGATCCTCGCCACCAGGGACTGTGCGTGCTCGTCGCTTCCGGGGGAGGGAGTACCTGAGCCACTCGCGCCGATTATGAGGGGACGGGCCGGTGCCACCACGTCTGTGCCCGGGATACGCTGCTCCATCATGGGTATGTGACAACGGGGGTTCGCCGCTTCACGGGGTTCCTGATCGCGGCGTTCGCGGTCCTCGTCCTGCCGGTTGCCGCCTCGGCGCACGCTCTGCTCAGCGCGTCGTCGCCGCCCGCCGGAAGTCATCTCGGCATCGCTCCGGGGGTCGTGACGCTCGAGTTCGACCAACCCCTCAACGCCAGCCTCTCGCATGCCACGGTCATCGATCCGACGGGGCGCGACTGGACGGGAAAGGTCGACAGCGCATACGAGATCCGCATTCCGATGGCCACGAACGCGTCGGGGATCTACACGGTGGACTGGACCTCGGTGAGCGACTTCGACGGACACCGCATCAACAGCAGCTTCACCTTCGACGTCGGGATCGCCGGCACCTCGCCCGTGCTTGCCGCCAACGCAGTTCCCGGCCCGCAGCCCTCGGACATCGCGATCGGGGTCGTCAAGTGGGTGGAGGCCCTCGCACTGCTCTTTCTCGCCG
>JBAQGL010000291.1:0-4514 GCA_049287785.1 Candidatus Dormiibacterota bacterium | reverse complement strand
GCACCGGCCGCATCCACGTGATCCACAACGGCATCGTCGAGAACTACCGCGAGCTGCGCGCCGAGCTGATGTCGCGCGGGCACGAGTTTCTCAGCGAGACCGACACCGAGGTCGTGCCCCACCTCATCGAGGATGCCTTTCACGGCGACCTCGCGGCCGCGGTGCGCAGCGCGCTGAATCGGATGCAGGGTGCATGCGCGCTGGTGGTCATCTCCGCCGACCAACCCGATCGTGTCGTCGGTGCTCGGATGAACGCGCCGCTGGTGGTCGGGCTCGGGCGCGGCGAGGTGTTCGTGAGCAGTGACATCACCGCACTGATCCCGTACACCAAGCGGATCGCGTTGCTCGGTGAAGGGGAGGTCGTGACCGCGACCCCCGACGGGATAACCGTGCAGCAGCTTGATGGAACCGCTGTCGAGGCGCGCATCGTGACCGTCGACTGGGAGGCGGAACAGGCGCAGAAGAACGGCTACCCGCACTTCCTGCTCAAGGAGATCCACGAGCAGCCCGAGGCGGTGCGCAACGCGCTGCGCGGCCGTATTGACGACCTGGGCATGGTCGTGCTGCCGGAGCTGGGGATGGATGACGACCAGCTGGCGCAGGTGCACGAGGTGGTGCTCGTCGCCTGCGGATCGGCGTGGTATGCGGCGATGGTCGCCGGATACGCGATCGAACATCTCGCCAAGATTCGCTGCAAGGTCGAGGCCGCGAGCGAGTTCCGCTACGGCGAGGCGCTGGTCGACGAGCATTCACTGGTGATCGCGGTTTCGCAGTCGGGTGAGACCGCGGACACGCTCGCCGCGGTGCGCCAGGCGCACGCTGCCGGCGCACAGGTGATTGCAATCACGAATGTCGTCGGGAGTGCATTGCCGCTCGAGGCCGACGGCGCGCTGTACATGCAGGCGGGCCCGGAGATCTCGGTTGCCGGCACCAAGACCTTCATGACCCAGATGGTGTGCGGCCTGCTGCTCGCGCTCCGTCTCGGTGACGCGCGCGGCACGCTCGAGGTGGGCGAGCATCAGCGCCTCGTGGCGGAGTTGCAGGGCATGCCAGCGCTGCTCACCCGTGCGCTCGAGCTCGAGCCCATGCTCGTCGACCTCGGTCAGCGTTTCGCGCACGCGCAGAGCGCGCTGTACATCGGCAGGGGGATCAACTTCCCGATCGCGATGGAAGGAGCGCTCAAGCTCAAGGAGATCTCCTACGTGCACGCCGAGGGATATGCCGCCGGTGAGCTGAAGCACGGTCCGATCGCGCTGCTGGAGCCCAACGTTCCGGTGATCGCCATCGCGACGCGGTCGGCGACGCTGCCCAAGATGGTGAGCAACGTGCAGGAGGTGCATTCGCGCGACGCGCCGGTGATCGCGCTCGTCACCGAGGGCGAGGATCCGTTCGACGCCGGGTTCGCCACGCCTGTCCCGGTGCCCGCGTGCTCGGAAGTCCTTTCGCCGCTGCTCAACGTCGTGCCGCTGCAGCTGTTCGCGTACCACGTCGCGGTGCAGCGCGGCTGCGACGTCGACCAGCCGCGCAACCTCGCCAAGTCGGTGACTGTGGAATAGTCGTCGGATGACGATGGTGGTCGGGGTCGATGTGACCGTTGTGGATCGCATCGCGGCCGCGATGGAGCGCCATCCTCGCTTTGCGCAACGGATCTTCACCGAGGGTGAGCAGCGGTACAGCGGTCGTAAGCCGGAACGATGGGCGAGCCGGTGGGCCGCCAAGGAGGCGGTGAAGAAGCTGTGCTCGTCGTCGGGACTGGCGATGCCCGCGTACCGCGACATCGAGGTGGTCCGGCGCCGCGGGGGCCCGCCGCGCGTGCACATTCGTGGTGAGGAGACGCAGATCGCACTGTCGTTGACGCACGACGGCGGTCTCGCCATCGCGGTGGCCGTGAACCACATCCGCAGCCGGCGGCGCGAGCTGCCGGTGCCGCCCGTTGACCTCGTGCTCGCCGATCGCCCCGAGGACGGACACAAGGGCACCTTCGGCAGGGTGGTGGTCGTCGCCGGGTCGAAGGGCTTCACCGGCGCGCCGCGTCTCGCCGCGATGGGAGCGGCGCGCGGCGGTGCCGGTCTCGTCGAGGTCTGCGTCCCCAAGGCGATCCATTCGATCGTCGCCGCCGGGTGTCTCGAGGTGATGCCGACACCACTGCCCGACGCGGGCACCGGGGTGCTGCACCCGGACGCGGTCGCCACCGTGCGAGAGCGGCTCCGCGGCGCCGACGCGCTGGTGATCGGGCCGGGCCTCGGGCGCTCGCCCGAAACGGTCAGCGCGCTCGGCGAGCTGCTGGTCGGATTGCCCTGTCCGGCCGTGGTCGACGCCGACGCGCTGAACATCGTGGCGACGTCGGGGTTCGATCTGAAGCTCGGCGGCCAGGCGATCGTCGTCACCCCGCACCCGGCGGAGATGGCCCGCCTCGCGGGCACCGACACCACGACAGTGCAGGCGGATCGCGTCGGGACCGCCGAACGCTACGCACAGGAGCACGGTGTGGTGGTCGTCCTCAAGGGGGCTGAGACCGTCGTGGCCGCGTCGGGCGAGCCCGCGCACATCGACACGCATCACGTTGTGGCCCTCGCGACGGGCGGGACCGGTGACGTGCTGGCCGGCTTGATCGGCTCGCTCCTTGCCCAGGGACTGCCGGCGCGCGACGCCGCGATCGCCGGGGTGACCATTCACGCCCAGGCGGGGCTCATGGTCCAGGCTCGGCGAGGACGCGCTGGAGCGCTCGCGTCCGACCTGATCGAAACCCTACCGGCGGCCCAGGAGCTCCTGCGACAGGCGCTCGAGGCGGCTACTGCCCGTAGATGAAACCCTCGATGTCGCCGGCCGTGTTGCTGATCACCCGGTAGTCGACGCGGTTCCAGCCGGCGAAGTTCATCTCCGAGAGCTTGAAGTCCCCCGCGGGGATTCCCGCCGCGGGTCCGACCGCCTCCACATAGGCGACGTGTCCCTCGGAGCTGACGCCGTCGACGCCCGGCCAGAACACGACGATCGCGCCGGCGACCGGCGTGCGGCCTTCCTGGTATCCCATCTGCCGTGCGGCGATGTACCAGCTGCCCGCATTGCCGAGCCATGGGACGCAACGACGGGTTGCGACGTAGTACGTGCAGAACCCGTACGCGAAGTGGTTGCCGCAGGACCCCGACGCGATGCGGGGGCCGGCTTCGAGAGCGGCGATCTGGTTGTCGATGTTGGCGATCTCTCCGGCGATCTGCCGGGCCGGTCCCTTGAGTCCGGAGAACACCGTGTTGCGATCCTCGAGCAAGGTGAGGAAACGGTCACTCTGCGCGGCGAGCTGTCCCTCGAGCTGCTGCGCCGACACTGCATCACCACGGATGGAATTCTGCTCGGCGACCATCGCGTGGTTGGCCGCGGAAAGACGCTCGACGAGGTTGAGAACCTGTTGTGAGACCTGGTTCGCCGCCTTCAGGTCGTCGATCGCCTGATTGAAGGAGCCGGCGCTCAGCACCGCTGCGAGCACCTGGTTGTTGCCGCTGGTTTCGTAGGTCGCGCGCGTGATCCCCGCCAGCTGTGCCTTGTCCTGCATGGCGGTGGCGCTGTTGCTGTTGAGCTGGCTGCTCAACGACAGCAGCATCGCGTTCAGCTTCGCGAGCTGCTTGCGCTCGTTCAACACCCGTGTTTGCTGGGCGTTGAACAACGATTCCGCCGAATTGACGGATCCACCCGCAGCGCTGATGCTCGGTTGCATCGCGGCGAGCTCTGCGATGAGTTGCGCGCGCCGCGCCTGCAGCGCTGCGATCGCGGAGCTCGGCGCATGCGCGCCGTTTGCCTGAATGTCTGGGATGGTCCCGAGTCCGGTGGCCAGAAGGGTGATGACGCCTGCCACGGTCAGGGCCACCTTCCGGCTCCACGTCAAAATAGGCGTCCTCCGTGATCTCTGCGGCTGGTGCCCGAACCAGGCATCGGTCGGTACGTCCCCGCGGCACCATAGCGACACGGGGGGTCCGAGCGCAAGCCGGACATTCGCGGGCCACCGTACCCCGCGGGCACGCCACGTATATTGCGGACGTGTGACGTTGGATCAACATCGGACACCCGAACGAGCCTTCGATCAGGGGGGCCCGACCCTCGCGGAGGTCGGCGAGCGGGCCCTGCTGCAGGCGCTCGTCGAGATCGCCAGGGCCTCGCCAGCGACGCTGGCGATCGGCTCGGGAGACGATGCGGCGGTCTGGTCGCCCGCGCCGGGGCTCGACCTGGCGGTGAGCCAGGATGCCCTGGTCGAGGGCGTCGATTTTCGCCGTTGGTGGATCACGCCTCGCCGGCTCGGGGCTCGCGCATTGACCGTCGCCCTGTCCGATCTCGCCGGCATGGGTGCCACGCCGGTGTGGTGCTCGGCCACGCTGTGCGCGCCGTCGACAACGGGCTTCGAGGACGTCCTCGAGATCCAGCGCGGTCTCTGCGCCGCCGCGACGGCCGCCGGGTGTGCGGTTGCCGGAGGGGACGTCAGCGCCATCGACGGGCCGCTGGTCATCGACGTCGTGGTCGGCGGAACG
>JBAQGL010000290.1:0-2445 GCA_049287785.1 Candidatus Dormiibacterota bacterium | reverse complement strand
GATCGCGGCAGCCTCGGCGATGCGGGACTCCCACCACGCGTTCGCCGTGGTCGCCCCTGACGGTGCCGCGGTGCTCCGTCGGCCGCGGAGTGCCGTCGGGTCGCCGCGTGACCGGCTCGATGTCGCGGTGCTCGAAACCGAGGTGCTCGAACCGGCCGGCGTGACGCGCGACATGATCAGCAGCGGCGCGCTGACCTACACGCGCGACCCCGACGGGCTCGACGCGGCGGTGCGAAGCGGTGAGGCGATCCTCGCCTTCGGCGTGTCACCGGTGAGCGCCGGGGATGTGATCGCGGTTGCCGACGCCGGCGAGACGATGCCGCAGAAGTCGACGTACTTCTACCCGAAGGTGCCGACGGGGCTGGTGCTCTTCGAGGTCTGACCGCGCGGCTGTGACCTCGGCGTGTTTGACCCGAGGCCGCCAGCGGGTAGAGTTGAAACGTTCAACCGCGAACAGGGAACCTTTGATTGCCAACGTACGGATATCGCTGCCCACAGTGCTCGACTGAGTTCGAGGTCTGGCAGTCGATGCGCGATGACCCCGGCGCTCCCTGTCCGAAGTGCGGTGCACCCGCCACGAGACAGTTCTTCCCGGCGGGCATCGTCTTCAAAGGCTCGGGCTTCTACAAGACCGACAGTCGCGGCGCCGCCTCGTCGTCAATCACCTCGGACGGCGGCGAGTCGAAGAGCGCCTCCAACGGCGCCAAGACGGACAACGGCACCAAGACCGACACGTCCAAGTCCGAAACGAAAACCGCCACGTCCGATACCTCGTCAACCCCCACAAAGAAACCCGCTTCGACTGACGCCGCCAGTTGAGTACGATGGATCAGCGGCTGCCCCAAAACCAGGAGACCCACATGTCCCACCCCGTCACTGTTACCGACACCACCTTCAAGGAAGAGGTGCTGGACTCGGATTTGCCAGTCCTTGTGGACTTCTGGGCCTCGTGGTGCACCCCCTGCAAGATGATCGCCCCGATCGTCGAGGAGTTCGCAACCCAGTACGACGGTCAGGTCAAGGTCGCCAAGGTCGACGTCGATGCCAATCCGATCACGCCTGGCATGTTCGGGATCATGAGCATTCCGACCCTGATGATCTTCAAGGGCGGCAAGGCCGAGGAGCGCATCGTCGGCTACCAGCCCAAGCAATCGCTCGAGGCCAAGCTCCAGGCCGTTCTCGCCGCCGTCTGACCCGCTCAGACGCCGAGTAGCTCGAGCACCTCGCCGGCGAGGTAGAGCGACCCGCACACCACCACCGCGCCATCGCGTCCCGCAAGCCGGCGGGCGCGATCCAGGGCGGTCTTCACGTCGGCGGCGACTTCCGCGGGCGGATCGAACAGTCGGGCGAGGTCGGCAGGCGGCGTTGCCCGCTCAACCGCCGGAGCGGTGACCAGGATCTCGCGCGTGAGCTCGCTGAGCCCGGCCGCCATGGATTCGACGTCCTTGTTGCGCATCGCGGCGAAGATCGCCACGCAACGCCGGCGGCCGATCAGCTCGCGAGCCGAGGTGACCATGGCAGCCATGCCCGCAGGGTTGTGGGCGCCATCGATGAGCAGTGGCGGCTCGCCGTCGATCCAGTCCATGCGTCCCGGCCAGCGCACGCTCGCGCAGCCGCGGACGACTGCGTCCGCGTCCAGGGCGAAGCCGGTCCCACGCAGCGCCTCGCAGACCGCCACCGCGGTGGCGATGTTGGCGACCTGAAACGCACCGCGCAGCGGAGCGTGCACCGAGATCGGGCGGCCGTTGAAGACGGAGTCGACGGCGACGCCGCCCATCCCTGCGGACCTTCCGGTGAACGGCACGTCGGCTCCGACCACGGTGAGCACGGCGCCGACCAGTGCGGCTCGGGCTCGAACCTCGCTGAGCCCGGGCTCGGACGCGCCGGTCACCGCCCGGTTGCCGGGCTTGATGATCGCGGCCTTCTCGCGCGCGATCTCCGGGATCGTCTCCCCGAGCAGGTCCTGGTGATCGAGCGCGACATTGGTCACGGCCGCGACCCCGAGGTCGAGGACGTTGGTGCTGTCGAGCCGGCCACCGAGACCGACCTCACAGACCAGCACCTCGGCGTCCGCCTCGCGCGCGGCGAGGATCCCGGCTGCCGTGAGGACCTCGAACCCCGTCGGCTGCAGCTCCTCGGGGAGCGGCTCGGCTGCCTCCCAGACGCGTGAGACGAGCGCCCCGAATTCCGTCTCGCTGATCGGTACGCCGTTACGCACGATCCGCTCGGTGTACGAGACGAGGTGCGGGCTGGTGAGCAGCACCGACCGATACCCGGCGGCGCGGCAGACGGAATCGACGGTGGCGCACACCGATCCCTTGCCGTTGGTGCCGGCGACCAGCGCTCCTCGGAGGCCGGCGTGGGGATTGCCGAGAGCCGCGAGCAGCGCACGGGTACGTTCCAGCCCGGGCATGATGCCCCGCCATGCGACCGAGTCGAGGGCCG
>JBAQGL010000289.1:0-5146 GCA_049287785.1 Candidatus Dormiibacterota bacterium | reverse complement strand
CGTTTCTGAACGATGTCCTGGTCCGACCCGGTCTGGAGGCGGTTGCGCCGATCGACCGTGCGGCGGTCGCCGCGCCACCGGTGGTGCCAGCGGTTCCCGGACGGGCGGAGGAGACCCCTCCGCCCCGGCACGGTGTCGCAGCTGACCGGCGGAGTGTCGGCGAGGCTGCCGCCGACCTGCTCGGCCCCCAGGGCCCGCTCGCGGCAAGCGAGCGCTACGAGTATCGCGAGGCACAGGTGCAGATGGCGATGGCGATCGGTCAGACGCTGGAGCGGAAGCGGCGCCTCATGGTCGAAGCGGGCACCGGGGTCGGCAAGTCGCTGGCCTACCTCACCCCACTGGCGCTCTGGGCCTCGCGTACCGGCAAGCGCGCGGTGGTCGCGACCCATACGGTCAATCTCCAGGAACAGCTCGCCGATCGGGACCTGCCCGCCGTCGCCGCACTGCTCGACGATCCGGTATCGGTTGCGGTGCTCAAGGGGCGCAATCACTACCTGAGCCTGCGCAGGTGGCAGCGATTCCTCGCCACCTCCGATTTCGTTGGACGGGAGCCCGACCTCGTGTCGATCCGATTCAAGTTGAAGATGCTCGTCTGGCTCGCCACCACAACCAGCGGCGACCGGTCCGAGGTCTTCCTCGCCGGTGATGAGGAGCAGCTCTGGCGGCGGATCGCGTCGGATGTGACCGACTGCCTCGGGCCGGCGTGTGCCAACTGGCCCAATGCGCGCTGCTACATGGTCGGCGCTCGGCGCGGCGCCGCAGATGCAGCCATTGTTGTCACGAACCACGCGCTCCTTCTTGCCGGAACCGAGCGCCAGGGTCAGGTGCTCGGCCCCTTCGAGGCACTGGTCATCGATGAGGCCCACCAGCTCGAGTCGGTCGCCACGGAGCAGCTCGGTATCGCGGTGCGCCTCGCTGATCTGACGCTCATCCTCGATCGCATCCCTGCCCGCCCCGACACGCCACTGGGCGCCGATCTCGAGCGATGCCGCGAGGCGGGGCAGCGTCTCTTCGGCGACGCCAAGGGATTCATGTCGGCCCGGCTCGGTGGCGAGCATGCCGGCAACGGCCGGATCGGGCTCTCCGAAGCGATCCGCGGCGACCCTGGATTCGGCTTCGTCGAGCGGTCGGCCGTCCATGCCGCAGGCGTGTTCCAGCGCACCGCGGGACTGCTCGCGGCGGGCTCGCCGGCCGGGGTGCAGGCGGACCTGTTGCCGCAGCCGGATCGTGCCGAGGACGAGCTCGAGCATGCCGCGGTCGCCCTCGCCGGCCTCGCCGCAGCCGTGGACCACGTGATCATCCGGCCGCGTGAGGGCATGGTCGCCTGGATCGAGATGCGCGGCGAACAGGCCGAGCTTCACGAGGCGCCGGTGGACGTCTCGGTTCCCCTCGCCGAGACTGTCTTCGACCCGGCTGAATCGGTGATCCTCACCTCGGCGACACTGTCGGTGGGGGGAAGCTTCGATTTCATCCGAAACCGGGTGGGGATCGGAGCTACGACCGAGGAGCTGACCCTGCCCTCTCCGTTCGATTACCTGCGCCAGGCCATCTGCATCCTGCCGGAGGATGCGACCGCCTACGACGACCCCGCGCACGACCTGCAGATGACCGCGCTCATCGACGCCATCGCCGGCCGCCTCGGCGGGCACACCCTCGTGCTCTTCACGAGCTACGGTCCTCTCAAGCGCGTCTGGGCCCTGCTCCAGGAACGTCTCGATACGCGCGGGATCGCCAGCCTCGCCCAGGGGCTCGACGGCACCCGACGCCAGATCCTGCAGAGCTTCCTCGCCGATCCTCGCACCGTCCTGCTGGCCACCAGCAGCTTCTGGGAGGGTGTCGATATCCCGGGCGACCGGCTGCGCTGCGTGATCATCGACAAGCTGCCGTTTCCGGTGCCGACCGACCCGCTGGTCCGCGCCCGCTCCGAACGGCTCCGCGAC
This sequence comes from Candidatus Dormiibacterota bacterium, assembly GCA_049287785.1. Taxonomy (GTDB): domain Bacteria; phylum Chloroflexota; class Dormibacteria; order Aeolococcales; family Aeolococcaceae; genus Palsa-851. The sequence continues at coordinate 3,206 of JBAQGL010000289.1, read as the reverse complement.
CCGTTCGGCGAATACATCCTCCCGGTGGCGATCATCCGGCTTCGTCAGGGGTTCGGGCGTCTCATCCGGAGCGCGTCGGATCGCGGCGCGGTGGTGCTCTGCGACCCGCGCCTGCGCACCCGCCAGTACGGGCTCGGGTTCCTGCACGCCTTGCCTCCCGCTCCGATGGCGGTGACGGCGTTCGATCGCGTCCCCGCCATGGTCGAGGCGTTCGTGAACTCGGGAGCGTTGCCCGATACCGTGGGAGAATCAGTGGGATGGTCCTCGAACGATCTCGAACCGGCGTGATCCCGGCGCAGGAGACGCTGCCCGGCGCGACCGCTGATCGCCCATCGCCGGAGGCGGCGCCGGCATCAGCTCCGGCTGGGTCGGTGAGCGTCGCGCTCGCCCAGCTCTATCCGCGCCTCGGCGACGTGGCCGCCAACCTCGCATCCCATCTCACGATCATCTCCGCAGCCGCGGCCTCGAGCGCGGGCCTCGTGGTCTTTCCCGAGCTCTCGCTCACCGGGTACTTCCTCAAGGACCAGGTCCCGGACGTCGCCATGCGGATCGACTCACCGGAGATCCATGCGCTCCGGGACGCATCCCGAGACGGCGGAATTGACCTCGTCGCGGGGCTGATCCTCGAGAGCGACGCGCATCGCTTCTACAACGCATGCGTCTACATCAGCGGCGGCGAGGTGGTGCACGTGCACCGCAAGGTGTACCTGCCGACCTACGGCCTCTTCGACGAGCAGCGCTATGTCGCCGCCGGGGACCGATTCCGCGCCTTCGAGGCGCCGCTCGGCGATCGCACCGGACATCGGTGGCGCGCGGGCATCCTCATCTGCGAGGACCTCTGGCACCCGACGGCGGCGGCACTGCTGGCGCGCCAGGGCGTGGACCTCATCATCTGCCCGTCGGCGTCGCCGGGCCGGGGCCTCCTGCAGGGTGATGCGGTCGGCACGGCGAGCAGCTATGACGTGATGACCCGCACCTACGCACAGCTCTTCACAACCTATGTCCTGTACTGCAACCGGTCAGGGTTCGAGGACGGAGTCGGCTTCTGGGGAGGTTCGCGCGTGGTCGACCCGGTGGGGAGCGTGGTCGCCGAGGTACCCGGAGCCCAGGAGTCGGTGCTCTTCCACAGCCTGGAGCGCAGCGCACTCCGGCGCGCGCGCGTTGCCTATCCACTGCTCCGCGACGAACGAGACGATGTCAACGACGCCGAGACCGATCGACTCCGACGCCGGCACACTCGCGGTTGACGCCGCCTTCGTCATCGAGCGGCTCCGCGGCTTCATCGCCGACGGCGTTCGCAAGGTGGGGTTCGAGCGCGTCATCGTCGGGCTCTCGGGTGGTGTCGACTCCTCGCTGGTCACCGCGCTCGCGGTGTCGTCGCTTGGAGCGGACAACGTGGTCGCGGTCTTCATGCCCTACCGAAGCAGCGATCCGCAGTCGCAGATCGACGCGCTCGCCGTGTGCGACAGCCTCGGCATCGCGGCGAAGATCATCGACATCACCGCCCAGGTGGACGCGTACTTCGATCGTTTCCCCGAGGCGGATCGAACCCGCAGGGGCAACAAGATGGCCCGCGAGCGCATGTCGATCCTCTACGACCATTCGATGGCGGAGCGCGCGCTCGTCCTCGGCACCTCCAACAAGACGGAGTTGCTGCTCGGGTACGGCACGCTCTTCGGCGACATGGCGAGCGCGCTGAATCCGATCGGTGACCTCTACAAGACGCAGGTGTACGAGCTCGCACGCGCGCTCGAGCTGCCCCACAGCGTGCTCACCAAGGCGCCGAGCGCCGACCTGTGGGTTGGGCAATCGGACGAGGACGAGCTGGGGATGCGCTATGCGGTGGTCGATCGCGTGCTCAACCTGCTCGTCGACGAACGGCGGAGCAGGGCAGAGGTCATCGCGCTCGGCTTCGACACCGGCGATGTCGACTCGATCGTGGCGCGTGTGCGCGGCAGTCAGTACAAACGGCGTCCGCCGGTGATCGCCAAGTTGAGCAACCGCACCATCGACCGGGAGTTTCGTTATCCGCGGGACTGGGGTCGATGAGCGAACCAACCGGAACCCTGGCCGTCGTCGCGACACCGATCGGCAACCTCGAGGACATCACGTTGCGTGCGGTCCGCGTGCTGCGCGAATGCGACGCCGTCATCGCCGAGGATTCGCGCCGTACCAAGGTGCTGCTCAGCGCACACGACATCCACAAACCCGTGCTGTCGCTCCCCGCATTCGACGAGCGGCGCCGCGTGCCGAAGCTCCTCGAACGGCTCGAACGTGGGGAGACGCTCGCGCTCTGCACGGATGCAGGGACGCCCGTGCTGAGTGATCCCGGGGCGCTGCTGGTGCGCGCCGCGCTCGATGGCGGCCATCGCGTGACGCCGATCCCGGGCGCGTCGGCCATCACCGCGGCGCTCGCATCGAGCGGCTTCCCGGCGAGCGCCTTCTGCTTTCTCGGGTTCCTGCCGCGCACCGCGGGGAAGCTCCTGCGCGTCCTCGATGAGGCGCTGCGCGAGGATCGCACCATCGCATTCTTCGAGTCGCCGATGCGCATCACCAAGACCCTGCGGCTGGCCACGCCCGTTCTCGGCGAGCGGCCGCTCGTGGTGGCGCGCGAGCTGACCAAGCTCCATGAGACGTTGCACCGCGGCACCGCCGCCTCACTCGTCGAGGAGTTCACCGCGCGGCCGCCGCGCGGCGAGTGCACCGTGGTGATCGGATCAATGCGATGAGCGAGCACCTGCCGCCGCTCGTCGACACCCACTGTCACCTGGTGCTGCTCGAGGAGCGGGGGTTGCTCACGCAGGCGCTCGAGGGCGCGCTCGCCGCCGGCGTCGACGAGATCGTCTCCGTCGGCCTCAACCTGGAGGATTCGGATCACAACCGGCGGATCGCCGAGGGGCACGACGGCGTCTACTTCACCTGCGGCTGGCATCCTCATGAGAAGGCAGCGCCAGACGCCGCGGAGCTCGGTGCGCTGTCCGACCTGCTCCGCCATCCGAAGGCGGTCGCGGTGGGGGAGGTTGGGCTCGATCTCTACTTCCGCCCCGGGTATCACGAGGTGCCCCTCGGCATCCAGGAGCGTTCGTTTCGCATGATGCTCGAGCTCGCCCGCGACGCCGGTAAGCCGGTGCTCATCCACGACCGCGACGCACACGACGAGGTACTCGCGGCCGTTGCCGGCGTCCCGGGCAGCAGGGGAGTCATGC
>JBAQGL010000288.1:0-2533 GCA_049287785.1 Candidatus Dormiibacterota bacterium | reverse complement strand
ACTCGGTGCTGCCCTGGAAATAACCGAGCACACGCTCGTCGATCCCCCCTCCCCGATCATCCTCGGTCGCGTCCTGCTGGATGGTGATGAGCAGATTGTCAGCGTCCATCTGCGCTCGGAGCGCCGCCGGGATGGTCTCGAGCGCCTCGGCGGCGATGCGCTCGAACTCGTCAGCCGAGACGTGATACGCCACCCAGTGAGAATGTCACATGGCCGGGGAACGAGTGGCGCCCCTGCGGGTCATCGCAACGCCTGCCGCGACGCCGACTGCTGCGGTGATGACGATGCTGAGCAGCGCCGCAAGGAGGTCGGGCTTGTTGGTCATGAGAAACACGATGCCGACCGCGATGGAAAGCCGGGTCACCCAGGAGATGACGAAAGCCGGACTCTGAAGGCTCGTGCCCGGCGCGGTGCCGGCCGGCAGCTGCCGGATCGCAAGGCTGAGGCGGATGCCGTTGACCGCCCCGAGCACCGCGATGAGCACCCAGGCGAACAGTCCGACCGCGATCCACGGAACCCACCCCCACGACGAGATCATCATGTACAGCCCTGTGGCGAGGATCGTGACCACCGACGCGGGGCCGAATACCCGCCCAAGGCCCAGGATTCCTTCCCACTGCCGGACAGCCGAGTCGGTGGCGGCACCCCGGAGCTGAAGAAGGCCGATTCCCTCGGCGGTGAACGCCGTGCACAGGAGCAGCGAGCCGACGATGTGGATGAACAAGGCGAAGGCATACAGGGTCATCAGCGTTCCTCACCGTGGGTCGGAGTCGGATATCGGGTCACGCTTTACAGCATACACGGTGTAAGCTGAAATGCAAGCATGAGCCGCCGACCCTACGAACTCAAGCAGCGTCGCGCCGATATGGACGCGACGCGCAGCAGGATCATCGTCGCCGCCGAACGGGTGCTGATCGGCAGCGATGCCTTCACCCTCGAGGCCGTGGCACGAGAGGCGGGGGTCGCTCGCGTCACCGTTTACGACCGTTTTGGCGGTCGCGAGGCGCTCGTTGAGGCGATCTTCGACGACCTCGCCGAGTCCGGGGGGCTGACCCGGCTCCCGGAGGCCTTTGGTCTGACCGACCCAATACGTGCGCTGGAGCGGTTCGTGGAGATCTTCTGCGGTTTCTACTCCACGCACCGCCTGCTCCTGAGACGCCTTCACGCGATGGTGGTCCTGGGTCGAAACGCCCTGGGGACGTCCGAACGAGACACGCGCAGGCTCCAGGGCGTCAGCGTGCTGCTTGGTCGCGTCGCGGAGGCCGGGCACCACGGTGCCGCTGATCCCGGCATTGTCCACGCCATCCACGTGCTCAGCGGGTTCGCCTTCATCGATGCATTCGCCGGCGCAGACGCGGAGCCCGTCGACGTCGCGCCCGACGTCGTCGCCCTCGTGATGCGGGTTGCGAATCTTGACTAGCCCCGCACTCGAAGCGTCAGGTGGCGGTTCGGCCCGCTTGCCCTATCCTCGTGCGTCCATGACTGTCACCAACCCCGATTTCGCCATCGAGGTCTCCGCGCTGCACAAATCCTTCGGGAAGGTGCATGCGCTCCGCGGGATCGACTTCGCAGTCCCTCGCGGCAGTGTTCTCGGCATGCTCGGACCCAACGGGGCCGGCAAGACCACCGCGGTTCGCGTCCTGACCACGCTGCTGCATCCGGATTCGGGCCGGGTCATCATCGAAGGCTACGACGTGGTCCGAGACGCCGCCGCCGTGCGGCGCAGGATCGGCCTCGCCGGGCAGTCGACCGCCATCCAGCTCGAGCTGACCGGGCGCGAGAACCTCGAGATCATGGGCCGTCTCAACCACATGCCGCGTGCCGGCGTACGGGGCCGCGCCGCTGAGCTGCTCGAGCGATTCGACATCGCGGACGCCGCCGACCGTCCGGCGAAGACCTATTCGGGCGGAATGCAGCGGCGCCTGGATCTGGCTGCAAGCCTGGTCGCGGAGCCGTCCGTGCTCTTTCTCGACGAGCCGACCACCGGTCTCGATCCGTATGGGCGCCTCGGCATGTGGGACATCATCCGTGAGCTGGTGGGCCGAGGCACCACGCTGCTGCTGACGACGCAGTACCTCGACGAAGCCGACGAGCTCGCGAACACGATCGTCGTCGTCGACCACGGCCAGGTGATCGCCTCGGGGACGCCGAACCAGCTCAAGGACCAGGTCGGCGGCGACCTCCTCGAATTCACGGTGCCGGACCGCAGCCGGCTCGACGACGCGGTCCGTGCCGTCGCCGGACTTTCGGACGCCGCCCCCACCGTCGAGGCGGCGACGAAGCGCGTCAAGGTTGCAGTCGGAAGCCGCGGCTCGACGGCGCTCGTCGAAGGCGTGCGGCGCCTGGATGCCGCTGGTGTCGTGACCGAGGACCTGGCGCTGCACCGGCCTTCGCTTGACGACGTTTTCCTGGCGGTGACCGGTCACGTCACCGAGACGGCTCCGGAGACCGAGAGCAAGTCACGCAAGAGTCCAGCTGCGGGGGTACCGTCATGACGGCAATCGCGGAATCGCTCAACACCAGGGCTCGGCCG
>JBAQGL010000287.1:0-1739 GCA_049287785.1 Candidatus Dormiibacterota bacterium | reverse complement strand
CTATGAGGCCATGCCCTCTGTCGTCTACACGGACCCGCAAGCTGCTTCGGTGGGCGCGAGCGACGCCCGGTTCACCGCCACGACAGCACTCTCCGAGGTGGCCAAGACGGCCACGTACACCCGCACCCAATCCAACGGCTTCCTGACCCTCCTGAGCGATGGCGACCGGCTGACGGGAGCCTACGCTCTGGGGCCCGAGGCAGGCGAGTGGCTCCAACAGGCCACGCTGGCCGTTCGAGCCCGCGTAACGCTCGACGTGCTGCGCGACACCATCCAGCCGTTCCCGACCTTCTCAGAGATTTTCGTCGCCACGCTCAAAGCACTGCGCCGTCAGATCCTCGCAGGGCGCCCACCAGTCGAGGCCTAGGGCCACTGTTCCCAGCGGCGCATCGTCGATGCGATCGACTCCTCCTCGAAGGCGAGGTGGGCGAGGAGATCCTCTTCGAGACGCCCCAGTGCCGTGACCAGGCGTTCACGAGCCGGGTTCAGCGCCTCGTCGTCGAGGAGCTTCGCCGAATCCTCAACCTCATCGAGCAGCGCGGAGATCGCCCGATGATCCGCCTCGAGCTTGTCCACGACTGCGGTGAGGTCCGGGTTGGACCGGCGCAACGCAGGGAACATGTCGGCGTCCTCGTGCCCGTGGTGCATATGCACAACCCTGCAGTGGTAGAGGCAGTTCACCTGCAAAGTCCATATGGGACTACGGGTTTGCAACGCCTCGATCCGCCCGGCGATGTCCGCCGCGGGTGCGCCCGCCGCGGCCTCGATGGCAAGGTCCCGGCACACCCCGAGGTCACTGCGGAGCATCTGATGGATAAGCTTGAGTTGCCGGTGCATGAGCACGCCGAACGGCGCCTCGCCGTCTGCCCGCGCCGTCATCTCAAAGAAGTTTCTCGCGCCGCAGCGCATCCTCGACGTCGCCGATGCTGTCGACGAGGTATCCAGGATGCTCACGCTCGAGGATCTCGCGATCGCGGCCACCGGAACTCACGGCGATCGAGAGGTAGCCGAGCGCGTTGGCGGCCGCAACGTCGGCTTCGGTGTCGCCGATGACCACGCCTGGGTCGTCGTCGGGCACCGTCCGGCGGATCAACCGGGCCTTTTGGAACGACGGATCGACACCGGGAGGATCGGTTTCGATGGTGTCGAAGAATGGCGTGAGTGCAAACACCGCGAGTTGCGCGCGGAGCGCCGTCGGTGAGGATCGCAGGGCCACCAGCGTGCAGCGGTAGGTCGCCGACAGGCGTGTCAGCACCGGGATGGTGTCGGGAAACAGGACGTCGAAGCCGAGGCTGTCCGGCAGCTCGATGAGCTCGACGAACTTCGCCTCGAACTCGGTGACGTCTGCACCGGGAAGCCCGCTCTGCGCGAGGATCTCCGCACAGGCTGTGGCCTGCCGCTTCAAGTGCCAGTAGTCGGTGCGGGCCAGCGGCTCGCCGCCCAACGATGCGCAGACAACGCTGTACACGTGATGGTGTCGAGCCGACACGTCGAGCAGGGTCCCGTCGAGGTCAAAGACGAGCGTGGGCGGCCGCTGCGCTGGCAATCTGCTCCTCCAACCCGTCTGGAAAAACGCGAGCCGGAGGGAATCCGGTCGCCTCGCGGGACCGCGTGACGTCGAGCACGATATCAGCCGCGGGTTTCTGCCGAGGGTGCCGCTCGAGAGCGGTCGACGGCGAATCGCCCGCCCGGGTGATGAGAATCCGCTTCAACGCCGGCTCCGGGCGCTCGTCTGGAGC
>JBAQGL010000286.1:0-15131 GCA_049287785.1 Candidatus Dormiibacterota bacterium | reverse complement strand
TGGCCATCTGGCTGTCGATGGCCACCGGCCACGGGATCCCGAGGCGCGTCACTGCGGCGGTGACATTGGCCGGGACCTCCTCGAAGTCGAACTCCGGGGAGTGCACCCCGACGATCACGAGGCCGCGGCTCTTGTAGGCGTCATAGAGGACTTTGAGATGCGGGATGGTGCGCACGCAGTTGACGCACGAGAAGGTCCAGAAGTCGATCAGCACGACCTTGCCCCGGAGGTCGGCAAGGGTCAGCGGCGTGGTGTTGAGCCACCCGTCGATGCCCGTGAAGTCCGGCGCGCCGAGGCGCTGGCTGACCGGCAGCACCTCCCCGCCGGTGCTCGACGCCGTGGCAGGCGGCGTCGGGTCGCGAACCACGGTGAAGAGCACCGCGGCCACGATGAGCACGGCGATGGTCGCGAGTGCGGCACGGTATCGGGTCACTTTGGCTCGACAGCACTGTACGGCCTCTTTGTTGAGGAACTATTACGAGGTTGAGGAACCATTACGACCCCGGTCCCTGTCTGCTAGCTTGTGACGCGGCCACCAGTCGCAGATGAATTCGATGAGCAATCCCGTCCCTGACCGGCTGCTCGGCGATCGGAGGCGAGTGGTCGTCGAGCACGTCCGACCGAGTGTCGACGGCGGTGAGTTCCCTGCAAAAGCCACTCGCGGATTGCCGTTGCGGGTATCGGCACGAGCCTTCGCGGACGGGCACGATCCGCTGCTCGCATGGGTCTGGCACTGGCCGGGCGCCAAGCCGCTCACTCCCGACGCGCCGCCGTCGGGGATGGCCGAGGTACCCATGGAGGCCGAATCGCAGGACATGTTCGGCGCCTGGATCAAACCGCGGCGGCTGGGTGCATGGAGCTACGCGGTGGTCGGCATCCTCGACGTCTGGGGCGGATTCGCTCGCGACCTCACCATCCGGTTCGAGGCGGGCGTCGACGTGGAGCTCGACCTCGCCGACGGCGCGGCACTCGCGGCCGCCCGTGCGGAGCTTCCCGCCGTCTCCAAGTCCGACCGCCGGGCCCTGACCGCGCTCGCAGCCAAGCTCGGCGCCGCCAGCTCGCCGGACACGCGGGTCCAGCTGGCGACCCGCGAGGCGACCATGGGATTGATGCGGCGAACCGCAGATCTGAGCCACGCCACCATTGCCGGCCCCTACCAGCTCTGGGTCGAGCGCGAGATTGCCGGGTATTCAGCCTGGTACGAGATGTTCCCGCGGTCGGAGGGTGCGGTGCCGCCACGGAGCGGGACCTTCAAGACGGCTCAGCGGCGGCTCCCGGCGATCGCGGCGATGGGCTTCTCGGTGCTCTACCTGCCGCCGATCCACCCCATCGGCGTGACCCACCGCAAGGGGCCGAACAACTCGACCGAGTGCTCGCCGGGGGATCCCGGGAGCCCCTGGGCGATCGGTTCGGCCGCCGGTGGTCACACCGCCATCGACCCGGGCCTCGGCACCATCGAGGACTTCGACGAGCTCGTCGCCGCCGCCCAGGCCGCCGGGCTCGAGGTCGCGCTCGACTTTGCGCTGCAGTGCAGCCCCGACCATCCCTGGGTCACGGAGCACCCGGAGTGGTTCCGGCACCGCTCCGACGGGTCGATCCGGTACGCGGAGAATCCGCCCAAGCAGTACCAGGACATCTACCCGCTCGACTTCGACAGCGACGACGCGGCGGGACTCTGGCTCGCGCTTCGCGACGTCATGCGGTTCTGGATCGGCCATGGGGTGCGCATATTCCGGGTCGACAATCCGCACACCAAGGCGTTCCCCTTCTGGGAGTGGTTGATCGCCGAGATCCGTCGCGAGTTCCCGGAGGTGGTCATGCTCGCCGAGGCCTTCGTTCGCCCGGCGGTGATGCAGCGGCTTGCCAAGATCGGTTTCTCCCAGTCGTACACGTACTTCACGTGGCGCACCACCGTCTGGGAGCTGAGCCAGTATTTGACAGAGCTGTCTCAGACTGAGCTGGTCGACTGGTTCCGGCCGAACTTCTGGGTGAACACGCCGGACATCCTCCACGCGACCCTGCAGTACGGTGGGCCGCCCGCGTTCCGGCTGCGCGCTGCGCTGGCCGCGATCACCTGTCCGTCGTGGGGGATGTACAGCGGCTACGAGCTCACCGAGGGCGTCGCGGTCCGCGAGGGCAGCGAGGAATACCTCGACTCGGAGAAGTATCAGCTCCGGCCGCGGGACTGGTCGAGCCCCGCATCGATCGCACCCTTCATCACGCGGCTCAACGAGATCCGCAACGGCCACCGCGACGCGATCGCGCAGCTGAGCACCCTTCGGCTCCACCACATGACCGACGACCTGATGCTCTGTGTGTCCCGGTCCACCCCCGACAAGGAGGATGTGATCATCCTCATCGTCAACCTGGACCCGCATCATGCCCACGAGGCCAGCACCTGGCTCGATCTCGGCGCGCTCGGCGTCGCCGCGGACCGGCCGTTCGAAGTACACGATGAGCTCGGAGGAGAGACATACACGTGGCAGGGCGCGGTGAACTACGTTCGGCTCGACCCGGCATGGCAACCCGCGCACGTCCTGCACGTGCGTCCACCGCGATGATCGCGCACCCGCCGCTGGTCGCGGATCCGCTCTGGTTCCAGAAGGCGGTGTTCTATGAGCTATCCGTCCGTGCGTTTCACGACGGGAACAACGACGGCATCGGCGACTTCGCCGGGTTGATCGGCAAGCTCGAGTACCTCGAGTGGCTCGGCATCGACTGCATCTGGCTCCTGCCATTTCAGCAGAGCCCGCTGCGCGATGGTGGCTACGACATCTCCGATTACCGGACCGTGCTCGCAGATTACGGCAGCGTCGAGGATGTCGCGGCGCTCGTCAAGGAGGCACACCGCCGCGGCATCCGGGTGATCAAGGACCTGGTCATCAACCACACCAGCGACCAGCACCCGTGGTTCAAGAACGCCCGTTCTTCGCCGGACAGTGAGTACCGTGACTGGTACATCTGGTCGAACACGAAGAATAAGTTCACGGAAGCTCGGATCATCTTTCTCGACACCGAGACGTCCAACTGGACATGGGACGATGACGCGGGCGCGTACTACTTTCATCGCTTCTTCAGCCATCAACCCGACCTGAACTACGACAACCCGCGGGTGCGGGCGGAGATCATCGACGTCTGCCGGTTCTGGCTCGACCTCGGCATGGACGGGTTCCGCCTCGACGCCGTGCCCTACCTCTTCAAGCGCGAGGGAACCAACTGCGAGAACCTCCCCGAGACGCACGCGTTTCTCGCCGAGGTGCGCGCCACCATCGACGCCGAATACTCAGGCAAGGTGCTCCTCGCCGAGGCAAACCAGTGGCCCGAGGACGTGGTGGATTATTTCGGTTCGCGTGAGCGTCCCGAGTGCCACATGTGCTTCAACTTTCCCCTGATGCCGCGGATGTTCATGGGCCTGCGCCGCGAGCAGCGCTACCCGATCACCGAGATCCTCGATCGAACGCCATCGCTGCCTCCGAACAGTCAGTGGGGCATCTTCCTTCGCAACCACGATGAGCTCACGCTCGAGATGGTCACCGACGAGGAGCGCGACTACATGTGGGGCGAATATGCCAAGGATCCGCGCGCCAAGCTGAACCTCGGCATCCGGCGACGGCTGGCGCCGCTGCTCAACAACGGACGGCGGCAGATGGAACTGTTCCACGGTCTCATCCTCTCGCTGCCGGGCAGTCCGATCCTCTATTACGGGGACGAGATCGGCATGGGCGACAACGTGTACCTCGGCGATCGAGACGGCGTGCGCACTCCCATGCAATGGACCGCCGACAGCAATGGCGGCTTCAGCCAGGCTGATTTCGCGCAGCTCTACCTGCCCCCGCTCATGGACCCGGTCTACGGCTACCAGGCATGCAACGTCGGCGCGCAGCGCCGCAACGAGTCGTCGATGCTGCACTGGGTGCGCCGCTTCATCGCGGTCCGCAAGCGATTCCCGGTGTTCGGCGAAGGCGTCTTCGAGGCACTCGACGCCGCCAACCCGTCGGTGTTCGCATTCCTGCGCAGCCTGAACGGCCAGACCGTGCTGTGCGTCAACAACCTCTCGCGTTTTGCACAGCCGGTTGAGCTCGATCTGCGCAAGTACGCCGGCATGACTCCTGTCGAGATGCTCGGGCGCGTTCACTTTCCGAACATCGGTGAGCTGCCGTACCTGCTGACCATGGGTCCGCATGGCTTCTACTGGTTCACGCTCGACGTGCCATCGTGATGGGCGCCCACGACGCCGCCGTGACCGGCATCCTTCGCGAGCACCGCATCGAAGGCTGCGAGGAAGCGCTCGGCGCGTATATCGCGCGGCAGCGATGGGGTGGTGCCCAAGGTCGCACCATCAGCACGACCGCGGTTGTTGACGCGGCGGTGATCAGCGCGAGCGCGCCGGTCCTCTTGCACACGCTGACCGCGGTGACCTTCACCGACGGGAGGACGACGCGATACGCGCTCCCGCTCGGCGTCCGGCCCGTGGGCGACCCGATCTCCGAGCGCATGCCCGACTTCATGATCCCGTGGACAGCGGCGACCCGGCCGATGGTGCTCTACGACGCGGTCGGCGATTCGACGTACATCGAGTGGCTGCTCGACGCCGTGCGCGAACAGCGTCTGCTCCCGACCACGAGCGGAACGATGCGATTCTCCTGCCCGAATCCCGATGACCTGGACACCGGCAGCCTGTCGTCGGTGCGCCATCTGAGGGTCGAGCAAAGCAATACGTCGGTCGAGGTGGGTGACGCCATCTTCCTGAAACATCTCCGCCGCGTCGAGGCGGGAGCGTCGCAGGAGCTCGAGATGTCCGACGCTCTCGAGACCGCCGGCTTCAAGCACCTCGCACCGATGATCGGACGCGCGGTCTGGGAGTCAGGCGGGGAGCCGCCCGCGCCGCTGGTGCTCGTGCAGCGTTTCCTCCACAACAGCACTGAGGGATGGGCGCTGGCGCTGACCTCCCTGCGAGACCTCTACGCCAATGCCGAGTCGATCGGACATGCGGACCCGGCGGAACGCCGGGCGATGGTCGACGAGCAGGATGCGGCGTTCCTCGCGGAGTCGATGCGGCTCGGCAAGGTGATCGCCGAGATGCACCTCGCGCTCGCGGCGGGTGCGCCGGGGACAGCGATGTCCCCCGCGCCGCTGACCGAGGCGGCGCTGAACGCCTGGGCGAACACCATGACCGGCGAGCTCGATCGGCTGCTCGCTCGAGACGAGCCGGCGCTCGATCCCCTGCGCGACGTGAGGAACGCGGTGATCGCCCGATTCGACCAGATCCGCGGGCTCTCACCCGGCGGCAGGCTCATCCGGATCCACGGCGACCTGCATCTCGGACAGCTGCTGCGCATCGACACCGGGTGGGTGATCCTCGACTTCGAGGGTGAGCCCGACCGCACCCCCGCGGAACGCCGGCAGCTCAGCTCACCACTCCGTGACGTCGCCGCCATGCTGCGGTCCTTCGACTACGCGGCCGCCGCCGCCATCATCGAGCGAACCGCGCCGGACAGCCCAGAGGCCGAGATCCTCCGCGGCTACGGCGAGGCCTGGGCGGACGCCAATCGCGATGCCTTCTGGAGCGCATACCTCGAGACCATCGGCAGCCAGCCGCTCCTGCCCGCGCCGGGACCGTCGCTGGTGCTTCGGCGCGCCTTCGAGGTGCAGAAGGCTGTGTACGAGATCGGCTACGAGCTGGGTCACCGGCCCGCGTGGGTGCCGATCCCGCTTCGCTTCCTGCTCCGGGGTGCCAACTCGTGACCGTCCAGGATCCGACGCCGACCGAGCTCGAGTCGGCGGTCGAGCAGATGCTCGCCGGTCGCCTGCGCGATCCGCATGAGCTGCTCGGCCCGCGCACCACCGGCGACCGCATGCGCATCCGGGCGTTCCACCCGGAGGCGACCACCGCGAGTGTGGCGCGCCCCGAAGGGATCACCGCGATGCGCCGCCTGAACGCCGCGGGCTTGTTCGAGGCGACTGTCCCGGCCGGCGAGCCGGGGTACCGAATCCGCTTCCGCAACGACGAGCGCGAATGGGAGCAGGAGGACCCCTACCGGTTCTGGCCGACCCTCGGCGATCTCGACCTCCATCTGATCGGCGAAGGCACGCACACCCAGCTCTGGCGGGTCCTCGGCGCTCGCGTCATCGAGCACCAGGGCGTCACCGGGACCGCCTTCAGCGTCTGGGCGCCGAATGCGCTCGGTGTCAGCGTGGTCAGCGACGCGAACTTCTGGGACGCGCGCACCTGGCCGATGCGCACGCTGGGGGGTTCGGGTGTCTGGGAGCTCTTCACCCCCGGGGTCGGACCCGGCATTCGCTACAAGTTCCTGGTCACGCGGGGCGACGGGATGCGCATCTTCAAGGCCGATCCCCTTGCGCGAGCGTCCGACCACCCGCCTGGGACGGCAAGCGTGGTCGAGCAGAGCGGGCATCACTGGCGTGATGGAGCCTGGATGCGCCGGCGCGCGCGGGCATCGGTGTACAACGCGCCGTTCGCCGTGTACGAGGTCCATCTCGCCTCCTGGCGGCGGGGTCCGGACAACCGCATTCTCAATTACCGAGAGATCGCGGAGCCGCTGGCGGAGCATTGCCTCGCCATGGGCTTCACCCATGTCGAGCTGCTGCCGATCATGGAGCATCCCTTCGGCGGTTCCTGGGGCTACCAGGTCACCGGTTATTACGCCCCGACGGCGCGGCACGGCTCTCCGGACGACCTCAGGCATTTCATCGACGTCCTGCACCGCCGGGGCATCGGGGTGATCCTCGACTGGGTGCCCGCACACTTCCCACGCGACGGGTGGGCGCTCGCCAGGTTCGACGGCACGCCGCTCTACGAACACGGCGATCCGCGGCGTGGCGAGCAGCCCGACTGGGGCACCTACGTCTTCAACTACGGGCGCAACCAGGTGCGCAACTTCCTGGTTGCCAACGCCCACTACTGGGCCGAGGAGTTCCACGTCGACGGGCTCCGCGTCGATGCCGTCGCCTCGATGCTCTACCTCGACTACTCGCGGCAGCCGGGCGCCTGGGTGCCGAACATCTATGGGGGCAAGGAAAATCTCGAGGCGATCGCGCTACTTCGCGAGGTGAACGACTCCCTCCATGCGCGCCAATCGGGCGTGCTGACCATCGCCGAGGAGTCGACCACCTGGCCCGGGGTGACCCGGTCGACCGCAGGCGGCGGGCTCGGCTTCGACTTCAAATGGAACATGGGGTGGATGCACGACACCCTCGACTATCTGCACAAGGATCCCGTCTACCGGCGGTATGCGCATCACCAGATGACCTTCGGGCTCATGTACGCGTGGTCGGAGCGATTCATCCTCCCGCTCTCCCACGACGAGGTGGTGCACCTCAAGGGATCGCTGCTCGGCAAGATGTCCGGCGATCCCTGGCGACGATTCGCCAACCTGCGCGCTCTCTACGGCTGGATGTGGGCGCACCCGGGCAAGAAACTCCTCTTCATGGGCGGCGAGCTCGCCGACGAGCGCGAATGGGCGCACGACGCCGAGCTCGACTGGAGGCTCCTCGAGGACCCGGCGCACGCCGGCGTGCAACGTCTGATGGTCGACCTCGGTGCCCTCTATGCGTCGGCTCCGGCGCTCTGGGAGCTCGACGAGAGCCCGAACGGCTTCCAGTGGATCGATGCCGGGAACGCGGATCAGAACGTGCTCAGCTTCGTCCGGCGCGACGCCCACGGAACCCCTGGGATCGCGTGCATCGCCAACTTCGCCCCCGTGGTCCGGTACGACTTCCGGGTGGGCCTCCCGATCGCCGGGCACTGGACTGAGGTGCTCAACACGGATTCGGACCACTACGGAGGAAGCGGCATCGGCAACCTGGGCGCGGTGGAGGCCAGGGACGAACCCATGCATGCCTTCTCGCATTCGGCCGCGATCACCCTTCCACCGCTCGCGGTGCTCTGGCTCGCGCCGCCGAAGCCCGTCTGACCCATTGCTTAACGTGGGCCCAATCGGGAGAATGGGTGCAAACCTGCGGGCCGAGAGTGGACGAGCCGCGATCGATCAGAAAGTGATCGCATTGCGAACGCGTTGCGCCCGGGCCAGACCGCTCTCAGCAGATATGGGGGTTGACTCACGACCGTGAACACCGAAGAGGTCCGCACCCGCCTTTTGACCGAGCGGGCCCGAATCGACGAGTTGCGCCACGCGGCGAACCGTCTGACGGCCGATGCCCAGGAGGCGACCGAGCGCGAGCTCTCGTCGGCGGAGCAGCACCCGGCTGAGCTGGCGAGCGAGACCATCGGGCTCGAGATCGACCACAGCGTTGCGCAGCATGCCGACCTCGAGCTCGCCGAGCTGGAGGCCGCGGTCATGCGCGTCGACCTGGGGTCGTACGGCAACTGCGAGGCGTGCGGCCAGCCGATCAGCGAGGCCAGGCTCGAGGCGATCCCCACGGCGAGGTTCTGCATCGAGGACCAGGCGAAGCACGACAAGAACGGGCGGCGCAACGGCCGCTAGCCGGTAAGGCGGGCTTCGGGAGGTCAGTGACGGAAGTGACGCTCCCCGGTGAGGACGACCGCCATGCCCAGGGCATCGGCGGCCTCGGTCACCTTCGAGTCGTTCTTGCTCCCGCCCGGGTGGATGACCGAGCGCACCCCGGCATTGCCGAGGGTCTCGAGGCCGTCGGGCATCGGGAAGAACGCGTCGGACGCTGAGACCGCCCCGGCCACGCGGTCACCGGCTCGAGCCACCGCAATCTCCGCCGACTCGACCCGAGACATCTGGCCGGCACCGACTCCGACCGCCATGCGGTCACGAACCACGACCACCGCGTTGGACTTGACGTGGCGGCAGACCCGCCAGGCGATGAGCAGCTCGCGCCACTCGGCTTCGTCAGGCTGACGAGCGCTCGCGACCGTCATCGTCGAACGATCGATGATCACGCGGTCGCGGGTCTGCACGAGCAAACCGCCATCGATGCTGCGAACGTCGAGCGGCTCGGCACCGGAGGGCCGGTCAACGACGAGCACGCGGATCCGGGGCTTGGTGGCGAGATGCGCCGCCGCATCGTCGTCCAGACCCGGGCACACCACGGCTTCGAGAAAGGTCTCGGTGAGCGCCATCGCGGTGGCGAGGTCGATGGGCCGGTTGACCCCGACGATGCCGCCATACGCTGACCGCGGGTCGCACTCGTAGGCGCGCCGGTACGCGTCAACCGGCGTCTCGCCGACTGCGAAGCCGCACGGGTTGGTGTGCTTGATCACGCAGGCCGCCGGTTCCTCGAACTCGGCCACCAGCGCTCGCGCGGCGTCGACGTCGAGCCAGTTGGTGAAGGAGAGCGCCGCTCCCTGCAGCTGCCGTGCGTGGGCCATGCCGCGGGGGGGTCCGGGGACCGCGTAGAGGGCGCCTCGCTGGTGTGGGTTCTCCCCGTATCGGAGCTCGTGCAGTCGCGGCCCGCCGACTGTCAGCTCGCGGGGCAGGGCCTCGTCAGCGGAGCCGCCGCGCATCCAGGCGGCCACCTGCGTGTCGTACGCGGCGACGTGGGTGAACGCCTCCGATGCCAGCCGGTGCAGCGTCGCCCGTGAGAGCGAGCGGTGCTCGCGCAGCTCGCCGAGGATCGGCTCGTACTGCGACGGCGAGACGACCACTGCCACCGAGTCGCGGTTCTTGGCGGCGGCACGGATGAGCGTGGGGCCGCCGATGTCGATGTTCTCGACAATCGTGTCCTCATCCGCTCCGCTTGCCAGCGTGTCCGAGAACGGGTAGAGGGATGAGACGACCATGTCGATGGGATCGAAACGGCTCTCGGCGAGCTGGCGCATGTGCTCGGGGTTGTCGCGACGGGCGAGGATGCCCGCGTGGATCGCGGGATGCAGCGTCCGGACGCGACCGTCGAGCATCTCCGGGAAGCCGGTAACGTCGGCGACCGACTGCACCTCGATGTCCGCGCCGGCGAGCGCGCGGCTGGTGCTGCTGGTGGCCACCAGGTCGTAGCCGTGCTCGACAAGGCCGCGTGCGAACTCGACCAGACCGGTCTTGTCGCTGACCGAGAGCAGCGCCCGCATGCTCAGACCGAAGCCGTTGCGGGCGCCGGGAGCACCCGGATGCGAGCGCCGTCGCGCTGCAGCCTGCCGGTGGACCAGAGTGCCACCGCCTGCGGCAGCAGCTCCCATTCGCGTTCGTGGATCCGGCGGCGGAGGGCTGCCGCATCGTCATCGGCCTCGACCGGTACCGCGGCCTGCAGGACGATCGGCCCGCCGTCCGCCTCGCCCCGCTCGAGCAGCTGCACCGTGCAACCGGTGATGCGCACGCCGCGTGCCAGGGCTCGCTCGACCGCGTCCATCCCGCCGGCGAACGCGGGGAGCAGTGACGGATGCACGTTGAGGATCGCGTCCGGGTAGGCATCGACGAACTCGTCGCTCAGGATCCGGTCGTACCCGGCGCAGACGACGAGGCGCACGCCGGCCGCCTGGAAGCGCTCGCGGATCTCCCGGTCGCGTAGAACCGCATCGCCGCCGAAGTCCGCCTGCGGCAGGGCGACCGCTGGCACTCCCCAGCCGAGTGCGATCTCGAGGGCGCGCGCGCTGCGCCGGTTGGAGACCACCAGCGCCACCCGCGCCGGAAAGTCGGGCGCCCGGGATGCCCGCAGGAGAGCCTCGAGGTTGGTCCCCGCTCCCGATACCAGCACCCCGATGGGGGTACGTTCGCTCACCTGAGGATGACCCGCCGTGTCCCCGACTGTGGAATCACCTCTCCGATGCGCCACACCGGGATGCCGGCAGCTGAGGCGATCGAGGGGACGTCCGGGGGAACGATCACCACCATCCCAACCCCCATGTTGAAGGTGCGCCACATCTCCTCGAGGTGGACCCCGCCCTCCTTCTGGATGGCGGTGAAGATCGGCGGAACCGCCCAGGTCGACCGTTCGATGGTCGCGGCAAGCCCTTCCGGGAGCACGCGCGGCACGTTGTCGATCACACCGCCGCCGGTGATGTGGGCCATGGCACGGATCTCGGTGAGGGCGCGCAGCTCGCGAATCGCATGCAGGTAGGAACGGTGCGGCTCGAGGAGCAGGTCGACCATCGGGCGGTCGGTGCCCGGGAGGACGTCGGCCCACTGCAACTCGTGGTCGGCGACGATGTGGCGGACGAGTGAGTACCCGTTGGTGTGCAGCCCGCTGCTGGGCAGGGCGAGCAGCACGTCGCCGGCCCGCACGTGGCTGCCGTCGATGATCGCCGACGCCTCGACGGAGCCGACAATGAAGCCTGCGATGTCGTAATCACCGAGCGCGTACACCCCCGGCATCTCCGCGGTCTCCCCGCCGATCAGCGCGCACCCCGCGGCCCGGCAGGCCTCGGCGATGCCCTCGATGAGCTCCGCCAGGTGCTCGGGCACGAGCTTGCCGGTGGCGTAGTAGTCGAGGAAGAAGAGCGGATCGGCGCCGCAGCAGAGGATGTCGTTGACACAGTGGTTGACCAGGTCGATACCGATGCCGCGGTGTCGTCCGGTGGCGATCGCGACCTTGACCTTGGTGCCGACCGAGTCGGTGCTCGAGGCGAGGACCCGGCCGTTGGGTGATCCCGGGTCCAGGGCGAACAGGCCGCTGAACGCGCCGATCCCACCAAGCACCTGAGTGGTGTGGGTCGAGGCGATGGTGCGCCGGATCAGGCTGACGGCGCGGTTGCCCTCATCAATATCGACACCGGCGTCCGCGTAGCGAAGATCACCCATCTGCTGAGAGTGTATCGGCGGTCTCACAGGGGACGCGGAATGGCGACGAACATCGCACTCCGACGCCGCGGTGTCACCATGTAGGGACCACGGCCCAAGTCCAGGAATCCACACCATCTTGTGAACCCAACTGACACGTCGGACCCGAATTATTTCCATCGGGTTGTTGACTGCCAGTGGGCCTGCCCGGCCCACACCAACGTCCCCGAGTACATCCGTCTCATCGCCCAGGGGCGATACACGGATGCCTACATGTCCAACCGCGAGTCGAACGTGTTCCCGGGAATCCTCGGACGCACCTGTGACCGGCCGTGCGAGCCCGCGTGCCGGCGGAGTCGGATCGACGGTGCCCCGGTCGCCATCTGCCGTCTGAAGCGGGTGGCCTCTGACCTCCGTGGTGATTTCACGGACCGTCTTCCGGTGATCCCCGCCGCCAAGACCGGCCGGCGCGTCGTCTGCGTCGGGGCGGGACCGGCGTCGCTCACCGTGGCCAACGACCTGATGCCGCTCGGCTACGAGGTGGTCATCCTCGAGCAGCACGACCAGGCGGGCGGCCTCATGCGAACCAACATCCCGGCGTTCCGGCTCCCGGCAGAGGTCATCGACGAGGAGATTGCGACCATCGTCGACATGGGCGTCGACCTGCGCCTCAACACGCCGGTGTCGAGCCTTCGATCGCTGCTGGCGCAGGACTTCGACGCTGTGTTCATCGGGACCGGAGCGCCGCGAGGCAAGAACCTCGATATCCCCGGGCGACACGAGAGCGACCGGATCCACATCGGCATCGACTGGCTCGAGTCGATCGCCTTCGGTCACACCGAGTCAATCGGCAAGCGCGTGCTGATCATCGGCGTCGGCAATACGGCGATGGACTGCTGCCGCTCGTCGCTCCGCCTCGGAGGCACCGACATCAAGGTGATGGCGCGGCGTCCCCGCGAGTTCTTCAAGGCCTCGTCGTGGGAGCTCGAGGATGCTGAGGAGGAAGGCGTCGAGATCCTCGTCAACCACGGTCCGACGCGGTTCGTCATCGAAGACGGCACCCTGGTCGGCATGGAGTTCCAGCGTCTGGAATGGGACGAGCAAGCGCGCCATTCCACCGTCGTCGACACGGTCGTGATCCCGTGCGATGACGTCATCCTCGCGATCGGCCAGGAGAACGCGTTTCCCTGGATCGAGCGCGACCTCGGTCTCGAGCTCGGCGACTGGGACATGCCGGTGGTTGACCCGGTCACCTTTCAGTCCTCACTGCCGGGTGTCTTCTTCGGCGGCGACTCCGCGATGGGGCCGAAGAACATCATCTGGGCGGTCGAGCACGGCCACCAGGCCGCGATCTCGATCCACAACCATTGCGAAGCCATCCCGGTGAGCGTGCGGCCACCTCAGGGAATCAACCTGGTGAGCCAGAAGATGGGACTCACCGAGTGGAGCTATCACAACGACTACAACCCGTCGTCGCGCCAGCGGATGCAGCACGTCGAGCTGACGCGGCGCTTCCAGAGCATCGGCACTGAGGTCGAGGTCGGGTTCTCCGCCGAGCAGACCGCGCGCGAGGTGCAGCGCTGCCTGAACTGCGACATCCAGACCGTGTTCCAGGCACCGCTTTGCATCGAATGCGACGCTTGCATCGACATATGCCCGGTGCAGTGCCTGACCATCACCGAGAACGGTGAGGAGGCCGACCTCCGGACGCGTTTGATGGCGCCGGCGAAGAACCTCGACCAGGCCCTCTACGTCTCCGCAGCGCTGCCGCAGACGGGGCGTGTCATGGTCAAGGACGAGGATCTCTGCGTCCACTGCGGGCTC
The DNA here is from genome assembly GCA_049287785.1 of Candidatus Dormiibacterota bacterium. Lineage (GTDB taxonomy): Bacteria > Chloroflexota > Dormibacteria > Aeolococcales > Aeolococcaceae > Palsa-851. The sequence goes on along the minus strand of JBAQGL010000286.1, from coordinate 1,650 downwards.
TGCGCCGAGCGCTGCCCGACTGCCGCGTGGGACATGCAGAAGTTCGAGCTCCTGATCCCGCTTGCCATGTCGACCGCGGTTCCGGTGGCGACCTGACATGGCGGAGCAGCGTCTTCAGCAGACCCGCTCGAGGGTGAACGACTTCGCGCTGAAGCTCGCCAACGTCAACGGCACCGGCTCGTCGAGCGCCAACAACCTGCTGATGCGAGCGATCTTCCGCATGGGCGTGCCCGTGTCGGGCAAGAACCTCTTCCCGTCGAACATCCAGGGCCTGCCCACGTGGTACGAGATCCGCGTCAACAAGGACGGACACGTCGCGCGGGCGCGTGAGTACGACCTCATGGTGGCGATGAACGGACAGACCTACGCGCGCGACATCGCCGAGGTGACCAGCGGCGGATTCACGATGTACGACTCGTCGTGGCCGCTGGATCGCGACCTCATCCGTGAGGACGTGACCTACCTCGGCGTCCCGCTCGCCGAGATGTGCAACGACGAGTTCCGCGGGCCACGCGAGCGCATCCTCATGAAGAACATCGCCTGCGCGGGCGCGCTCGTGGCCATGCTCGGCATCGACATGGAGGTGATCAAGCAGCTGCTCACCGAGCAGTTCGCCGGCAAGGAACGGCTTCGCGAGTCGAACCAGCGGGCACTCCGGCTGGGTCACGACTACGCGACCTCGCATTTCGACCACCCGCTGCCGTGCAGGATCGAGGCGATGGACGCGACCAAGGGGTCAATCCTCATCGACGGCAACACCGCGGCGGCGCTCGGCTGTGTGTACGCCGGCGCGACGGTCGCGGCCTGGTACCCGATCACGCCCTCAACCTCGCTCATGGACGCTTTTGCCAAGTACTGCGCCAAGTTCCGCCGCGACCCTGAGACGGGGCGCAACAACTACCTGGTGCTGCAGGCGGAGGACGAGCTGGCCGCGATCGGCATGGTCCTCGGCGCATCGTGGGCCGGGGCACGCGCCTTCACATCGACGTCCGGGCCGGGCATCTCGCTCATGCAGGAGCTGCTCGGCATGGGCTACTACGCGGAGATTCCAGCGGTGGTGTTCGACGTGCAACGCGTCGGTCCTTCGACGGGAATGCCCACACGCGTGCAGCAGGCGGACATCCTGGCCTGCGCCTATGCGTCGCATGGCGACACGAAGCACATCCTGCTGTTCCCCGCGCATCCCGCGGAATGCTTCGAGATGGCGGCGACCGCCTTCGACCTTGCCGAGCGTTTCCAGACGCCGGTGTTCGTGCTCTCCGACCTCGACATCGGCATGAACGACTGGGTGAGCCCGGCGCTCACCTGGGACGATTCCTATGTGCCTGACCGTGGTCGCGTGCTCGACGCTGCGGAGCTGCGCGAGCTCGAGGTCTACCACCGCTACGAACCGGCGGATGCCGAGTCGGTTGCGGCGCGCACGCTTCCGGGCGTGAGCGAGCTCGGTGCGTATTTCACGCGCGGTTCGGGCCACACCATCGAGGGTGGGTATACCGAGTATCCCGAGGAATACCAGGCGGTGCTCGATCGCCTCGCACGCAAGCACACGTCCGCCGCCGAGCACACGCCGGCTCCACTCGTCGACCAACGCGCCCACGCGCCGCTCGCGATCGTGACCTTGGGGAGCTGCGAGCTCGCGGTGCTCGAGGC